>CAYZYO010000108.1:0-6858 GCA_964482585.1 uncultured Syntrophomonadaceae bacterium | reverse complement strand
CTGAATCAGAAAGGCGCGAAAAAACGTATGCATGGTTAGATGGCTTTCAAACGATGCATGAGTTTTTAAATCAATCGGAAGAAACAGACTATACTCGTTTTTACCTGGAACGCAGCTATATGCGGAATTTTTGGGGGAATGGGTGGGATAAAATTGTGATGCCAGCCGCACAAAGCTATATGGCAAAATATCCCGGAGACGGACTTCGCCTGTGGTTTATACCCCCGGCTATGAACAAGGCTTTTGATTTGACGAGGTGCATCCAAAATAATAACGGTTCCTACGATTTGAGGTTTGGTGATACCTTCTATGATGGTTCATGGTTTGAAAATTTCGACCAAAAGGAAACGTTGGGCAGAATACAATGTCCTTCAGTGCTAATGCATACGACTTCCAGGTATGATGAGAACGGTGTTTTACTTGCAGCAATGGATGGTGATGATGCAAAACGGGCACATGTATTAATTCCCGAAAATGAACTGATCGATAACATTAAATCCGGGCACAATATCCACAATGAAAAGTCGGCCTTTTTTGTTGAGGTTATGGTGGATTTTCTAAATCGGATTGAATGAATGTTTCTGGATATAAAAAAGATTGATGCATAACATTGGGTGAAGGTTCTTTGATTAATATACCGTCTAGGATTTCAAAACGGTAGCCTGGTTCTTCCGACAATAATAGATAATCCTGGTAAGTGAGTTTTTTGTTAGGGTCTTGTTCCTTGCATTCCGCCGCGTTCTCCTGCACAGTTGGGTCAGTTAATGATCGTATAACGTCAGCCAACTTATAACGATAATTCTTACTTCCTAATACAATATAAGGTATTTTATTTTCTCTGGTATATCTCCAGATGGTTTCCACTGATAGATCCAGAGTCTCAGCCAAAACCTAAGCGGTAATAAGTTCCTTATTACCTGACATAAAATCACCTCCACTTATATTATAATATAAGTGGATGAAGCAAAAACAAGTATAAAAAACATAACACAACTAAACAGGATTAGTTTTAATATTTTCTCAAATATATATACAACAACAGGCGGTTAAAGGAGATGATGAGTACAAAGAGGAAAAGCCGTACTACAAACTAATATTTGTAGTCGCTATCATTGTTGGGGTTGTCGCTTTAATTGGATCCTGGTTGATGATAACAAATATGTTCAAAACAGAAATTTATATAATAGCGGAATTATTTTACGCTTGCAGAAAAGCGATATGATAAAAGCAACATTACGATATTCCAATAGTGGACCGCAACGAAAGTACTATCATTTAACCGGAAAAGGAATCACTGCACTGATCCGGTTCAGACAGAATTGGAAAGAACTAGATGATGCTGTTAATCAACTACTTAGGGAGTGAATGAAGATGAATAAAATGACCAAGCAAGTATTGAAGAAAAATAATCTGCGAGAAGAAGCAATTCTTGATGAAAACCAAGAAGTCTATACAAACATGATTGTTTATCTAAGGGGGTCTAATATAACAGAATATAACCAGGAACTTGTAAGAGAAGATATTATTGACTTGATATTGGATGGACAGCAACGGGGCGATAATATTCAAAAGGTAATGGGGGGCAGATATAAGGAAGTCTGTGATGATATAATTGATGCTATGCCTAAGAAAACCACCAAAGAGAAAATTATAGATTTTGTAGGAATGTCTCTTGGCGCATTATGGATCTTAGTCGTTATAGCCATAATTAAAAATTTAATTACTGGTTTCATATCAGATACCCCTGATTTTAGTTTTATATTGTCAGTGGGAGATATTATTAATATATTTGTTATTATCTTGATAGCAAATGTAACAGTTTGGTTTGTTTCAAGAACCGCATTTAGTATACGGAAGGGAAAAAAAATAATCTCATTTTTAAAAATTTGGCTTATTGCTTCAGTTCTTTTTAGTATATTAATATTAAATAGCTTATACTTAACAACAATCGCTGTAAAAACCTCTTTAGTATTGGCGGCAATATTTGTTTTAGTCATTTATTTTATAAATAGGGTAGTAGACGGGAGAACATGGTCTTAATTTTGCTTGCTTGTATTATAGTTCCTCTCTTGATTGTGGCTGCTATGATTTTTGGTATTTCATCATTTTTCTATTTTGGTGGAAACAGTATTGTTGCCCGGCCGTTTTTCGGGGCAAATCCTTTGCTTGGAAATTGAACATTATAGAAAGACCATTGAAATAAGACGAACGAAACGTCCCATGTCATTCTTGTGCGCGTAACGGGATGTAAGAAGCCTGCCAGGTTTGGCGGGCAGGCTTCGTTTATTAGTGAGCAAATACGTGTTTACCTATTGTAGTAGTGATAGGACGGCTCCATATCCATTGGTTAGTTGCCGTAGCTGGATTCCAATAATATATGGCATTATTAGTAGGATCCCACCCATCTATGGCAGACTGTGCTGCTCGATAGGCTATCTCGTTAGGTTGCATATAATATTGTCCGTCACTGACTGCAGTAAATGCCCCGGGCTCAAATATTACCTCATTAACGGTATTACCAAATTTATCAGATTCAACCCGGTTTAATACTACTGCAGCTATCGCTACCTGACCAATAAAGGACTCTCCACGGGCCTCACCATAAACTACCTTGGCAAGACTATCCAGGTGATTGCTGTATCGAATTGTCGCGCTTCGTGAAGGAGCTGGTGTCTTGTTGTCAGTATCAGAAATCGCATTGCTGACCGGTTTATTAACAGCTTTTGATCTATCTGTCTCTGGTTCGATTGTTTTATCTTTCGTAACAATATTAATAGAGCTATTGGTGGCCAGCTGCTGGTTCACCCTCTGCGCTTGGTCGAAAGCTTTGGTTGGTATATTGAAACCTATAAGTCCCAGTAATACTATCAATAATACTGCTGCAGCCATCTTTTTATCTCTCATAGTAATCTTCCTTTCATTAAATTGCTGTCTCATTTTACTATCTTAATGGACAAGTGACAAAGCAGACATATTGAGTGTCTAATCCCTTATCCAGGCACAAAACCGCGTAAATCATAAGGTCCCCTGAATCATGCAAGATCCTTTCGGATAAGCTTTTCTAAAATGCAATACCATATCATGCCAACTCATATTACCAAACTAGGTAATGCAATTAAGCTTATGGAAACTTTTGTGTATATCTCTAAACTCCTGAGTGCTAGAGCGTTACAAAATTTCCTTCATATAGTTATCACCAAACGGCGGGAAAATATTCAGAGAAATGGAAGTAGTCTAATTAAGGCGAAAAAATGCAATAAAAACCAATAATGTTATTAAATACATGGATAATAGGTCATATATGGAAAATAAGTCGGCTGTTATTGAATAGATTGAGTATATAATAGTTCAAATATCAACAGCAGATTGAATTAAAATGGATCTGTATAGTAAATGAAGAAGTCTTTTGATTTGTTTTGTAACTGGTCAGGAAATTTTGGGATACCAAACCGGCAGTTTTTGCCCTTGGTTTCCGAAATAACTAATAGAATCATTGTGCAATTTGATGCGGAATGACTTCGTATTTTCGGGTAAGGCCTTCAAAAACTTTCTCTTTTGCATCCAGACGCAATAAATCGGTTGGTTTAATCAATTCTGGAGTAATTGAGCTATCCAATACATTAATTTTTATTAGCAGCTCGGAAACAAATTGAGAACAAAAATAGTAATTCTTTCTTTTGAGTGGAATATTAAATGCCGCAGTAAATAGTCCTATAAAGTTATAGCGAAAAGACATGCTGGATGATAAAAACTTTGAGATTTCATTCATTAAAACTGCATACTGGTCTTCAGTAATTTGAATTCTATAGACAAGACATTCACAGTTTTGGTTTTTTATATAAATACCTGTTCTAAAACTTTCCTGAGTAAAACCTCCGGAAAAAGGATTATAAGGATCCACTCGCCCAAAGGAATACATCGTTTTCAGGGTTTCTTCCAGGCTAATAGCTGAATGAACGTATTTTGTCTGGAGAAATATTCTTAATACCTTGGACAACCAAGTCTCTGTTTTAGAAAAAATAAGATAAAGATACATCTCGCATCACACCTTTTGCTTCATTGAGTTTTTACGGTAGTAGTCTCTATTGGGAAAAATGGTCAAATTGAAAATCTCATTGGATAGATTAGCGGATAATCATTTCTCAACAATTAAGATCTAATCGGCTCTTCAAATTCCAATCCCCTTTAGAGCATTGGTTTTAATAATTTCTAACGGTCAGTAAAATAATACTCTGCCCCAATTTTCATATTCCAGGTGTCCGTTCAGCAGCTTTCCAAAGACATGTGTGGAATACACAAGTCTTGGATAATATGCAAAACTGCACCAAAGTAAAAGAAAAAAACGTTCGCAGTAAGCACTCAAACATTTTTTCCATTTTTTTGCTCCTTATCTGGTACTTTTATATTTGCCAGTCTTCAGGTGAGAACAATAATTTCTCACCTATCGGAATATACTATGATAACATCTCAACAGGTCAGTATGTCAAGTACCCCACTAACCAATGCCTTTACCCTTTACAACAATGGAGTCGACGTCCAGCTGATCAATGTATCCCTCTGGGGTATGCTCTATGTATGGAGCTGTGATAATAATATCCAGAGTATAACTGATCTAAAAGGCCAAGCCCTATTAATTTAATATTCTGACAATACGCATTACAGTTTCGTTTTTTTCAAGTATATCACAGCAAACTTTCAATAATGCGATATTTTTGAATAATTGCTATATTTATGAAAAATTCGCTATACATTTTATAGTTTATCTTCGTCCCTCATCTAATTCATCTCCTATATTTTTCTGCTTTTTTATTTAAATAATTAATAATTTAAAAGCCTAAAAACGCTGCAGCAGTTCCGCATAAAAACGTAACTACCAAAGTGGTGAGCCAGATGCTTGGAGTTGCTTTATCTCCGTAGCGGGCATAATTTGCTGTTCCTGTCACTGCACTGATGGTAAAATCACAAATCAGGCTATTTATTAAATATCACTGGAATGGGGAGAAGATTTATGGAATAAAGTCTCCTCTAGATACGAGAATTAGACTCCTTGCAGTAAAATCAAGATTGCAATCGTATATTCACAGGGCATTGGTGCAGGATTATTTATGGCCTATGTATAATAAGTCTGTGACAAGACCTCTTATATAGTCGTGGGGAGGTGATGACAAAGTCCAAAACAAAGCTTGTTCTAAATAGTTAAAGGATTTTTGGGGATCAGGGTGAGCCCATAAAAGTAATAATATAAAAATGGGCGGAGGTTTATCATGTGGTTTTATATAGCAACGGGTGCATTCTTTATTGCCATTGGTTTGGCGGTTCATGTATTCAAATGGTATTTCCTAATCGCAGGTTATAACACCATGTCAAAAGAGAAAAAGGCAAAAGTCGATACAGAAGGCCTTGGCCGTCTGATGGGGATATATTCCTATGTCAATGGCGGTGTTTTCATCGTAGTGGGCCTGCTGCATGCTTTGGGCCTAAAACCCAGCATGACTCCAGTTATCGTATTTTTTACCATTTCAACAGTTTATTTATTGATTAAGGCTCAAAAGTACGATGGGAATATTTATGATGAAAATGGAATTCTACGAAAGGGAGCATGGAAGCAATTTATTTTGCCTGTTGGTATTGTCGTTGTCACATTAATCTTTGTTGGCATTCTGATGTACTTATCATCCCAGCCTACCAGGGTGACTTTTATTGATGAAGGGGTACAAATACATGGTATGTATGGAGATATTTATCCCTGGGATGCCATTGAAGCTGTTGAGTTGGTGGAGGAATTGCCTACTATTGAGATGCGAACCAACGGTTCAGCTTTAGGATCAAAGTTAAAGGGTCATTTCAGGACAAGAGAGCTAGGCCCAGTGAAGTTGTTTGTTGATACCCAAAAACCACCTTTCATTTATCTTGAAACAGATGACAGGGTTATTATCTTCAACATGAATAATGAGGATGAGACTCAGGAATTCTTTAGAGAAATGCTAGCCAAATAGAATAACTGGATGATGAAACAGTGGTCGGAATAAATATTAAGAACCAGGGTGAGTATGAAAAAGAGTTCCGTATGTTTTAGGTGGTTTAATTATATTTGGCTATAAGTTTTTAGTGTCTTAGAGAGTTAATGGGTATAAGATAGTAAATGCTTATAGTGCAGTATAATATGAATAAATTCTATTACAATTTATTTATGAGGAGGTAAATTCATGGAGGTACAATGCTTGAAAGTTAAGCTTAAAGAAGGCACTACTGACTATGTTACTAACTGGGTTAAAGAGCTTAATAATAAAATGGACTTAGTATACGATGCCCTGATTAGTGAAACTATGGTGGTTGAATCAATGTTTTTGGAACGCGGGGAAAACGCGGATTATTTAATATTTTACACAAGGGCAGAAAGCCTTCAAAAAGCCAATGAAATGATGCTTAAATCTGATAACCCTGTGGATAAAGAAGCCCTGGAAATGATGCAAAAGGCATGGGAGTCATGTCAACCACTGGAGATACTATTTGATGCAGACAGGATAGAAAAAGTAAATAATGATATTAACACTCTGAAATAAGATTAAGACAACGGCATATCATCTTTAAAATGCTTCAGAGGTGCAAGTATAAATTGCACCTTTTGATTTTCGATAAAAAATGAAAGATAGGAATATAATATTTAGGGTATTGTTATTAAAGGATGGTTTATATGATAAAAATATTGCTGGTAGAAGATGATAAAACCATAGCCACAGGAATTGAGTACTCCCTTTTACAAGAGGGTTTTTCTGCTGTTCTTTGCCATGATTATAAAACAGCGCAAAAACTATTGGATCAAGATTTGGATCTGTTTGATTTGTGTTTATTTGATTT
>CAYZYO010000107.1:1391-7000 GCA_964482585.1 uncultured Syntrophomonadaceae bacterium | reverse complement strand
CCCTGCTCATGAAGATTTTGCCGTAATAATCTATAACTCAAGTAGTCGAAAAGAACTCGTCTATATACTGCGAAAAATGCATCTCTGTAGAGCGCAACGAGTCCGCGTTAAAAAGTTCCCTTGCGTCGCAGTCTCTGTCTTCTGCGACGGTTGGTCTGGTAGCAAAATTGATTTTATCCAAAGAGGTGAGTTGCCATAAAGTCTCTGGCAACCCACCCGCTATGGACTAAGGAATTATTTGCTGTTTTTTGAGAACAGGTTTTCAGGTAGAAAATGAAGCAAACACCAATGTCAGGCTACCAATCTTTCAATTTCCATCTTAACCAGCTCTAATAATCGCGGTAGTATCCTGGCAATCTCAGGTGTTAATTCCATTCCCACCGCAATAGTCTTCGGTTCTACCCCAAAGACAATAACTTCTGGATTGTACCCTAAAAGATTTGTCATCTGTACAGCTTCAATAAAATGCATTTCATGCAGGGAATTTACATTTTCTGCAGGTTTCAAACCCAATTCCTCCAGAGGAGCCTGGTATATTGTACCCGGTTCTCCTCCGGTTTGCATGGCATCTATTATTACCAGCTTGTCAGCTTCGCAAAAAATATCCAGTAAATCATAGCTGTTAACCCCACCATCAATCAAATCTACCCCCGGGGGCAGATCCATTTCTGCCAGCTGATTAATAGCATGAACACCTACTCCTTCATCCTGCATTATAAGATTTCCAATACCCACTACTTTTATCTTTTTCAAGGAATAGCCTCCTTAGGCACCAATACTTTTACCTGAACTTATTTTGGCTTCTTGGTGTGTTCCATGATCAAAATCGGCTGGAATTTTACCGGTAAACATCGAAAGTAATACCGGTAATCCTTCAGAAACATCCAGATAAACATGAACAACTACTGATAGAACAAAGAGCCAGGTTGTTATATAGTGAATTACTCTCACTGCCATTAAGCCCCCCAGGGCTCCACCCACTGCCATAAAAACATTAGGGTTATACATAACAAATCCGGTAACAATCATCAAAAGAGCCATAACTACCCAGCCGGTATACATCATTTTCTGCCCCGGATTGTATTTGCCATAATAAGGATGGCTGTCTGCCATAAAGAGATAATATTTAATCATACTGGGAAACTTGGGTGTATCAGTTACCGGATTAAAGACAATATTATGAGCATCTTTGGCTGCTATAGCATAATATATTCTGCCTATCACGCCGAAGGTAAGCAGATAACCCATGGCAAAATGCAGCATCCGGGCATTATCCATGTTTTTAAAGATCGCAAAAGACTCCGGTGCATGGATATAGAAGCCACTAAGGATCAGAAAAGTAATAGAAATCATATTTGTCCAATGAAAGATCCTGATCCAGATTGAATGCCTTGTTTCCATTTTTTTTATCATTCAATCACCCCCTAATTAACGGCAAACTTACTGATCAGTTTTTTATCAGGGGTCATAAGATGTATTGCACAGGCCAGGCACGGATCATATGATCTGACTATTCTTACTATTTCTACGGGATTCTTGGGATCTTTTACTGTTGCACCAATAAAGGCCTGCTCCATAGTACCCATTAGTTTCTTATCATCTCTTGGTGACATATTCCAGGTACTGGGCACAACAGCATTATAGATTGCCGTCCTCTGGTGTTCAATCTTGTTCCAATGACCCAGGGCACCCCGTGGAGCCTCAGTAAGTCCCATGCCCTGAGCAGAAGCCGGTATTTCATGGGGAGTACATACCGGTTTACCCGGCTCTAATTGTCCAACCCATTCGTCCATAGCATGAGCTATCATAGAAGCCTCAACTGCCCGGGCAAAATGACGGCCCATGACCGAAAAAGCTTTTTCTCCCAGGCCTATGACATCTTTTTGTTTCTTTATCCACAATCTGGCCAGGGGGCCTACCTCCATAGCTGCACCATTATAGCGTGGAGCTTTAACCCAGGAATAAGCATCTTTCTTGTCCGGATTGGGAGTAATCACTGCTTCAGTAGGTTTTAGTCCAGTAGCGTCATTTTCATACCATGAGTATTTCACTTCTTCCGCAATCTTCTCCGGGTCCAATTCTTGGTACTGACCACCAATATAAACACCGGATGGGAAGAATTTATCCTTTTTAACATGGTCCATTCCTTCTTCTAAAGGTATGTCTCCATATGCCAGCATATTCATAGAGCCGCGTCCAATATCGAACCAGTCTTCATAAGCCCCGGCTACAGCCTGAACAATAGGTATATATACATTGTCTATCCAGGCGGTCAACTCTTTTAATCTGTATTTAAAATCAATTATTTTTTGAGCATCAGGAATCTCAGTAACTCCCCCGGGTACTATAGCCTGCTGGTGTGGCATCTTGCCGCCCCACAGAGCAGTCATCTCGTGGGCTTTAGCACGCATCTTTAACGCCTCTAAATAAGCATTAACTGCTTGGGCGTTAACCGCGTCCGGCAGCCTGTAATCAGCTTCATAACGGGGGACAAAAGGTGGCACATCAGGCCCTTTAACAAAATCCAGGGCCGCCAGGTGGAAAAAGTGTAAAATATGAGATTGAATAAAGTTGGAGCCCAAAATAAGGTTTCTTATTATCCTCCCATTTGGTGGAGGCTCAATTCCAAAGGCATCATCTAAAGCCAGCGAACCCGCGCTAGCATGCGCAACCGGGCAAACGCCGCAGGTTCTTTGCATTATCTGCACCGCATCACGAGGGTCACGTCCTTGCAATATCAACTCCAGTCCTCTAAAAAGCATCCCTTTGGACTTAGCATCAACCACGACCCCGTCTTCAACTTCAACTTCTACGGCAAGATGCCCTTCAATTCGGGTTACAGGATCTACTATAATTGTCTGCGCCATTAATTGTCACCTTCTTTCTCTTCTTTATTCTTTTTAGGGCCAATACGCCCGGTAGCTAAATTTCCTGCCAAATGTCCTCCAATTCCCAGAGCAGTAGCTGCACCAAGGATACCACCAATCTGATCAACTGTAGCAGTCATAGCTAATCCTACAGGCATTTCCGGTATTCTTTCATACATAGGCCAGCCCGGGAATTCAGGTTCAGTACAGGCAATACAGGGAGCACCTGATTTGATACACCAACTCACCCCATTATTCCATAAACGGGTGGTGGAATCACAATGTGCAATTGGTCCTTTACAGCCCAATTCAAGTAGACAACCAGGGTCTCCGAAATTCTTGGCAAATATACCATTGTCAAAATACTGCCTTCTCGGGCAATTATCATGGATTATACCTCCAAAGAACATCTTGGGACGTCCGAAGGTATCTAGTTCGGGAAGGTCTCCGTAAAGCAGGATATGGGCTATGGTTCCTACCATCCAATCCGGATGAGGAGGACAACCCGGAATATTAACAACTGGTCTAGTTTTTACTATCTCAGAAACTCCTTTACAACCGGTGGGATTGGGTGGAGTAGCCGGAATACCACCGAAAGCAGCACAGGTTCCAAAGCTCAGCACAGCCTGAGCTTGACTGCCCACTTCCTCTACCAGCTTCTGAAAGGTTAAATGGTGTCCATCTTTTTCTCCTAGGATACAATATTTGCCGTCTGCGCCGGTAGGGATAGCTCCCTCGACTACGAGAATAAAGTTCTTTTTGTTTTCCTCAACTGTCTTGAAAAGTTCGTCCATGGCGAGGTCTCCGGAAGCCGCCATCACTGTTTCGTGGAAACGCAGGCTGACTACTTCCATAAGTACTTTTTCGATATCCGGGTGCACCGTATTTAAGAAGGATACAGAACAGCCGGTGCAAGCACTACCCTCCAGCCATATTACCGGAGGAGCACCAGCAGCCACTGCTTCTTTCATAAAAGGTGCCAGAAACCCTGATATGGATATAGCCGCAGCCCCACCTGCACACAATTTCATGAAGTCGCGTCTACTTAGCTTGGTAGGCATTTTTCACATTCCCCCAACTTGTTAATTTTTAAAATGGTCCCAATATATATACAATCCCAATTTTTACAAACTTGAGTAAATCTCTCTCTCATTAGTTATTAATTATATAGATTTCTTGCGTTTCACCTCCTCCAATAACCATTGATTCCATTTATTTATTCCCTGACCTGTACGGCCTGAAACCATAAATATTTTAGCTGAAGGATTGATTTTACTAATATCTTCTTTGATTTTTTCCAGGCTAAAATCAGTGTAAGGCAGAAGATCAATCTTATTGACCAGTACAGCCTTTGCCTCGCGAAAAATAAGAGGATATTTTAATGGTTTGTCATTTCCCTCAGCAGTACTAATTACTACAACTTTAAAGTCTTCTCCCAGGTCAAATTCAGCCGGGCACACCAGGTTACCCACATTTTCAATAAAAACTAAATCCATCTTATCCACCGGCAAATGTACAAAAGTTTTGCCAACCATACCCGCGTCCAGGTGGCAGGTTCCTTCGGTATTGATCTGTATAACCCGAACTCCCTTTTTCTCTATACGCTGGGCATCCTGGTCAGTATATAAATCCCCTTCAATTACCCCTAAATTCAACTGCCCATTTAAGAGTTCTATAGTCTTTTCCAGTATAGAAGTCTTGCCTGACCCCGGAGAACTCATTAAATTGACTAACAAAACCTTTTTTTCAGTAAAAATATTGCGATTTTTCCTGGCCAAAATTTCGTTGGCACCTAGGATATTACTTTCTATTTTTATTTGTACCATCACTGTTTGTCTCCTTCGAAATAATCAATATATAACTCACGCCCGGTTATAACTTCCACCTCAGTGCATCCGCACTGAGGACAACTAAAACGGTAACTCCTATCCACCTCAAAAAGATGCTGGCAGGTTGAACACTGACAGCTGATATTGCGTTCTTCAAATTCCAGAACAGCACCGGTAAACATATCGTCTTTGCCCAGGGCCTCAAAAGCAAATTGCATACTATCTGGCAATACCATGGATAACTTTCCTATAACAAGTTTAACTTTCGTTACCCTGGCAATATTATTTTGCACAGCAGTTTCTTTAATTGTATCCATTATACTGGCCATTAGAGAAAATTCATGCATTAACCACACCTCAAAACAAAATACAGACTAAGCCGTCAGCATTAAAAAAGCCCAGCAACAAGATGCTGGGCACAGATATACAAATAAGTAAACAGTTGAACCCTTCAAGGGCACACTTAAACATTTGCTTGACCTGAGCATCTCCTTTCCAAACACGGGAGGCATAATCGTTTCCAACTATACCTTGGCCTATACCGGCGGCCCAAGAGTCATAGTAGCTACCTTAGACCCAGGGGCTCGGAGAGTAGGTGTTTATTCAATTTATACAATGAATTAAAAAATTTGTTCCTTTCGGAAAATTCATTCTTCGTTACACATTTTAGGATAATCCTGAACGAATAAACATTATATTAAAATTATGAACTTAATTATATTAAATATTATCTATTCTATAAAAATTTTTTATTTCCTGCAAAGAATAACATCTTTCGCGGTTCTTTTTAAAACTTTTTTCTATACAATAGAATTTAAAAAACTCCGGAAGTTTCAAGTCAATACTTTTTAATGACAATGTTTTAGAAACTCTTTACCAGAGTAAATGTACTGATAATATTATCAGTACTGAC
>CAYZYO010000107.1:0-1381 GCA_964482585.1 uncultured Syntrophomonadaceae bacterium | reverse complement strand
CTTCAATAGGTGTTCAGCAACCAAGGATCCCCCGATAATATTATCAGTACTGACCGAGAACAGGAAATTTCCCCTGGCAGTGAGGAAAAGGCTGGTTTTTCCTTCCTCGTTCGTAGTTAATTTATACGGGTAGTTCTTATTATGAGTACCAGAATAGGTAGCTTTAACTTCAATTCCGCTAACAGCTTTTCCCTGTCGGAGAACCTGAATTTCGTAATTCTCTCCCATACGCGCATGGCCAAGACTGCAGGGCACTATCTCTAATGGAAGCCCTATGGGCTTCACCCCATGATGATGATGATGTCCAACTTCCAGCAGTAATTTGCTGTAAAGTTCTTTTTCATTACTCTCCTGAACAAATACCGGTATAAGACCAGTCACTTCCTGCCCAAGAACAAGCTGCGCTTCCCCATGATTTTCATCATTTATCGGAATCTCTTTCTGCTCTCCATTTTCTAATAGAAACGCTTTAGCATTGCAAAAAGTAGAGTCTTTATCAGGAAGCATATTATAGCCTTTGAATAGTTTTAAACGAACTTCTTCACCTTCATGAAAATGACCATGATTCGTGTCCAGATCCAACCAGATCTCATATTCCTTGCTGACAACGTCTTCGCTAATATCGTCCAAAATGATCCGATGACGAACCAGTTCCATTTCTCGGATACGTGCCTTTACAACCCGGCGTTCACCAAAAATACTTTCCAAAAAAAGATTGTCTTCTTCTCCGGGTACTATGCGGGCAACCTTCTCCATAAATAATTCTTCTTTACCGCCACGATGAAAATATACATTGGCCTCACACATGCCCAACACCTCCAAATTCAATTTGACAGCTAGGACAAAGCATTCCCTGTTCAGTCTTTTTAGCCCTGGGCTCCATTACTCCTTCCCCACAGCCCTCACATTGAATGGTAGGGTATATACGAGCTCTAGCTGGAAAATCAAAAGGTACATCTTCCCATTTGAAAAGATCTTCAAACGGCATGCTCATTATTTGTTCAAAGATATCACCCAGCAGACTTTCCATTTCAGCTTTTTCCTCTTCATTAAGATTTTTCTTTATTTTTAACTCACGAAAACGGTCACTATTGGGGCTGGTAGTAGCCCTGAATTTCTGAGCAATACGTACTGCCCGGTTTTTTTCCCGGCTTCCTATAGTATAGACAGCTTTCCCATAATCTTTATGAATAAGATTTCCCTTACCAAAAGTACAGCCCAGTATTACTTGAATAGCATCAACCCCGCAGGAATCGGTTTCCACTACAGCTATCAGTTGTTCATCAATATCCGGGTCCACCTCCAGGTGTTTTAATGCAAACTCCGCTGCCCTTACACCCATAAGAATACCCGGACAAATATGCCCGTGAAATTGAATGGC
>CAYZYO010000106.1:0-7287 GCA_964482585.1 uncultured Syntrophomonadaceae bacterium | reverse complement strand
CCTACGAATTTATCACCACGTTTGGTCGCACCAGCCAACAAAGAAATAGATATAGAAGATGTATTACTAGCCAGGATAGCATCGGGGTTCAATATCTCATCCAATTCTGCCAGAACGGTTTTCTTTATATCAACATTTTCAACAATAACTTCGATCATATAATCGACAGCAGCTAAATCTGCCCTGTTGGTAGTTTTACTAATCCGTTCAATAATTGAATCTTTGGCAGCTTGTTCTATTTTGCCTTTTTCAACACTCCTGCGTAAAACCTTGTCAATACCTGCAACTGCCTTGTCAATGAAGCCCATGTCCATATCGCAAAGAATTACCTCATATCCGGCTTGAGCTGCAACATGAGCAATACCGGACCCCATAGCACCTGCTCCCAGCACACCAATTTTTTTAATCTCCATAATATTACCTCCGTTCACTTTTATTTTTCTTTTAACAACCATTAATATCATCCTAGAAATAAGCTCCATCATCGCATTATCCTTAGTATTGCGATACCGTGTGAAAAATGTCAGCAATAATGTTAACTTATACCCCCATGGTTATTAAACTTAGTCAATGATACCCCTGCCTTTTATAGAATCTATTTCACCGTCAGAATAGTTTAAGAGTTCTTTCATAATCCTCTCGGTATCATAACCAACATCTACCTGTCCCCGCCACACCTGACCTGGAGTTTCCATAAACTTGGGAACAAAGCCAAATGCTTCAATTTCTCTATCGATAGCCGGAACCTGATATTTTATAAAATTGTTTCTGTCATGCCAGTGTTGATCGGGATAAATATCCTTTGGCGCCTTGACAATAGCTACCGGAGTCTTAAACTTATCCATATGATCTTGGGCTTCTTGCGCGGTGCGTTCGGCAAACCATTCATCAATCTTCTTATATAATTCCTGGCCTTTTTCAGAGTCAACAGCCTCCTTAGACCGCCCGCACTCTTCCCATCCATACTCGTCGCGGGATAGACCAAGCCCATCTATAGCACGGTAATAGGCGGCTTCACCAAAAGCTCCAATAAAGGCATAGCGCTCATCTTTGCACTTGTGTAATGAAGCAGGCTGGAATATGGGTACCTTATTACCAACCCTGTTCTTTTCAACACCAAGGTTAATGTAAGAAGCCCAGTGATCATCAAGAACACGAGCAGCAGTTTCCACTTGTGCTATATCAATCTCCTGCCCCATGCCGCCTTTTAAGATATGACAATACCCAGCACAAATAGCCCCAAAGGTAAATGTTCCAGTGAGATAATCATTTGTAAAAGGTTGTGCATACATAGGTGGCCCATCCGGCTCACCACACATGTTCATCAGCCCGCCTTCGCACAGGCCAACAATATCATAGGATGGCCGGTCACATATAGCCGGGTTACCACCAAACTGGGGCCGACCATAACCGCTTACATGAATGATAATTAGCTTAGGATTAATCTTCAATAATTCATGTGAATTTATACCAAGTTTGTCAAGCCAAACCATGTTTTCAACGAAGACATCAGTTTGCTTAATGAGTGAAAAAAATATTTCCCTGGCCTCGGGATGTCTTCTTAAATTGGTATTGAGGCTAAAACTCAATTTATTTCTCTTTTGACAATAAGCAGCAGACATACCTCTTAAACCGTCTTCACTTAATATCTGCGGTTTCTGGGTACGATAGGTATCCCCTATTTGAGGTAACTCAATATGAATTACTTCCGCTCCAAAGTCGGCAGCTAACTGAGCTCCAAAGGGACCTGCAACAATGCTACCTGCCATTAATACTCTTAAACCGCTCAGGGGCCCAAATACTGGTATAAAATGAGGTGCAGGTATACGGTCTAATCTTTCCCATTTCTCCATAATCTTCATCTCCCTCCCACAACAAATGGAAATATAAATTTATTCTGCAAGATGCTTTTTTCTATACCATGGCCTATCTATATGATGACTGCGCCTCGCTTGCAGTTCTATAGGTGCACCTTTATCGTTTTCCCCCCTTTTTTATCGGTGCATCCTTATCAATTTACTTTGCAAATAATATGCCAATGTAATTAAAGTCTTTAGCAAATAATCTATAAACAAATTTGAAGTCCCTATTTACTTTATTTTGAAATTCAAGAAAATAATCTGTACTGAATATGTTCTAGTATTGGTTAAAGAAAATGGTTGCAATAAGTCTACTCAATGATGTTGAATTTTTTTTATCATGAATCCTTTATGCAACATTTCTAGTGTTATAAAAACGTTTGCATGTTAAGGGTAGTCATAATATTATTAGGTAATTTCTGTGCCCTGAGTTCACAAAAAAAACCCCGGCAATGATGTACCGGGGCCCAAAAAATTAAGGCATTGTCAGAAATTCTAAAAGTGCTATTTCTTCATTTTGACACCTAATTCTTTTTTCCAATCTTTATATGTTACTATTTATATTTTCTGGGATATCTAACTCAGCAGTTTGTTGGCCTCTAGAAGATATTCTATCCAGCCGTTCTGCGCAGCTTGCTTTTTCTCTTATATAAGCCAAACTATTATTTCCTATCAGGTTGTTAAATCGGTTTTATCTTTTTCAGCTTCCGCCTCGTTATTATCCTTTTGGGCTGCTTTTAAGGCTGCCAGTTCCGCCTCCAGCTCTGCTTCCCTGCTCTCTTTTTTCCTGGCGCGCCGGCTGCGGGATGCAATGTCATATACTATAAATAAACACAAAGGAGTTACCACAAATATCAATAAACCCATAGGGGTCTGCAAAAACATAGCAAAGTTACCTATTCCGCCCATCCGCCCCAGGTATTTGCCTTCCAGCATCTCTGCCGTTACTATACTGGCATCAGTACCTACATTAGCATCACCTTTAGTGAAAAACGATATTGTGCCATTTTCAGTCACGACTTCAATAACCCTATGAGTGACTGCAGTATCCGCATTCTTGTCAGTACGAAAAGTGATAATATCGTTTTTTTCTATGTTCTCAGGTGTAGTTTCCCTGGTCAATACAATGTCCCCGGTTAAAATCGCAGGTTCCATAGATCCCGACAAAACTATAAAAGGTTTATACCCCATAAAATCCGGCACTTTATGCGGATGAATATAGGATTTCACAATCATTGTGCCGTTAACTATAATAATTAGAGTTAAAAAAATACAAACAGCAATACCAATAGAGTTTAAAACTCTGCTATAAACTTTTTTTCCTGATCTTTTATCTTTTTCCATATATCTGCCTCCAGATTTTAGTTGTTATTTTCTGGCACCAGGATGTTTTTCCATATGTAAAAGGTCATCAGAACTATCCTGCTGTTATAATAATAATAAATGTACCCCATGACTTTAATTTTACCAGTCACTTCCATTATCAAACACTTTTATTATTCGATACTTTTTTTAAAAATCCTGCAATGACTAGGTACCAGGCAAGTTATTCATACTAATACAAGTCTTATTCCAGTTATCTAATTTCGCTCAATATAAATAACTATTTATGGTATATGTATAAAGATTACATCCCTTAAAAAAAATGGCTAAGGCTAACATACTTGATATCCATTAAAAGAATAGCCCCAAATAAAAGGCCATAATTACCGGGTTGTACATCCAAGCTGACCAGCCTGCAACAGCCAGGAACGGACCAAATTTGAGAGCTGTATTTCGTTCTGCTTTACCCTGCATCAGTAATAATATTACCCACAATCCACCCAGTAACGAAGAGATAATAAAAACCAGAAAGATACCCTGTAAGCCAACAAATGCGCCAATCACCATTGCCAGCTTGATATCCCCTCCTCCCATGCCTCCTTTAGACACTATGGCAATTAACAAAAACATACCTCCGAATACTAACATAGCAACAATAGAATCCTTGGGCCCAATAGTAAAAATGCTCAGGCATAATCCGGTTATAACAGCAGGATAGGTGATAGAATCAGGAATTATGCCCTTTTCAATATCAGTAAAAGATACAACTATTAGAACAGAGGTAAAAATAACTCCAACCAGGGAGTGTACAGTCCAACCGAAATTACAATAAACTAACAAAAATAGGACTGCTGTGAGAATTTCCACTAAGGGATAACGTATCGAAATTCTCTCAGAACAATACCGACATCGGCCCCTGAGTAATATGTAGCTGAGCACCGGTATTAAGTCCAGGGCCTTTAACCGTCGCCCGCACGCAACACAATAGCTTCCGGGCCAAACCACTAATTCTCCTCCCGGAATACGATAAATAATCACATTTAAAAAGGATCCAATAATCAATCCCATTAAAAAAAACACCTGCTAGTCACCTGGCTTTTATTAATTGAGGGTTTTGTATAACCCAAAAACATGTTCTGAGCTTCAGCGCAGATTCTTTAGCTCCTTTGATTTTGCCTTAAGATAAATTATCAAACCGGAGACTGAAGTCACCTCTACGGTTCTGTCCGGATGCTGGGGTTTTACCAAAACGCCAGTGCATGGCCAACTTATCTAAAGTAAGGTGATTACATTAAGCGTTTATTTTCGTATTAATCTTTATCAATAGATATAATTACCTTTTGTAATAAATTAAAAGTAAAAACCGCAATCGAAATGATGCGGTCCTTAATTATATCCAGCAAACCTAAACTACTGTTCACTTATTATTTGACACACAGTACCTGACCAATATTAAACTCAAATGAAATAATCACTTATAGCTTACCTGGCTATTTCTACTTTTTGTCACAGCTCCAGAATCCAGGACTCTTACCTTGTCTAGCAGCTTTAGTCTAACCAGCTGAGTAAAACATTAACCCCCAATACTGTTAATCGGGATTACCGTCCATCAATATCTACATATTCTTTGAATGTAACAATACTTTTATATGCCGGTCTTATTATTTTATCAGCATTAATAAGTTCTTCCAATCGGTGTGCACTCCAGCCTACAATTCTAGCCATAGCAAAGATAGGAGTATACAGCTCTAATGGAATACCCAGCATGCTGTAAACAAACCCGCTATAAAAGTCAACATTGGCACTAACTCCCTTGTAGATTGGCCGTTCTTTAGCTATCACTTGGGGAGCAATTCTGTCGATCATAGAATAGAGCTCAAAATCAGCTCTTCTGCCTTTGGCCTCAGCTAGTTTTTCTACAAATCCTCTAAATATCAGTGCCCTGGGATCAGAAATGGAATAAACCGCGTGTCCCATGCCATAGATCAAACCTGAACGATCAAAAGCTTCCTTGTTCAATATTTTATATAAATAATACTTCACTTCTTCTTCGTCGGTTATGTCGGCAACATTTGATTTTATGTCTTTTACCATCTCTACGACTTTATTATTGGCTCCTCCGTGCTTTGGGCCTTTTAGCGATGATAAGGCTGCAGCGATAACTGAATAGGTGTCAGAGCCCGAAGAAGACACTACCCTGGTGGTAAATGTAGAATTGTTTCCCCCACCATGTTCCATATGGAGTATTAATGATGTATCAAGCACCTTGGCTTCGAGTTCGGTATACTTTTTATCTGGCCTTAACATTCTTAATATATTTTCAGCTGATGAAAGCTTATCATCAGGTCGGTGAATATATAGGCTTTCATTACATTCGTAATGATTATAGGCATGATAGCCATAAACACACAGCCTGGGAAAAACACTAATAAGTGTAAGGCATTGCTTTAATACATTATCAACTGATAAATCTGATACCCGGTCATCATAAGAAGCCAGGGTAAGAATACTCTTGGTTACAGAATTCATTATATCTTTAGTAGGAGCTTTCATAATTACATCTTTAATGAAATTTTTGGGCAGGTCCCTGCAACCTGATAAAACTTCTTTAAACGCTTTCAGCTGTTCTTTAGTGGGCAGCATATCAAATAAAAGCAAATAGGTCATTTCTTCAAATCCAAGGCGTTTGTTATTAACAATGCCATTTATTAAATCAAAAATATTGTAGCCCCGGTAATAGAGTCTACCATTACAAGGTACACTTTTCCCATCAATTTCTTCACTAGATTGAATTAAGGAAATATTGGTTATTCCAGTAAGGACACCTTTCCCACTTTTATCTCGAAGTCCACGCTTCACCCCATACAACCCATATAGACTGCTGTCTATCAAGCTTTTTTCAACACAAAGTTTACTGTATTCATCTGTAAAACCTTCTATTATTTCTTTTGTCATATTCTGCATGTATTCTCCTCCACTATGTAATATAAAATCTGTTTTATAGGTCTTTTACCGTAAACATTATAATTTTGCTGATTCCGTATATGATGATAATCCTTATCCCCCCTACCCAGCCTGTCTGCTGCTTTAACCCCGGTCATTTCTTCTATAACCTGGTTCTACGCTGTAACCTTTCCATCTTGATTAATCAGGGTTGGATCTGGAAGAAAATTAATAATATCAGTTAAATTAATCATGAGCAACCTGGTTATAGATTTCAAAAGTATCTTTATCAAAACATACCATAATAATCTGCTTGATATCGGAGTCACTTTCCAGGAATTTAGTTATCTCCCTAACTGCAATCCTGGCCGCCCTTTCTAAGGGAAACCGGTAAGCCCCGGTGCTTATAGATGGAAATGCTATGGTTTTTACACCTGTCTTAACGGCTAAATCGAGCGAATTTTTATAGCATGCTGCCAACAGTCTATCCTCATCGTTGCTGCCTCCTCGCCAAACAGGACCTACCGTATGAATAACCCATTTTGCCAGCAGATTATAGCCCTTAGTTATTTTTGCTTCCCCGGTTCTGCATCCCTTTAGTTTTCTGCATTCTTCTAAAAGTTGACTACCGGCTGCTCTATGTATAGCTCCATCAACACCACCGCCCCCCAATAATGAGCTGTTAGCGGCATTTACTATAGCATCAACCTCACATTGGGTAATATCCCCTTGTCGAATAATAAACCTTGTTTTCATTATTAATACCCCCCTAGCAAAATAACTATATTATTCCCATAAGTTATGATAAAAAAGTAAAATAACCTCATTTGCTCCTGGAATAGCTGCTTAAGCGACAGGTAAAAGACTTATAAGATGAGGGTTTTCCATAATTTAAAATGCCAGCAAAAAAAAATCTAATTATATTATACCAAACTTATTAGCCTCTCTCTAAACTTTTCTTCCATCATCAAACACCAAATAATTCTCATTTCCCCCGAAACCCTAAAGCATAAGTCCCTAATCATCGACACAAAAAAACCAGATTTGTAATCTGGCCAACAAATGACTTAATAACTTAACACCTGGCACCGTTCTACGCAATCCTAACCCACCTCATACCGGAAACAAAAAACAGCCCGCATTCAGCCACTTTGCCTCCGCC
>CAYZYO010000105.1:2315-7433 GCA_964482585.1 uncultured Syntrophomonadaceae bacterium | reverse complement strand
AATAGCAATCTCATTAGTAGAGAAACGTTTGAGTGGTTTGAATTTATAAAACAGGAAAACTTTAAAGCCTGCATCCTTTCTAACAATGGGGAAAAAAGAATCTTATCTGTATCTAAGAGCCTTAAAATACCTTATATTCACCGGGCTCAAAAGCCCCGCCGGGGAGCATTTTATCGGGCAATATCTCTCATGGGAGTCAAACCGGAGGAGACAGCAGTTATCGGGGATCAGATATTTACTGATATACTGGGAGGAAACAGGGCAGGATTATTCACTATATTAGTAAGACCATTAAATAAAAAGGAATTTCTAGGAACCAAGGTTTCCCGTACATTTGAATATTTTGTGCGGCGCAGATTAAAGAAACGGCTCATAATTTCAGGAGGGAATCAGGGATAAAAGCTATCTGCGATTTACGCAAAATCCTTCAGGTTTAAAACAACAGTACACATTATATTTCGAATAAAAAACCCGGTTTGTTTTTTTACCCAAAGGGATATTTCTTAAAAATACTTGATTAGGGGTTATTATTATGTTTATTGATGCAGAAACAGTCTTTCTTGGTTTATTTGGCAACCCGGTAGAGCATAGTCTTTCACCACTTATGCATAACATGACACTGCAGAAAATGGGCATTAACTGTATCTACCTGCCCTTTAAAATAAACCCCGGTGATCTGGGGGATGCAGTTAAAGCTCTGAAGAAACTTAATATTAGAGGGGTAAATGTTACTATTCCGTTTAAGGAAGAAGTAATAAAATATTTGGATGTAATATCGGATGAGGTCAGAACATGTGGAGCAGTAAATCTCATAAAAAATGAAAATGGACAGCTGGTAGGATATAATACTGATGGCAGGGGCTTTATAGGCGCCCTTGAAGAGGCCAATGTTGAAATAAAAGGGCGGGTATTATTAATTGGAGCAGGTGGAGCAGCACGTTCGATTGCTTATGAATTAGCCTACAGAGGTGTTGAACATATTGACTTTCTGGATATAAATTATGAAACTGCTTTAAACCTGGCAGATTTTATTGCAGCAGCTGCTGCGATAAGTACTAATGCCTGGTTTATGAATGAAGAAGAATTTATATTATTAAGCAGGAATGCTAATATTATTATTAATTGTTCTCCTGTAGGGATGTATCCTGATGTGGAACAATCCCCGGTTTCATCATTAGAAACACTTGATGAAACAGTCATATGTGATGTGATTTATAATCCCCTGAAAACCAGATTCTTATTAATGGGAGAAGAAAAGGGATTAAAAACCATAAATGGCCTATCAATGCTGGTATATCAGGGAGCCTTAACCCTACAGATATTATTGGGAATAGAACCCCCGGTTGATTATATGAAAGAAGTGGTGTGCCATAAACTGCAAAAATAGCAGAGGATTTACCCTGGTAGAATTATCAATCGTATTGGCTCTACTTTCTCTACTATTGATCTTAGCAGTACCAAGTTTAAAGCGGGTCCATGAGAATACTAAACTAAATACTGATGCTCAGCAAATAGCAGCTGTATTACGATTGGCCAGACAGGAAGCAGTATACAGCAGCGATAATAAAGCGGTAATGTTCTACACCGAGAGCACCAGGTATAAATATGATTCAACTTACTGGCTTAATCCCGGAATTAATTATGTCGGGACCACAACCTTTACCACCAGTTATGCAGGGAAACCATCCTGCATTTTCACCCCTTCGGGTGCGCCCAGTGGGGGTGGTACAGTAACCATTCAAAACAGGGCCAAGGTAAAAAGGTATATTATTGTAAATCCAGTGGCAGGTCGAGTTCGAGTATCAGAAGAACCTCCTGCAAACTGGTAAAAAGGAGAAGTACAATGCTATTAACCCTGGAATTATTATTTATATTTTTCGCCCGGATAATAGATGTTTCCCTGGGTACTATTCGCTTTATTTTAATCATACGCGGCAGCAAAATACCGGCTGCAGTCATTGGCTTTTTTGAAATACTGGTATACACCCTGGCATTGGCCCTGGTGATCGGAGCCCTCAATGACCCGATTAAACTAATCGTTTTTTGTTCAGGGTTTGCTTTAGGGGTATTAGTTGGAAGTATTATTGAGGAAAAGCTGGCCCTGGGATACCGTGGTATACAAGCCACAATCGACCGGGAACATCTACATATTATCCATGAATTAAGGGATGAGGGTTTTCCGGTAACCTCATGGGAAGCAATAGGAAAGGCGGGTCCCAAACTGGTACTCAGTATTGTTATTAAACGTAATATGGCAGGCATGGTAGCTGATAGAATTTATGAAAAAGATCCCCATGCTTTTGTAGTGTTCATGGAACCCAAATATTTTCGGGGAGGATATATTAAAAAAAAATAGGGGGGATTAGTGGTTGCTCAAATTTCTTTCATCAGGAGAATCACATGGCAAAGGCCTTATAGGAATCATAGAAGGTATGCCTTCAGGTATATTAATTAGTGAAAAATATATCAATGAACAGCTGCAGAGGAGGCAGAAGGGTTACGGCCGTGGGGGTAGAATGGCTGTAGAAAATGACCAGGTAGAGATATTTTCTGGGGTGAGAGACCAGAAAACCCTGGGAAGTCCTATAAGTTTCCTGATCAGGAATAAAGATTATGAAAATTGGCAGGAAACCATGAATACCGGTGAGTGCAGCAGGATCGAGGAAAGAGCGGTAAAAAGACCCCGTCCGGGGCATGCTGATCTGCCCGGGGCTATTAAGTATAACCAACCTGATATGCGCAACATACTGGAAAGGGCAAGTGCCAGGGAGACAGCGGTGCGGGTTGCAGCCGGAGCTTTTTTTAAAATGCTGTTAGAGAAATTTGGTATATATATATACAGCCAGGTAGTATCTGTTGGTGGAGCAGTTGTTAAGGCTGCCAAATTTGAATTAAACAACTATAAAGAGCTGAATAGCATAATTGATGCTTCAGATATGCACTGTTTTGATAAAACCGGTGAAGAGGAAATAAAAGAACTAATAGACCGGGCCAGAAGCAGCGGAGAATCTCTGGGAGGGAGTTTTGAAGTTGGAGTATTAGGGGTGCCTCCAGGACTTGGCAGTTATGTCAGCTGGGATAGAAGACTCGATGGAAAGATTAGCAGCTTATTAATGAGTATACCTGCTATCAAGGCAGTAGAGATTGGTGAAGGGATAGAAAATGCTGGCATCCCGGGTTCAAGGGTACACGACCAGCTATTTTTTAGCCAGGATAAAAGAATATATCGCAAGACTAATCGGGCAGGGGGGTTAGAAGGCGGGATGAGTAATGGTGAAACAATATGGGCTAGGGCCTATATGAAACCAATACCTACTCTCTATAAGCCGCTTACAAGTGTTAATACTGATTTATGGTGTGAGGAACAGGCTGATGTAGAGCGTTCAGATATCTGTGCAGTACCGGCAGCAGCAGTTGTAGGTGAAGCTATGATGGCTTATGGTATTGCCGGGGCCTTTTTGGAGAAGTTTGGGAATGATAGCTTCACTCAGATTAATGCAGCCTATTGCAGCTACAATAAATATATGAAAAAGGTGTGGAAATGGGAAAAAATATAGTTTTAATCGGATTCATGGGTACCGGTAAAAGTGCGGTAGGGGTAAAACTTGCGGAAAGGTTAAACCTGGAATTCATTGATATGGACCGGGAGATAGAAAAGGTAACCGGGTTATTAATAACCCAGATATTTCGCCGTTATGGAGAGGTTAGATTTCGATCTGAAGAAAAATTGATGGTGCAAAAACTGGGAAAACGAAATGGTTTGGTTGTGGCAACCGGGGGTGGGGCAATCCTGGATAAGGATAATATAAAAGCACTACAGGAAAATGGAGTATTAATATGCCTGGAGTCAACCCCGGAAGAAATACTGGAAAGGGTTAACCGCAAAAAAGGAACCAGACCGCTGTTAAAAAAGAATACCACAATTGAAGATATAAAAGAGATGCTGCAGCAAAGGGAAAAATATTACTCCTGCGCAGATTTCAAGGTCAATACAGTTGGAAAACAGTTGGAACAAATTGTGGGGGAGATTATAGATAATATTGGATATTAATATAAATACGAAAATAGATGCCTAACGCAGTCATATTACTTAGATAAGTTGGCTACGCACTGGCGTTTCGGTAAAACCGGAACAACCGGATAGACCGTAGAGGCGACTTCAGTCGCCGCCCTGATACCCTGATTTGCGGCTGATCGGCGACTGAAGTCGCCTCTACGGTATGTGAAGAGTTTTTTATTAACCACAGATACACACGGATTAGGCACAGATATAAAAGTTTTATTAACTAGGAATTTTGTGTAATAAGCTTTTTTTTGTATCATTAGACAGGTATTTTAGCAATGTCATCCTGAGGCAAAGCCGAAGGATCTGAAGATTCATCGCTAATGTTCAGAATTATCATGCCG
The DNA here is from genome assembly GCA_964482585.1 of uncultured Syntrophomonadaceae bacterium. Lineage (GTDB taxonomy): Bacteria > Bacillota > Syntrophomonadia > Syntrophomonadales > Syntrophomonadaceae > CAYZYO01. The sequence continues at coordinate 3,026 of CAYZYO010000105.1, read as the reverse complement.
GATTTTTTAATTATGCAAAACTCTCAAACTATTAAAAACAAAGTTAACATTAAACAATTTTTAAAGGATCTACTGCAGAAAACCCTAATTTTTGTATCTTGGAGGAGACTTTAGTTTCGGGCTAGCAGGTATAATCGATTTTAGGGGAGACTGAAGTCTCCCCTATGGTATATGATGAATAAATACTCCTTTTCGCATTAAAATTAAGAATGAATCATTAATAAATTATAAATTTTTGTCTTGACATAGACTATATATTTACTGCATTATTATATTACTAGAAATAACTTCCTACGTTACAAGTTGTCTTCTAGTATGGAATTAGTTACATAAATGTCTTTGCGGAAGCAATGATCTGTGAGTGGTAATGATGGGCGTCTAACTCACGGTAGCTGGAGACGCAACCGGCCGCTATCGTTTTTGGTAGGGGCATTTTTTGTTGTTTGTTTGAATATATTAGTTGTGTAGATGCCAGAAAAAGGTTGAAAAATAAAGAGAATAAGGGAACGCGGAAGCAATGATCTGTGAGTGGTAATGATGGGCGTCTAACTCACGGTAGCTGGAGACGCAACCGGCCGCTATCGTTTTTGGTAGGGGCATTTTTTGTTGTTTGTTTGAATATATTAGTTGTGTAGATGCCAGAAAAAGGTTGAAAAATAAAGAGAATAAGGGAACGCGGAAGCAATGATCTGTGAGTGGTAATGATGGGCG
>CAYZYO010000105.1:0-2215 GCA_964482585.1 uncultured Syntrophomonadaceae bacterium | reverse complement strand
TAAGGGAACGCGGAAGCAATGATCTGTGAGTGGTAATGATGGGCGTCTAACTCACAGCAGCTGGAGACGCAACCGGCCGCTATCGTTTTTGGTAGGGGTATTTTTTGTTGTTTGTTTGAATATATTAGTTGTGTAGATGCCATAAAAAGTAGAAGGATAAAGAGAATAAGGGAACGCGGAAGCAATGATCTGTGAGTGGTAATGATGGGCGTCTAACTCACAGTAGCTGGAGACGCAACCGGCCGCTATCGTTTTGGTAGGGGCATTTTTTAGTTTTTTCTTTAATACATTAATAATGAAATTAATCTATTGTCATTCTGAGCGAATCTTCTTAATAATCAAGATAAAGATCCTTAGCTTTACGCTCAGCTTGCATAAGGCTGTTTTTCACCAGTGGCTGTATTCTGCGGCCATGGGGGGTTAATACGAAAGTAAACGCTTAATGCAATCACCTTACTTAGATAAGTTGGGTAGGCACTGGCGTTTTGGAAAAACCCCAGCAATGTATAAACCGTAGAGGCGACTTCAGTTGCCGACCAGTCGAGATTCAGTGTGGAGGACGGCGACTGAAGTCGCCTCTACGGTATAAGATACGGTATAAGATATATAAGAATTAGGGGTTAACTGCAGAGTTAAGAGTAAAGTATTATAAATTGTTTCAGATACTTATCAAAACAAAAAACAATAATATCTGCGTGAATCTGTGTTCATCTGTGGTTAATCATCTACTCTATTTTGACCAGTGGCTGTATTCTGCGGGGCATGAGGGAACATCAGTATTTTGTTCTTAATTACGTGAATTTGGAGGCTGGGTTATGGAAGATAAAAGACTGGAGAAAGCAGGGTATAGCAGGGTTTTAAACTCGCTTGGAATTGCTGTTTGTATTTTTTTTACCCTGATTATTATAGTTAATGGGACTATGATTGTTAAATCCTATATCTACCCGGATAAAGTGCCGGATTTTATGGGGTATAAGCCTTTTATAGTCTTATCCGGGTCTATGGAGCCGGCTATTTTAACCGGGGATATGATTTTAACCCGGGAAACTGCTGCCGAGAACATCTCCCAAGACGATATTATTACCTTTCGCACTGACAGGAGTGCAGATGCGGCAGTTACCCATAGAGTTACCGGAATTATGAATGAAAATGGTACTGTATCGTTCCTAACCAAAGGTGATGCTAATGTCGGTTCCGATGCCAGTGCGGTAACAGCGGAGATGTTAGAAGGCATATACCTGGGGCGGGTTGGCGGAATAGGCCACCTGGCTATGTTCTTGCAGACCCCCATGGGCTTATTAATATTTGTAGTAACCCCTCTCTGCTTATTCATAGTATATGATATGGCAGTCCGCAGCCGCAGCAGGAAAAAGGGGAACCGGGAAGCCGAACTGGAAGCAGAGCTGGAAGCCCTAAAGGCAGCTCAAAGAGAAAATAACGAGTCGAAAGCAGGAGGATAACCTTAAGCTGACAACCTGATGATATAGATTTATCAGATATCAGATAGTAGTTCGACGATATAAGCACTCATTAAGGGGAGGTGGGACTTGATAAGTAAGTCGAGCGTTACCGGAAAATTGTAAAATTTTAAAAAAAGGGGGAGATAGGAATTATGAGTAACACGAAAAAGAACAGGAACACTTTCAGAGTCTGTGCTCTGCTCCTGGTAGTCTGCTTGATTTCAACTGTAATGCTGTCAGGAACCTTTGCCAAGTACACCAGCGAATATGCCGGGCAGGATACGGCGTTGGTGGCCAGGTGGAGCTTTACTGGTAACTTTGATGAGGATGAACTGGGCGGAACAGAAATAGATTTGCCTATTTGGGATCATGACTATACTACTAATATTTATGAAAAAGAGGGTGACGATTATCTAATTGCCCCAGGGATTAAGGGTTCCTTTACGGTGGAATTTACCTACGATGCAGATGTAGATGCTGATCTCGTATTTAACTTTACCAAGAGTGGTGACGCGGCTAATAAAGTACCGCTTCAGTATTCTTTGGACAATTTTACTACCATTTATTATGATCTTGATGAGCTTGAAGATGCCATTATTGATATGGCAACAAATACGACCATATCAGGTTCGAATGGTAATTATGTTATTACTGACACTGTTGAAAATGGTGCTGTTACAATTAGTAAAACCGTTTTCTGGAGATGGCCTTATGATGTAAATGCTCACAACAGTGTAACTGCTGCCGATACAGGT
>CAYZYO010000104.1:0-7666 GCA_964482585.1 uncultured Syntrophomonadaceae bacterium | reverse complement strand
ATAAATCTGTCATCCTGGTATGGAACCGGAGGATATTATTATGTTTGATAATGGTCACGCGTAGTAGATTAAACCTTTTCGAGATATTTATCTTTTTTTAAGAGCATTATATTTATGGAAGCTGTTGCTATTAATTTGTTTTCTTTATTAAACGCTTCGCCGGTTAGGTGGACAATGCTTTTTCCTTGTGATTTTATATATGCATATATAGTTAAAATGTCGTTGACAAATATTGGTCGAATATAATTTACAGATATATCTACCGAAGCCATTTCAATTTTATTAGTCACAAAACCGACTAGTGCACCAAATACGTTATCAAAGGCTGCGGCAATAAAACCACCCTGCATCGACTTCCGGGGATTAGCAAACATTTCAAGAACAGGAAAAGAATAAACTAGACTTTGGCCAACAACGTACTCAATAAAATTTGGCTCCATTAAGCGCAGACAATTAGTTGAAGATAATAATTCATACGATGATCTATCAATGATTCCATCAGCTATCATAGACTCCATATTAACATATTTGACCATATTACCTGTCCCTTCATTATTTAATTCTATTTGATTCGTTTTTTAGTTACCGTCATCGAAATTGGCAAAAATCAAAAAACTAGAGGTGAAAAATAAAATTATATACTATTTAAGATTTTGATTAGTTTCTTTCACATTTTAGTATTGTCATCCTGATATAATGGGTTTTTTGAATTATGCAAGATTTTTTATTTTACTTAACTGTGTTCCCCATATACTTTATCAAAATTTATATGTGAATATATTTGTATTTTTTATAATAATTACATATTATAATTTAAGAAACTGGTTTAAGCAAAGTGTAAAAAAGATTTACGTCTAATTATTAGGTTTAGAAACAATAGATAGGAGGCACTATTTTGTTATCACTCTTAAAACAGCGGCGAAGTATACGGAAATACAAAAAGGATAGATTAACTAAAAATGAAGTCGAACAGTTAATAAAAGCGGTTCTTCTGTCCCCATCATCAAGAAACCGCCGTCCGTGGGAGTTCATTATCATTGATGACCAGGATCTTCTTACAAGTCTTTCTAATAGCAAGCAGAATGGTTCATCATTTTTGAAGGATGCAGCACTCGGAATTGTAGTATTAGCTGATCCTCATGAGAATGATGTATGGGTAGAGGATAGCTCAATTGCTGCGATAATACTACAGTTAACTGCACAGTCATTAAACTTGGGTTCCTGTTGGATCCAAATTAGAGGAAGATTCCATGATGCCTCGACTACTTCTGAGGAATATGTCAGGAAAATATTGAATATTCCGGAAGGATATAAAGTTGAATCTATAATTGCTGTTGGGCATCCGGATGAACACAAGCTGCCTTATGATGAAAGCCAATTGAACTATCAAAAGGTTCATGTAAATGGTTTTGGCTGCAAATACAGATAACGGGAAGAGGGATAATGATTAAAAAGGGGAACATGTGTCCCCCCTTTTTAACTTAAACTTTTTACTGAGCATAATTAATTATTATTACTATCAGGCCAACATAACATCTGCATCCTGGCAGAACTTTTCGCGCAGCCGGGGTTTTTCAATTTTGCCTGTTGGATTACGGGGTATTTTATCAAAAAAGATCATACGGGGTCTTTTATATCTGGGTAAATGTTCACAGAATTCTAAAACCATTTCCTCCGTAAGTGTCCTACCCGGTTTAACTTCGACAATCGCAACTGGTAATTCTCCCAAACGCCGGTCCGGCATACCGATTACTGCGGTATCTTTTATGTCATTATGAGCCCGGAGAAACTCTTCTATTTCCACTGGAAAAATGTTTTCTCCACCAGAAATGACTACATCTTTTTTGCGATCTACAAGGTAAATGAACCCATCTCTATCCTGACGGGCCATATCACCTGTAAAAAGCCAGCCGTTTTTTAATACTTCTTTAGTAGCGTCTGGATTATTATAATAACCCACCATGATTCCCGGGCCTTTTACTACTAATTCTCCAACCTGCTCGTGGTGTACAGGTTGGCCGGCATCATCAACAATTTTAGCTTCCCAATTAAATCCAGGCTTGCCTATAGCACCAACCTTATGAATATTATTTATACCCAGGTGAACACAACCAGGACCGGTAGATTCACTGAGTCCGTAATTAGTATCATATTTATGATGAGGAAAGTATTTTTTCCAACGCAGAATAAGGCTGGGTGGAACCGGCTGTGCACCTATATGCATTAATCGCCATTGGCTAAGTTCATAAGCTTCCAGACAGACATCTCCGCTCTCAATGGCATCCAGGATATCCTGGGCCCAGGGCACCAACAGCCAGACTATGCTTATTTTTTCTTCGGATACGGTTCTTAGAATTGATTCCGGGTCTACCCCCCGGAGTAAAACGGCTTTTGCTCCTACAATCAGGTTCCCAAACCAGTGCATTTTGGCACCAGTATGGTAAAGTGGCGGAATACATAAGAAATTATCATCATGCTCCTGCAGGTGATGACGGTTTTCAGTAATACATGCAGAAACCAGATTCCCATGAGTATGCATTATGGGTTTAGGAGTACCCGTAGTTCCTGATGAAAAATACAGTGCTGCTAAATCGTCATCATGGATTTCTATGCCTGTACTTTTATCAGGGAACTGCAAAATCAGTTCCCTGAAATTTTGCGCGTAAAATGGGGTGTCTGTTCCTACAAAAATAAGATCCTGAGGGAAACCAGCCTGTTCTTTTATAGCACCTATTTTATCCACGAATTCAGTTCCAAAAACTAGTATTCGGGTTTCTACTGCTGTAAGACATTTATATATTTCCTCGCTGGTATAACGGAAATTCAAGGGAACAGCAAGGGCACCGGTTTTTAAAATCCCAAAATAAATGGGGAGCCATTCCAGGCAGTTCATCATCAATATGGCGACCCGGTCGCCTTTTTTAATTCCATATCCTAGTAGAGCATTGGCAAACCTATTAGCTTTTTGTTCAAATTCCAGCCAATTAATTTCCCGTCTGCTATTTTTAGCAGGTTCAATTTCTATCAAGCTTATCTCATTAGAATATATTCTAGCATTAAGCGATAACATCTCTGTTATTGGCATTTGATGCCACCTCCTGTGGATAATAAAGATGATGGGGAAATAAAAAAATCCAACTTAAGGGTAAGTTGAATCAGATACCGGCAACCTACCATCCTTCCATACTACCTCCTTTTTCTCAATACCGGGAGTATTAAGAGTATTAAATTGTAAAAGGTTTTATTTAAAAAATAAATAAACCAATAATTACTACCATACTATTAAATTCTACTACTACAATATAAACAATATACCATAGTTTTACTTGAGTGTAGAGACCTATTTAAAACTTTTAAAAACTAAATTACTCCCCTCATGTCCAAAGGACACAACCACCCATGAAAATTAACCACAGATGAACACAGATTTACGCAGATGTTTTTGTTTTGCATCTGAAACAATTTATAATGTTTTACCTTAATTCTATATTTTACCGTAGAGGCGACTTCAGTCTCTCGACCAGCCGCAAATCAGCGTGTCAGGGCGGCGACTGAAGTCGCCTCTACGTTTCTATCCGTTGCTCTGGTTTTCCAAACGCGGGGGCGTGGCCAATTATCTAAGTAAGGTTACTGCATTAAGTTTATTGTCGTATTTAAAAATGATATTCAATTGCTTGTGAAGTAGTATTTATAAATATATGCTGTACTAGTCTCGTAATATTGTCGCCAGCTAACCGGAGACCGAACCCTCCTTTACGGGGCAAGAATTAGGGTTTTCGCAGTCAAATCAAGTTATACATAATTAACAAATCCAATATCTCAGCTTAACCCGGGGACAGCACCAAATATCTGAGCTAAAAATTATGTCATTTATTATAAAAATAAGAAACTAGAATTATTTAAGAATAATAATATTATATATCTAGAATTAACAATAAATTCTATATTAATTTGTGAAAATTACTATTAATTACACAAGCGCAAAAATATAACAATTATTAAATAGGAAGGAATTTAACATAATAAAATTGGTTGTAATGAAATATTTTACAGGTTTATACTGGGTTAGATGAACAAATAATCCGTAAAATTAGGTGTTTAAGATTCTTAAATAGTCTTTTATAACCATTATAAATTAACAATTATTTTACCAAAAATATTATGATCCATGCAGGGAAGATGGCAATTGTTGACGAATAATGAAAGAATGAAGAAATCGCTATCTGGATGTGGTTGACAAGGTTACAGCTAAGCCTTGTTTAATTATTGTCCACTGCAGTATGAACACTTCACTTTAGTAAAAGTACCATGGAGTGTTTTAGCAGATTATCGCGATTTTTCCGGCTATAAAAATATGGTAGTGCCAAATAAAAGGAGGAATGATTATGAAAAGTAAGAAATTAGCTGTCCTGATGGTAATTATGTTTATGATGAGCGTTTTTGCCGGCTGTGGAGGAGGAGACGAAGCGACTGATGCGACTATTCCAGTAGGTATCAATGTTGAACTATCTGGTGATGTTGCTAGTTATGGTAGTAATTGTAGAGACGGAGCTTTATTAGCCATTGAACAAATTAATGAAGCTGGTGGAGTACTCGGACAGCAGTTGGAAGGTCTGGTAAGAGACTGCAAGTCAACCGCTGATGAAGCATTGAGTGTAAGTGCATCTCTGCTTGAAGAAAATATTGTAGCTCAAATAGGCCCCCTTACCACTGGTGATGTTCAAGGCAGTACCCCTATTATGATGGAGAATAAAATTCCCTTGATTGCTCCTGCTGCTACTGCAGCCAATGTAACTGTAGATGATAAAACCGGAGAGACTTTCGATTATATTTTCCGGGTATGCTTTATTGATCCTTTCCAGGGCACGTTGATGGCTCAATTTGCTGCCGAAAACCTGGAGGCTAAAACAGCCGCCATTTATTCTGATACATCAAACGATTACAGTAAAGGATTGGCAAGATATTTTAAAGAGACCTTTACCGAAAAAGGTGGTACCATTGTTGCTGAAGAAGGCTTTGTTACTAATGACCGTGATTTCACTGCAACTCTAACTAAGATCAAGAACACCAATCCTGACTTCATTTATGTGCCTGGATATTATCAGGAAGTTGCTCCTTTGATCAAGCAGGCTAGAGAACTTGGAATTACTGTTCCTGTAGGTGGTGGAGATGGATGGGATTCTCCAGACATGGTAAGTGTTGCTGGCGGAGATGCCCTTAATAACACCTTCTTTACTAACCATTATTCTTCCCAGGATACTGATGAAAATATAGTAGTATTTGTAGAAGCTTTTAAAGCTAAATATGACAAAGAACCAGATGCTTTTGCTGCTTTGGGATATGATGCAGTTCAATTACTGGTTCAGGGTATAAATGATGCTAATTCAGCCGATCCAGAAGCAATTGCCCAGGCCCTTGCAGAAATTAAAGACTTTGAAGGAGTAACCGGCAATATGACGATCGATGAACAGCATAATCCAATAAAAGCCGGCGTGATCATTGAGTTTAAAGATGGTGTACAGACAGTTAATACCAGAATTCAACCATAATATTTTAGTATAAAAAGAAAGGGAGGGTTGGTCCCTCTCTTTCTTTTAAGTTGTAATAGGAGGAAGTGGCAGATTTGCTTGAATTTGTACAACAAATTATCAATGGTTTATCGCTGGGGGCTATTTATGCTCTAATAGCTTTAGGATATACTATGGTCTATGGAATTATTAAATTAATAAACTTTGCCCATGGAGATATCATGATGGTAGGGGCCTATGTGGGTTTTTTTTCGATAACGCTCTTGGGTACTAATATTGTTATTGCTATGGTGGCAGCTATGATTTTTTGTGCTATATTGGGTGTTATTATGGAAAAAGTTGCCTACCGTCCTTTGAGAAATTCTACTCGTATAGCTGCTTTGATTACAGCGATAGGCTTATCTTTATTTTTAGAATACAGTACGGTGGCTATTCTGGGCCCTGCTCAGAAAGTATTTCCTCATTCTGCATTTCCCCTGCATGAATATCATTTTGCAGGCCTGTCAATTTTAAATAAACAATTATTTGTATTTATCTCTGCTGTAGTTTTGATGTTAATCCTTCAATATATAATTAAATGGACCAAAACTGGTAAAGCTATGCGAGCGGTATCTTTAGATAAAGAGGCCGCTGTTTTAATGGGAATTAGCGTAGATAGAACTATATCGTTTACCTTTGCAATTGGTTCCGCACTTGCAGCTGCTGCCGGTGTTATGATAGGAGTTTACTACCAGACTATTAACCCCCTGATGGGAATAGTCCCTGGGCTTAAAGCTTTTATAGCTGCTGTGCTCGGGGGAATAGGTATTATTCCTGGAGCTATGGTCGGGGGGTTTGTAATGGGTCTTCTGGAAACCATGGTAAGCGGATATGGCAGCAGTCTTTACCGGGATGCAGTAGCATTTGGTGTACTGATCATAATTCTGCTTATAAAACCAACCGGTTTGTTCGGCGAAAAAACCGGCGACAAAGTGTAGGTGATGGGAATGAGAGAGAACAAAAAATCCTGGCAGACTTTTCTGCTTGAGGTAATCGCACTGGTAATTTTATTTACGCTAATTCAATATATATTAACGGCAGGATTAATCAGCCAATCCTACCAGATTAATCTTACTACTATGTTTATAAATATAATACTGGCTGTTAGTCTTAACTTAATTAATGGTTTTACCGGACAGCTGTCACTGGGACACGCTGGATTTATGGCAATAGGTGCTTATGCATCAGTTATTCTCACCACTTTCATGGAGATGCCTTTCATCATTGGCATTATGGGAGGGTGTCTTGCTGCTGCTATAGCCGGATTTATAATTGGAGTACCTACTCTGAGGCTTAAGGGTGATTATTTGGCCATTGCTACTCTTGGGTTTGGTGAAATTATACGGATAGTACTGCAAAACATTGAATATGTTAATGGTCCTGCTGGGATTGTGGGTATTGCCAAACTTACCACCTGGCCCTGGTTATTCTGGTCGGCAGCAATTACTATATTAGTAATAGTTAACCTGATGAATTCAAGCTACGGGCGAGCAATTGTATCTGTCCGTGAAGACGAAGTGGCATCAGAAATAATGGGTATAAATACGACCAAATATAAAGTTATAGCTTTTGTTATAGGCGCCATGTTTGCAGGATTAGCTGGTGTTCTATATGCTCATTATTTTTATATAATTAAACCAGGCACCTTTAACTTCATGAAAACATTTGATATGCTCGTTATGGTAGTTCTGGGTGGACTGGGCAGTACTACCGGGGCTGTAATTGCAGCTGTTGGCATTACTATACTTACCTTTGCCTTGCAGAAATATGCTGCTATGCGCATGGTAATTTATTCATTAGTACTTATTATTGTTATGATCTATCGTCCACAGGGTTTGATGGGGAACAAAGAATTAAGTCGCAAGACCTTTGCCAGGATCTGGGGTGGTAAAAAATGAGCTTATTAGAGATAGATAATTTATATAAATCATTTGGTGGACTCAGTGCAGTCATTAATTTTAATTTTCAAATGGAGCATGAAGAATTAATCGGTCTTATCGGTCCTAATGGGGCAGGAAAAACTACGGTATTCAATTTAATAACCGGAGTTTATAAACCGGATAAAGGGCAGATTATATTTAATGGCAATAATATTGCCG
>CAYZYO010000103.1:6104-7692 GCA_964482585.1 uncultured Syntrophomonadaceae bacterium | reverse complement strand
CTGTCATTCCTACTATAGCTTGTACTGAGAATTTTAGCAGAAGCCTGCCAATGCTTCCTTCTCCCAATTGTTTTGAATGATCCATTCTATACTCCTCAAAAATCTTTAGAAAAATCTATCACCACTATTTTAGGATTTTAACAGCGTGTAGTCATGAGGTCAATCAGTCTTTTTATTCAGGTTGTTAATCAGTGATAATGTCATCTCTCATAAAACGAGCATAGATATAGTAGGAGAATGAAAACAGAGATGAGCAAAACAATAAGCGGGAAAAAAAGGGGGACGACATTGGCCTGCCGTCCCCTACTTGGGCTTTATGGTTGCTTAGCTTCTTTACGGGCTATTTCCTGGTCCTGTCTTTCGTAGAGCATTTTACATAAACGGGCAACAACTAAATCGGGTAGTTTGGTGATAGAGTGACCACTTGTAAGAGCATAATAATAAGTGCGGGAAATCTTTTCCAAAAGCTCTACATTGCGATAGGCATTTTCAATTGATATCCCCAGGCTTAGTGCTCCGTGATTTTGAATAATATAGCAGTTACAGCGATTACTTAATTGGGCCACTATATTTTGCGATAATTGATGACTGCCTGATAATGCATAAGGAATCACTTCAATGATATGTCCGGTATTTAAGGTGACTTCATCAAAAAGAGCTGGGATTGGTTCGTTGATTAAAGCGAATATACTGGCATATACCTGGTGGGTATGAATGATGGCATTAACATCTCGCCGGTGTTTATAAACTTCTATATGCATTTCAGTTTCAATGGAAGGTTTATAATTCCCTTCTAGAATATTCATTTCAAAATCAACTATGCAAATGTCATCTACGTGAATACCAAAGTAATCCATACTTGTTGGAGTTATTGCTATAACATTTTCCTCTTCAATCAGTATAGATATATTGCCGCCAGTGCCAACTGTATAGCCTCTCTGCGATAAACGCTGGCTGTATTGTAATACTGATTCTTTGTAAGCTTGGTACTTACTCAATTCTGATGCTCCTTTTTTTTTATATTTTTTCCAAACCTCTTTAGAATAATATATCATAATAAAAATTGCTTTTAAAACAAATTCAAAAAACTTCCCTGGATCATGATGTGCTGACAGCCAATAAAGACAGGCTTTTGCCGTTATTTGAAATGCTTACACTATATTTTTAATATTCCATAGTATATTAAGGAAAGATTTTTTAGAGAGGAGTTGTTAATTTGGTGAATTTCAAAAAAGTAATTCATAGTTCTGAGCTAAAAATTAAAAGAGGCCAAATCATAAATAACCGGGAAGTACAAAAAGATAGTAATAATCAGTTTTGGGTAAATCCAAGTGAACGCCAAAATGATGAAACCGCTGGTAATAGTTTAAAAGATAATTCTGATAAATTGGAGCAAGAGAGTATAGAAAAGGTGAGTAAGGAGAGTTTAGTATTGGATAATAAGCTTGAAAGCAGTAATATATATTCTAATGATTCCCCTAATTTTATAATGTATAGGTACTGGAATTTAGATCTGGAAGTAGAGAACAAAAAAAAGGAGCAGTTAAAAACACTAAAAAAATAGATTAATTTAAATATAGTAAATGCC
>CAYZYO010000103.1:0-6004 GCA_964482585.1 uncultured Syntrophomonadaceae bacterium | reverse complement strand
AAAGGAGCAGTTAAAAACACTAAAAAAATAGATTAATTTAAATATAGTAAATGCCCCCTGAGGTAACTACTCCAGGGAGCATATGGTTATCATCGTATGCAATTTAGATTTAGCGAAAGAATAATTGGCTTAAGTGGAAGTGTTATTAGGGCAGGTTATACATTCACCAATCATATGCGGCTCTGGAAACTCTTGGCTTACAGTTACTCCATCATAAGGACGTGCAGCTAAAACCCAGAGGTTTTCATGTTTCCATAGCTTATCAATCAATTCTCCTGTAACCCGGACTCTACTACATTGACCATTTAAGATCTCACAACACAGGTCTTGAACAACTACACATGAGCCGTCAATTATTCTAAGTGCTTCCCTTAATGCATTACCATATATAGGGGATCCTGTGGGAAACGGTCTAAATTGTGTACATTTAAAATTGGCATAGTGGTTAATGACCATTACCGGGCATGAGCAGGGATCGGGAGGAATTAAAGTAATTTGCAAACCTAAAGAAATATCTATACCCTTGCAATCAGGCTGTAATTGTTCTTCTGCGCAGATAACCTTTACTGCACAAGCAAAATCCGGTGTTATTGGGAAAACTTCTCCCCTGCAGCTGCCGCCTACAAGAGTGCCTGCATTAGCCGGAATTGGGATTTCGATGTCAATATTTTCTCTACACCAATAACGTACATCTTGAACGCAAATGTCGTGCAATATAGTTGATAAAGACTCAACTCCTGCGGCATTAAGAAGTTCCTTGTCATTTACAAGGCTTTGCAGACCGTTTACTGCCGCATTTTCCTCATAAGATACACTCATTAATCAATCTCCTTTCAAATTTTTAGAAGCTGATATAAAATTTAGCATTTTCACCAACTCCTTATATAAAATATTCTGTTTGAGGAGTTATTGTTACAGACAACACCAATATTCTTAGTGTTTTATTTAGATACCAATGTAACAAGAATACACGTATTTACGTATTATTATTAATATCAGTAGATAACTACATGGATAACCCGGATAGGAGGGGAAAAGAATGTTAAGTAATATAGAGTATTTTGGCAAATCATCAAATTACCCGCAAGCAAAAGATACAATTATTTCCAAAAGAATTGTTTTTGAAGAAAGATTAATAATTTCTGCCTTAAAACCTGATATTGAATATTTAGAATCTATAAAAATAGGCCCTTTTTTTGGCAGAAACCAGATATTGGAGAATGTATTAGGTAAATTATTATTTTTACAGGGTGAAATAGACCTGGAATTAATCTATCAATCTAATACCCGGGAAATATGTACCAGTAACTTTAAATTTTCTTTTTGTACGTTTCTAGAGATGCCCAACTTCCTTAGTGATGATAGATATAATGCAGAAATATTGGTTGAATATATAGATTTACGAATGATAAATGCAAGAGAAGTATCTGCCTCTTTATTAGCTCTTATCTGGCTCCCGCAGATCAAAGAGAACTATTTAGAGTACCAGGCAAATTATCCTTACAAAATAAAAATCTATCGTGCACAAAAATATAGAGTTTCATAAGTAAAGAATATAAAAAAGATTTCCTTATAAGAATTCTGTTTTTTTTCTTATTATCAATTTAGCTTATAAAACTACTTTTACAGCTGTCACAATGAGTATACAAATCGGATAAAAACAGTATGAGAAAATAGGGCTGCTTTTAAAGCATGGCCAAGCAGTACAGTAGGAAATGCCGAGTGCCGATGTATTTACTGGGAATTTATTTTTTTAAGTTCGTTTAATATTTCTTTTTTAAACTGCAGATCATCTTGCCATATATTAGGCCGTTCCTCGGAATTTTTAACTGCCTGTTCTTGAAATTCTTTAGCAATAATGGTTATTTCTTTTTTATAGTTAGTAGATTTATAAATGAAATATATGGCTGCAATTAAGAAAACAGTAGATAAGCCTATTTCTAATGGTGACAAAATTCTAAACCCCCTTAGTCTATTTTTTTCTTAATTATACTTAATTCTTGTAAGATTTGATTTTCTAGAGTTATGCGCTGCCGGTTATAATTATCGAATGTCGAATTTATTTCCTCTAGTGTTACCTTTTCGTATTGCATTCTATACAATTGCTTTTTTAAAAAGATATGAGTAAGAACGCTAAGTACAAAAACAATTAATGTTAAGTATACCATGCAGATTTCAAGCCTCCTTTTCCTTTACCTTCATTTATTGTATTATAGATTAAAAGCAATTTTCTATGTTTAAACCATTAATTTTAAAAAAAAATAGCAAGCTGTGGATTCAGCTTGCTATTCGTATTAATACTTACTTAAGGATTTTGCAGTTTTAAAATCTACCAACGGTACCCAAAATGATTCCGCATAGATTGTCTTCTTTCCTGAGGTTTTTCACCGAACCCGGGACCATTGTTTTTCATAAATTGGTCATATTGTTCCTGGGTTATTGTATTGTTTTCTAACAGCTCTTTTAATTTTGTTTCCTTTAATTCAGCCATTTTAACCTGCCGTTCTTCTGGAGTTAACTCTTTAAGTGATTCCAAAAGTTTTGTTCTTTCAGCCTGTTTTTTTAGCATTTCATCGTATTGTTCCTGATTAATTATATTATGGTTACGCAAACCATTAGACCAAGTTTCCTGAATTTCATTTCTCAGATTATTTACCGTTTCCTGAACAGCTTTCATACCATCATACTGCTCCTGGGTTATAGTGCCATCTTCCAGCTGTTTATCAAGCTGGCAATAGATCCCGCAATTTCTAAAATGCTCAAACCTTTTATGTTTAAAATTATCTGTACTATTGGTTTGGCTATCATTAGCCATAGCTGGTGAGATTGCAGCTATTCCAAGTATTAAGCATCCTATTAGAGCCAAAGAGATCATCTTAATATTCCGTTTTTTGCTCAATTTATTCGCCTCCTAATATTTTATTTGCATTTCGTGATTTAGTATAACCAGAAAATATAAATATGCTTTTAAGAGAATATGAGTATTTCTTAATAATCTGTTATCATTTTTTTTACAAGCACTGAGTATCCTAAGAATACCTGCTTATACCTGAGAATATATAATTAAAACCCTATGCAATTTGATAGTTTTATATAAATCAGAAATTCAGCATATCACTTTGAGTGTTAACGATAATCTTTAGATCTCTTTAGCTTTAACTTATTATGACATTACTAAAATACATGGCTAATTTATATGAAAAAATAATTACGCAATATCCCCAGTTTAAAAACTACAAGTTTCTATTTCGAAACGATGTCCATGAAATAATGAATTAAGAATACTCCTGGCAACCTGCGGGTCTACTATCCAGTAACTGGCTCCAGAGTAAGGATCGTTATAAGGAGTTCCAGGCAATGTCTGAGTAATAATATCCTTATCTATTTGCAGGAGTAAGTTAAGTAGATAAAACATATCACTTGCAGATATATTTGTAAGTATGTTTTTCTGGAGTTCAGGCAGCAGATCTGGAATTTTTATTATAGTTTCTTTTTTAAAAACCTGGTTTTTTAATGCCTGTAATAGTTTCTGTTGGCGTTCGGTTCTACCAATATCCCCCTTTTCTTTGTCTCTATAACGAGCATATTTTAAGGCTTGTTTCCCGTTTAGATGTTGATACCCTTTTTTCAGGTAAACACCGGAAGAGGGGCTTGATAGATCAATGTCTACATACATATAAATACCGCCTAATATATCTATAATATTTTCAAATCCAGAAAAATTAGTGAGTATGAAATGGTTAACATTTATATCTAATAATTTTCCAACTTCTTTACAGGTTGCTTCCGGCCCATGAAATTGATTTATCATATTAATCTTTTGGCTTTTGTTCGATGTATAAATCTTTGTATCTCGTGGTATCCATACTAATGCAGCCTTATTAAGTGTACAATCAATACTTACCAGTATAATAGTATCACTGCGGGCATTAATTTCACCTGGACGAGCATCAATTCCCAGCAGCAAAATATTTAGTGGTTTCCCACTTTTTACTATTTCAATAAAAGAGTCAGGAAAGGCTTTTTCTACCCCAGCACTCAGAAAAGTTAGGCATATTATTAAGAACAGAATTAATTTAGGCTCTTTAAATTTTTTCACATTATCCCACAGCCTCTTTTTTACACTCTTATTCTTATTATTATGAAAAGACAGTTCAGAATTTTAGAAAAATACTATTAATATAGTTATGTTTATATAAAATCTATTATAACTTTTATCATTTCTATAATATTTTCGATTACGACAATGAGTAAAATACCCCACTCCACCCGCATAACAATACGTGATGTATTTTTGTCTAAAATTACCTTTGACCATTCTATTTGTTATAGATAGAATAATTTATATTTAATTCCACTACTAAAATTTAATTCTTGTATTTGGTATAAGAGATTTTAGTTTCCTGTGGTCAGATAATTACGGTATTAGAGGTGAACTCTCTTGAGGGATTGATCTGAACTTTTTTTGGCAATGGAATCATATTTAAATAACAATAAGGGAGTGAGTTACTTTAGTTTTAAGCACTAAACATTAGTAAGGAATGATTTATATGAGTAAAAAAATTTATTGGAGTCTGGGAATTTTAGTACTGGCGTTAGTAGTAATATTATGTATCTTTAATACAGCTAATAAATCTGAGCCTATAGTAAATACAGTTGAGGTACTTGCTGAAGGGACTAGTGCTACGTTAAACGGAGAGATAAAAGATAAAGGAGGTAAGGATATAACTGAATATGGCTTTAGATGGGGGACAAGCCATGATATGGACCGGAAAGAAACGATAGTAGATAACACTGGGGTAGATGAACAATATACCGTGACTATAGATGATTTAAAGCCAGGTAATACATATTATTATCAAGCATATGCAGTTAATTTAAAGGGTTTGGGTTTTGGAGAGATTAAGAGCTTTTCTATCCCAGAGAACCAATCCCCGGAAGTCTTCATTAAAAGCCCTGAAGATAATTTGCTGGTTACAGCCGGAACAGTAGTAAAAGTTACTGCCGTTGCAACTGATGATATAATGGTTGAATCCATGGAGTTATATATTAATGATACATCAAAGACTAGGAATGATGATGATTCCCTGGTGTATGCTTGGGATACAAAAGATGCTGAACCGGGAGAATATACAATAAAAGTTAGTGCGCGGGATGGAGAAAAAATGGGAGAAGAGGTTATTAGTCTAATTGTTAAAGAAAAGACTAATAGTCAAACTGCTTCTACTAGTCAACTGGAAAAGAGTGTTGGAGTGCAGACAGCTGCTGCTGATAATCCAATATCCCGAGGTGCTGACACTAAAAAATATCCCAAACTAAGCAAAGTGCAGGGATCCTACGGGCAATTTTACTATAGAGATTTAAGTGGAGGCAGAATAGAAATAGATCCTAATTGGGTTGCCAATAATATTGTGACTATAACTCTACCCGGCCTGAATCAAAAGGTACAGGTTCATAAAAAAGCAGCCGACAAGTTTATTCAAGCTTTTACCTATATTAAGAATGGTACTGCAGTAGTAAATGGCAAACGAGTTCCCTTGGTAAGTTTGATTTATTCAATGGATGGTACATTTGTACCCAGGCATGTTAATTGGAAATCCAGCAGAGGTTTGAGTAATCATTCATGGGGAATTGCTATTGATATAAATGCCCAGGGCCATTTTGGATATATTAATTCTGCAACTAATCCAAACGATCCTAACTTAATTCTATGGGAAAAAGCTTTTAAACCTGCTGGGTTTAGTTGGGGAAATGCCTATAGTGATTCCATGCATTTTGAGCTATTGGATTAAATTATTTAGGCGGTTACTTGACAATAGAGAAGGTATGAATTACAATTTCTTTGCCTTGTTCTATAAGTTATCTCCTTTTTGGGGAACTAAGTCCAAGAGTATTTACCAGAAGGGAGATGATTATATGGAAGATAAGTATTTAGTTTGTAAAGATTGTGGGAATGAGTTTTTATTCTCAGCATCAGAACAGGAATTCTATGCAGAAAAAGGTT
>CAYZYO010000102.1:5908-7908 GCA_964482585.1 uncultured Syntrophomonadaceae bacterium | reverse complement strand
GCCTGTCCCCCCTTTGTTATTAATAATCGTTATTACCATATCTTCCCCTCTTTCTGTAAATTTGGCTTATATATGATGTTAAAAATCAGCTATTGTAAATACCTGCCGATCTAAATCGAGTCTTTTTTATTATTTCGGCAACTTTTGACAAATATTTAGTTAATTCGTGTTAATTTGCGTAATATTCCATGGGCTATTTATTTGGGGGGGGGGAATGAAAGGGGTATGAAAAGACAAAAACCCTCCAAACCAACTCGAGGGTTAACCCTGTTTATAATAAAATTATGTTTCACTGCAAAATTCCTGCTTCTTGTGGAGGAGACTTCAGTCTCCTTACAGCCCGGGCTGATTTGTATTCAAACGGGAGACTGAAGTCTCCCCTACAAAAGCACTTCCTTTTTCCAACTTTCCAACTATAAATTATGTATAGATAATATTTTGTGACTGGAACAACCATACCTATTTTATTTATTGACCAAACTCCTGAGCCTGTTTTCCGGTGATATAATATTAGTAATTCTAACTCCAAAATATTCATTAACAGCTACAACTTCACCCCTGGCAATAAGGGTATCATTAACCAGAATATCAACCGGCTCCTCTGCCATTTTCTCCAATTCAACAATTGATCCAGGGCCCAGGCTTAAAATATCGTTGATGTTTTTTTTGGTTCTTCCTAGTAACACTGATAATTTAAGTGGTACATCCAAAATCAGGTTAAGATTTCTTTTGTTTATAGCTTCATTTTTTTCTTGTACTAAATACTCCTGCTTTTCCTGTTTTTCTTCTTCATAATCCTGCTGCTTTTCCGTTATTTCCTCTTTATAATCGTTCTCAATGATTTCATTGCTGACAGTGCTGTTTTCTACGGTTTTTTTACCCGGGTTTAATCCATTCATTAAGTCCTGGGCCGCTTGTTTGGCATCCTGTTGATTCATCATTAACATTATTTCGCTTTTTAGCATTTCTCCAATTTGCAGGTTTAATGAAATAACAACAATATCTTCATCAATATTCTCGTAAAAATCGAATTGGTTTTCATCCAAGAATACGGCTCTTATTACGGGTGGTGATATTTCAATTCTCCGGTTAAATATCTGCGACATAGACGTAGCAGATAACCCTATCATTTGGTTCATAGCTTCGGAAACCGCACTTTCACCCATTTCATCGAGTTCAGGCGCAACATTTTCACCATTACCTCCCATCATGAGATCAGCAATTACTACCGCATCTTCTATTTTTAGAATAAAGATATTTTTTCCTTCCAGCCCTGACGTATAATTGACTTCAACAAACAAATATGGGGTTTCAAAGCTTTTATGGAATTCCTTAAACGTAGTAAAAGAAATTGTGGGAACATTTATCATAACCCGTTGTCTCAAAATTTCTGACAGAGCAGTAGACGAAGCCCCTGCACTAATATTTCCTATCTCGCAAAGTATGTCTTGCTCCTGGGCAGTTAAGGTATTCTCGGTTTCTTGGTTTCCCGGAGGGATAGTTTCTTGATTATTCTGGTTTAGTAAAGCATCAATCTCTTCTTGAGACAAGAATGAATTATCCATAAATTTATTCTCCTTTTATAATATCTGTAATCAACATAGCCAGTTTATTATCCTTAATGCCCGGTTGTCCTCTATATTTTGGGTGGCCTTCTATAATTATTTCCATATCATTTCCAACCTTCTTGTCCAAAAGAATAACATCCCTTTCACCCAGGTCCAGAATTTCCCGGACGGTCATAGTAGTTTCGCCACAGCAGGCAGTTAGTTTTAAGGTAATAGAATTTAAACGATTTTTATTTATTGTCTCCTTTTCAGGAGAAGTACCCTCATGCTGCTGATGGGCAAACCAGTGTTGAGTTGTTAAGCTGGAAAGCTTATCCTTAATAGTAACATAGGGTATACATAGATTTATCAAACTGTGGTTGCCTCCAATATCCGCCGAAAAAGTGATAATTGCCACTGTTTCATTAGGAGAAATTATCTGGCTCAGCTGGG
>CAYZYO010000102.1:0-5898 GCA_964482585.1 uncultured Syntrophomonadaceae bacterium | reverse complement strand
CTGGGGATTAGTTTCTAAAGTCTCTATTACGGGATCTATTTTTAATACCCCCTCCCAGGCTAAAGCCATATTCTGCAGCACCTTTTCGTTTACTTTTTTTAGAACACCTAATTCAATATCGGTAAGCTGTCGTGTATTTTTAGTTTTTCTTCCCATCCCTCCTAATAAGAGATCAATAATTGGGAATGAGAAATTATTATTATATTCCATTATTACACTACCATTTAATGGTGCCATTTTAAATATTGTTAAAAGAGTGGGGCTGGGAATCGACAATAGAAAATCTTCATAAGTAATCTGCTGAACTGACATAATTTTTACAGATACCGTGCTTTGAAAATAACCCGACAGAAAATTAGAAAGCAGCTTGGCAAAAATCTCATTTATCATATACAAGGTACGTATTTGATCCTTGGTAAATTTATCTGGTCTGCGAAAATTATACTCTTTAGCAGCTGTCGGGGAAGATTCCTCGGGAACATCGGTTATTTCTTCTTCCCCAACAACTATAGCATTTATAAGTTCATCGATTTCCGACTGGGAAAGAATATCTTTCATATTTCGCCTCCTTATTGCGATGCTTTATTTAATGCTTGAATTACCCGTTCCGGTTGGAAAGGCTTCACCAAAAAATCCCGGGCACCAGCCTGAATTGCTTCTTTTACCAGCCCCTGCTGTCCCATGGCACTGCACATTATAATTCTGGCATTAGAATCTGCTGCCATTATTTCTTTAACCGCAGTAATACCGTCTTTTTCAGGCATGGTTATATCCATTGTCACTATATCCGGCTTCAATTCCTGATACATTTGAACAGCCTCTTCACCATTGGCAGCCTCTCCTGCTACCTGGTAACCGTTTTCGCTGATCATATCCTTGATCATCATTCGCATAAAAGCAGCATCATCAACTATTAAAACCTTTTTTCCCATTTAAAAACCTCCCCCAGTATTATGATTTAATTCCTACCGATTCAAATATTTTCTTTAAAACATTATACCTCGGCAGCATAAATAAGTGCCCATCGATAACTACTTTATTATCATAAAAACGAGTTCCTATTACCATTACTTCATCATCATAGTACCCCCGTTCGAGAAGAGCCGCGCTTATAACAGCTCCTAACATATCATTAGCAAAAGCAGGTACTGATGATCGGGTATTCAACCCGGTTAAAGAATTCAACGCATTTAAGAAGGAACCGATTAATATGTTCCCAACTTCATTGAGAACCGATTGAGTTGCAGTATTTATTTCGCTGCAATTAAACAAAGGCAATTTCATAAGATTATTAGCAAGAGAAAGTGCACTTTCATATTTTAATATGAATATCATATCAAATGAAATATCACCGGTAACCGCTATGCTGATACATGAAACTAACTCTTCTTCTTCCCCAACTACCTGGCACAGCTCTTCTATATTACAGAAAGTTACTTCCGGAACTTCCATCCCTATAGTTCTATCTAACATCTGTGAAAGCGCAGTAGCTGCATGTCCTGCTCCAATATTCTCCATTTCTTTTAAAAAATCCTGGTGAACCGGCTTCAACTTATCCCATTCATTCATAATACCTTCTCCTTAAAAAAATTTGCTTCTTTTTTATAAAACCAGGGGTAAACTGAGCTAAAACCTAACTCCCTGTAGTTTAAAATTGATTCAGTAACACCAATAAAAATAATACCTCCAGGATTTAATGACTGAAAAAAATTCTTATATATACGCTCCTGGGTTTCCCTGGTAAAATAAATAACCACATTACGACATATTATAATATCATAACCATGACGATAATTGTCTTTAAGCAAATCGTGATACCGAAAATTAACTCTTTTTTTTATCCCGGGAACAATAGCCCATGAGTCTTTATTCTTTGTGAAATAATTTTTTAATCGATCCGGAGAAACATTCTTAACCTGATTACTTTTATAAATACCAGTTTTAGCCTCCTGTAGTATTTTCCTATCAATATCGGTAGCATCTATAGTATGTGTTTTCCCCGGGGTTAATTCATCAAGTATAATCGCAATAGAATAAGGTTCTGCTCCATTTGCACAGGCTGCACTCCATATTTTTAGCCTTTCCTTTTTACTAACCAATTTAGAAAGAATGTTTTTTTCCAGGGTTTCGAATGCCTTTTGGTTTCTAAAGAATTCGGAAACATTAATAGTGAACCTGTCCAAAAAAATCTCCTGCTGCCTCTTTTCCCTGCTTAAAGCCAGGTAATAAGCATCAAAACTATGATAACCCTGGTTAAGCATGAGGTGTTCTATTCTTCTCTTTAATTGACCTTCTTTATAACCATTTAAATCAATACTGAATAAATCTGAAACTGCCCTTTTAAAATCTGTGAATTTCAACCCATTTCCTCCAACTATATCTCTTTTGAATTATTGCCAACAGTACGGACAAAAACCTTCCTTGATGAGCAATCCAATATCATGGTTCTGCCACAATCTCCTCCGGTATCAGTACCGGTTATTTTTATATTAAGTTCATCCAGTACCTTATAACACTTATTTACATTTCTCTCACCTATATTCAGCAGGGAGGAACTAGACATACTCTTAAACATCAGGGATCCCCCTGCAATTTTAGCCTGGAGGTTATATCTTTTGGCTCCCTGCTTTAATACCTTCTGTAACAGCAAAGGAAGAGCCATGTCAACAAATTTAAATGGCCGACTATTATCGGTAAAAACTTTGCTTTCAGGCAGCATAATATGTGCCATCCCGCCAATACCATTAACAACATCAAGTATGGTTACACCTACACATGATCCCAGCCCTAAAGCAATCAACCTGCCGGGTGGAATACAGATTATACCTTCAGCTATTCCCACCTTATATTCTGCTGGTATTTCAGCCGCCGGAGAATGCATCAACATATTCAAAGCTCCTTATTTCTAAATTTATGCATATTAATCACCCATGCCCAGAGAACACAACCACCGATGAATTCTACCGTAGAGGAAACTTCAGTCTCCGACCACCTGGAATTCAGGGGGCCAGGGCGGCGACTGAAGTCGCCTCTACGGTTCTATCTACAGTTCTATCCGGTAAGGCGACTGCATTAACCGTTTATTTTCGTATTAAACCACCATGCCCAGAGAACACAACCACCGGGAAAATTAACCACAGATGAACACAGATTTACGCAGATGTTTTTGTTTCTGTTTTGATAAGTATCTGGAAAGTGTTATAATATTCACCTTTAACTCTGCAGTTAATTCCAAATTCCTATGTTATACTGCATCTTATATTCTACCGTAGAGGAAACTTCGTATTAATATTATTTTAGCCTGCCCACTTCCTCTGATGATTTTTTTAATACTGCATCCAGGGAGGTTAATACTCTGCTGTTTAATGAATAACTCCTGGCAGCGGTTATTAATTCTGTCATGTTATAAATACTATCAACATTTGAAGTCTCCAGAAAACCCGGTAGAACTTGGACCTCTTCCGCCGGGTACATCTGGGTTTGATCAATTACCTTAAACTGCATATCGCCATCCCTGATCAGGTTTTCCTTATTCTCAATAGTATCCAACCGGAAATCTCCATCCAATTCCCCATCCATGATTCTAATAAAACCTGTCTTCCCGAGTACTCTATTGCCCTTATTATCTTCCAGGTAACCCTCCTGACCGCAGCGAAAATTCCCGTTTTTAGTATATCTAAACCCTGCAGGTGTCTGAATGGTAAAAAAAGCATCTCCTCTAATAGCAAAATCATATTTTCGCCCCGTTTGCCGCAATACACCAGGCAAAAAGTCAATAGCAGTCTCAGCAGGAAAACTCCCATTGGAAGTTTTAAAATAAGTATTTTCGTTTATACGAACAACGGCTTCCTTAAAAGTAGTACCAGCACTCTTTCCTTGCTTAAATCCATTGGTATTTACATTGGCTAAATTGTCTGCCAGAATATTGACTCTATGTTGTACCGTATTTAATCCCGTATTTGAACAATAAATTCCCCTGAGCATTATATCCCTCCTTTATTTATCGGTTTTATTTATTGTTTTTACAGTTGATTCCACTGCAAAAGCAGTATTTATACATCATATCCGTAGAGGCGAATCTAGTTTTCCTTAAATACCGTTATTATCTGGCTGGCCGGAGACTGAAGTCTCCTCTACGATACAAGAATTAGGGTTTTTTTCATGGAACCTTTTAATTATTTTTAACCATCTGCCTTAATTGTTTTTCGCAGACGGGTTAATCCTAATGATTTAATCTGGGATACCCTGGATATGCTGATATTAGTTATACAGGCTATTTCTTTTAAAGTAAGTTCTTCATAGTAATAAAGAGTCAATATTAACCTCTGTCGTTCTTCCAACTGGGTCATAGCTTTGGTCAATAATTCTATCTGTTCATTTTTAATTAATATTTCCTCTGATAAATCTTTAGATCGAATTTTATCTCCAACCTTTATCTCCTCATTGTCAGTAAAGCCAAGAGTTTTTTCCAGTGAGATATGGGATAGCATCTTTAACGATTCTAAAGCCTCTTCTACTTCCTTTATGTTTAGCTCAACCTCTGCTGCTATGGCCTCTATAGAAGCCTCTTTACCAGTTTCCCTGTTTATTCTATCTACAGCATCTGTAATCTTACGCACCTTTTTCCAGCAGGTACGGGATAATGGAGTATCTTTTCTTAATGCATCCAATATGGCACCATGGATACGTTTTGCGGCAAAGGTTGAAAATTTCACTCCTTTTTCCGGTTGAAAGCGTTTTATAGCCTCCATAAGCCCCAAAACACCATAACCAATCATGTCTTCCTTATCCCAGTGAACCGGAAGTTTAATATCAATACGATCGACTATTTTTTTTACAAGTGGTAAATATTCCTCAGGATTAGTTAAGATGTTTTCTTTCATAGTTAAAATCACCTTTTTTTGGTTTTTATTCAAGATTCTGTTTCCGGCAAAACCATAATACTCTCATTTTTCGAAACTAATAGCTTAAAATTCTCACCTTAACAGCCGGGCTAATTTTAGACTAAAATTTGTAATAATACGTCCGTGGCTAATACTATTAAAACCTGCCTTATTCTCTTTAAAAACCACCAATCTTCTTAAATTATCTGCCTGATCACTCACTAAAAACCACATCCCTCATCACCAATTTGGCTAAAAGCTCAGGGTTGGCTGCTTCAATATCATCGGGAACATTCTGTCCATCAGTAATATAAACAATAGGTAATCCAGTCAAGTAGGCAGCATTAAGTATAGCGCCATAGGAATCAGTTTCATCAATCTTGGTGAATACAAGCCCGGAATAGGCAAGTATTTTAAAATCATTAAGTATTCGCACCATGTCTTTATTTTTCGCGGTCACATTTATTACCAGGTAAATATTAATATTCTCTAGGGTTTCTAAAAAGGATTTTAATTCTATTATCTGCCGGGTATTTTTAGATGGTCTGCCGGCAGTATCAATTAGAATAATGTCTTTATCCCGGTTTTTTTCAACTGCCGCATTAAGTCCTTCCGGAGAAGATACCATATCTACTGAAGCACCTATAATATCCCCATATATCTGCAGCTGCTCAACAGCTCCAATACGGTAAGTGTCAATAGTAATAAAACCAATATTAAAGCTGTCAAAGAGTGAAAAAATTGCTCCTATTTTTGCCAGGGTAGTAGTTTTACCGATTCCAGGCGGACCTACAAATGCTATAATCTCAGGCTGTCCATAGCTATGCACCGCCGGTTTAAAAACTGCGGCTGATCTCTTGATTAGAACCTCTTTAATTTCGTCTGCTTTCCCGGTTAATATTTCTTCTTTAATGTTTTTTAGCAAAAAATCAACCGGTTCCGGTTCTATATCTATTGCCAACAACCCATTACGAATTGTTTCCAGGGATATTTGATTACTGCTGGTACTTCCTTT
>CAYZYO010000101.1:0-7936 GCA_964482585.1 uncultured Syntrophomonadaceae bacterium | reverse complement strand
AGTTCAACAAAAATAAGGCAGATTGCTAAGCACCCTGATCGGGTGCTTTTTTAATTAACCACAGATTAGCACGGATGAACACGGATTTTCTTTTGGGTTTTTTGGGGATGTGATATATGGAGTATTTATATAATGAGTTAACAGAAAGGATAATAGGCTGCGCTTATAAAGTTCATAATACCCTGGGATCAGGTTTTTTGGAAAAAGTATATGAAAATGCACTGGCAATTGAATTAGAGAAAAATGGATTTAAGGTAGAAAAGCAAAAAGGAATAAAGGTATTTTATGATGCTAAGCCTGTAGGCGAATACTTCGCTGATTTACTGGTAGATGGAAAAATAATCATTGAACTTAAAGTAGCTGCTGTTATTGATAACATACATGAAGCCCAGTTAATAAATTATCTACAAGCAACCGGAATCAAATTAGGTCTGATAATAAACTTTGGTAAAAAGGTAAGTATTAAAAGAATAATCAGATAATTCTCAAAAACAAAAAAATCTGTGTTTATCCGTTTTAATCTGTGGTTAATAAAAAACAGAAAAATCTGTCATCCGTGGTTAATTATAAATACAAAACAATATCCGTGTAAATCCGCGTAGATCTGTGGTTAATCCAGGATCTGGTTTAGTATAACCGCAGCCTGGGCTCGGGTGACTGTATTGTAAGGCTGAAAATGGTCTACCAGCATAGTTTCAAAGAAACCTCTTTCGTAGCCGCGGGAAACTGAAGTAATACCCCATAAAGGTATCCTCTGGTAATCATAATACGGCAGCTGTCCCCCGGAGATTCCTGGGTCCCCAAAAGCACGATCTAGAATAACTGCCATCTCTGTTCTGCTGACCGCCTGGTAAGCCCTGAAGCTCTTATCCGGGTACCCTTCTATTATCCCGTTTTCCCGTGCTGCATTAACCGCACCTAAAGCCCACCAGGGAATTTCGCTGCTGTCAGTGAAATAGTTCTGGGTCCCGAACAATTCTGGTTCCAGGTTTTTATAGGAAGTAATCATCATAATAAACTCTAATCTGGTTATTTCCTGGTCAGGCCTGAAGGTTCCATCTTCGTATCCATAAACAATTCCTTTGGCGGCAAGATTTTCAATTGCTTCCTGGGCAGGTGTATTTTTTATATCGATAAAGGTTTCGTTTTCCTGGGGTACCGGATAAGCCATTATTTCCGTCTCCCATCCATTAACAGCTCCATTTAGAGAATCAACAGCAATGACTCTTATTTTTTGTTCGTCTTCCAGCTTTTTATACATCCGGCTGAAATTTCCGCCTTCATCTGGAATTATTACCTGTCTCTGTTCATCCTCCCGGTATAAAGATATCCGGTCTGCAGTTGTATATCCCTTGACTATTAAAACCCCGTTGAAATCATAAACCGATACGGTTAAATGAGGTTTTTGCACATCTTTTTGGAGCTCTGCCTTTACCGCTGCCAGGAAAGTATTATGCCTGCCCCCAGCAGATAAAACGGTTATGGTAACCTGATCCCCGGGAATTAAATCTTCCGGATATATCATATATCCATCCCTGGTTACCAGAGTAGCCGGGTGATATTGATAAGAGGTCCCATCAGTCATTCTTATTGACCGATTATTAGTATCAAAATACAAGAATTTTTTACTGGTTTCTTCATCTATTTCGGCAATATCAATACGTGTTACTTCTTCATTTACGGGATTACAAATCACCCTGGCCCATTTCGCTATTTCAACGGACCCGGTTTCAACCAGAGTCCCCCAGCGATAAGCCTCTGCATCACTACTTAATGTAAGTATCCGAAATCTATTATTGTTATCAATAAGGTAAAGGGTTTTTTGTTTTTCATTGAAATATATTATCCTCCCATAATTCACCTGGCTGTACGCATTCAAATCCAGGAGCTCACTGCTATCCGGTAAAAGAAGCCCGGTTACCCTGTCACCAGGCATAATAGCCTCCAGGGAAGTTTCGTTAAAATCTTTATATATACCTGTTCCCGGATAGATGTGGTATGTTTTGCCGGTATCCAGCAGGAGTTCTCCACCTGCTGAATCAATGCTTTTAACCCTACCGGAAACCAGCTGCCTTTCTACTTTTAGATAATGAATTACCTGGGTACCTGGTGATAAGAACAAAGAAATCTTCATCCCCGGCCGAAGCTTGCTAAAATCAGCACTCTCCCCATATCCGAAAGGAGCTTCTTCGGCAGAGCTGTCTACCAGGTAGTTGGTATAACTTCCTATTGCCCATGGTGCCAGGCGGTATTGGTTTTTATCTTTTAACAGGGTTAAGGTCTGTTCTTCCTGGTCAACATCTGCTATATATCCGGTTACTTCGTCATATAATGCACTAACCTGCCAGAGATTTTGCAAGACCGGATTAACTGCGGCTTTAATCTGGCTGCCGGCAGGGAAATTATAGAAACTGGATAATGGTTCCCGGTTCACTATAATATCACTGCTCTCATCTATAATACCGCTGTCGAGATAATAACCACCTTCTCTCACCCGGGGATTTATCTCTACTACCAGGTTTCCCTCGCCTGTGGGGAGAAGCTGAACCCCTCCTGTTTCCCAGGTCCTGCCGAAACAGTAACCCGATTCAGCACCCAGGTATACTACATTTCCTACTACCAGTTCTTTAAAGGATGAAGATTTTAATCCATCTATTACTCCTTTTATATTCAATTTATTCCCGTCTAACTGGATTCCGCTTTCAAGGGTTATTTTTTCATTGCTAATCGCGGTTATAGCAGATTGCTGTAGAGTCTGTCCATATACCAGAGAAAACATCTGCTCACCATATTTTTCATCGATCTCAGCTGCTTCTACTCTGATTAGGTATTCTCCTTTTTGCGGATTCTCAATATATACCTGTTCAGTATTATTCTTGCTGTCTGGTGTTTCCTGGTTATTAAAATCATTGCCGTGAATTAAATTCCCGCCAGGATCTCTTACTGTAAGGTCTAGATTATTTATCAAGGCATTCCCGGTTCCGGATTCTGCCGGCGGATCTGTCCACACCAGGGTAGCCTTAAATGCTCCCCGGGTATCTGGTATATTTATCTTGTATTCCAAAATATCTTTATCTTTAATAGTCTCATTATCGACCATGATAAAAGAGGATTCTTCCAGTGCAAGTATGGTACCAGCCGTGTCAAGGATCCCGAAGCCTTTTTCAGAGGGCCCTCCTGCAAAAGGTCGGGCACCATTTATAAGCAGGGCCTTGATTAAAGCTGAAGCGGGATTTTTCATCTCCATTTTTTGGTTCAGGTATTCTTTTACCACTGCAACAGCCCCTCCGGTAACTGCTGCTGCCATACTGGTCCCCCCCATACGGGTATACTTTTCATTGGCCTTAAAATTGCCGGTGATTAAACTGGAGCAGGCAGATATTACTGCTGATCCTGGTGCCATCAGTTCCGGCTTAATACGGCCATCCGCTGTCGGCCCCCGGCTGGAGGAATCCGCAACCTGGTCGGCATACCGGGCTTCCATGCTGAAAGCCGGGCGCGGTATCTGGCTTGACCCTACGACCAGGGCATTTTTGCTGTTAGCCTCAGATGTCAATGAGCCCTTGCCCGGGCCGCTGTTTCCGGCCCCGAATATGGGCAGGAAGTCAGGATGGGAAAAAACAAACTTATCTACCTGTGCAGATGTCTTCCCATAGGTATTATTTATAGTCCCCCAACCATTTACATGGATCCTGATCCCGGCATCATAAGCTGGAAAGAATAATGTATTTAGATTTTCAGGTATTTTTAGTTTTCCATTGCTGTCTAACAGTGCCTGAAAATACAGGCTGGCTCCTGGTGCAATTCCCTGGTACTGACCGTTAGACGCACTTCCACTGCCAACAATGGTAGCCGCCATATGGGTTCCATGTCCATCCGGGTCATCAGGGATTATACGATCAGTATACGGTTTTAACATGACAATTTTAGGCATTTTCCCCGGTTCACTCTCCAGATCGGGATGAATATCGCTAACACTGCCTTTATCCAGACCACTATCAGCAATACCTACGATCTGCCCTTTACCATCCAGCCCCTCAGGAATTAATAAATCCCAGCCGGTTAATGGACTGGTGGCTATAATATCCGATGCCCGGTCATTTAAAGGGATCACTGTAGATCCTAAACATGGTGCATAGAAAAACAGCACAAGGAATACCAAAAGCAGCGATATAATAACCTGCCGCCATTTCTTATGTATTGTATTCATTTTTAATTAAGCCCCTTAAGGTCTTTTTTATTAACCCCTTATGTCCGCAGGACACAACCACCGGTGAAAATAAATGGTTAATTAACCAATGTTTTCAGTAAGGTGATTGCATTTGGAGTTTATTTTCGTATTAGCCACGGATTAACACAGATTTTTTTATTTTGATAATTTCAGCAACCGGATACAACCGTAGAGGCGACTTCAGTCGCCGCTCTGACACCTTGATTTGCAGCTGGTCGGCGACTGAAGTCGCCTCTACGGTATAAGATACGGTACAATATAAGGATTAGGGATTAACTGCAGAGTTAAAGGTAAACTATTATAAAATGGTTTAGATACTTGTAAAAACAATAACAAAATATCTGCGTAAATCTGTGCCAAATCTATGTTCATCTTGTATCTAAAATCTTTTTTATAAATCAAGGAATAATACCATCTGCAAAAAACACATTAACGCCTTTTTCTGCCTATTTTTTATTTACTACGCGCTATTCGCCAACATCTTACAGTTTTCCTTCAGTAAATTTTTTC
The DNA here is from genome assembly GCA_964482585.1 of uncultured Syntrophomonadaceae bacterium. Lineage (GTDB taxonomy): Bacteria > Bacillota > Syntrophomonadia > Syntrophomonadales > Syntrophomonadaceae > CAYZYO01. The sequence continues at coordinate 3,195 of CAYZYO010000101.1, read as the reverse complement.
TAAGGTCAACAAACTTTATCAGCAGATCCGTTTTTTTCTATATTGAGTTTGGCTTATTCCAAAATTAAACCCTCATCTCTGAGAGGACACAAACACTGCTGAAAACTACGTCATTACATAATAATTACATTTTATTACAAAATATCTTATCTTTGTATTCTATTGTAGAAAAGACTTTAGTCCCCTGCTAACCAGATAATAACAGCATTTTGTGGAGACTCAAATCGCCTCTACAGGTGTAATCGTGCTAATAACAGACAAAAAGTTATTATGCAAGATCCTCAAACCTTAAAAAAATATCCGTGTTAAATCTGTGTTCATCTGTGGTTAATTCTCATCGATGGTTTTGTCCTCCGGGCATCCGTAATTAATACAAAAATAAATGCTTAACCCAGTCGCCTCTACGGTACAATATAAGAATTAGGGATTAACTGCAGACTTAAAGGTAAAATATTATAAATCGGTTTAAATACTTGTCAAAACAATAAAATCTGTGTTAATCCGTGTTCATCCGTGGTTAATTTTCATTGGTGGGTTCCCCGGGCATGGGGGGTTAATTAAAAAGTTGCAACTACCGGATTAACCCTAAAAAGAAAAGCGGGATAGTTTCCCGCAGATATATCTAACTTTTGTCTTAGCTATTGATTTTCTAAGTATTCAATTATTCCGTCAGCAATCGCTTGCGCCGCCAACTCTTTAAAAGAATGCTGCTTTAACAGCTGGAGTTCCGCTGGATTGCTCATAAATGCAATTTCTACTAATGCTGAAGGCATCCGGGTATTTCTTAATACTGATAAATTCTTTTCTTTTACCCCTCTATCAATCCTTCTAAGATTTTTTAAAAGCTCTTCTTGCAGGGCTTCTGCCAGTTCCTCCCTCAGGGCTCGCTGTTCACAAAGGTGAGGGATATCCAGGGGCGCGTAAAAGAAAGTCTCGGTGCCGGATGGAGTAGTAGAAATTACCGCATTAGCATGTATCGACACAAATATTGCTGCATCAAGATTATTGGCTATTCTCGCTCTTTCTTCAAGCCCTACGGTGGTATCTGCGATGCGGGTATATTCAACCCGGATGTCTTTTTCCTTTTCAAGTATGTTTCCTACCATTAAGGCTACATCTAAATTAATATCTTTTTCCTTAAGGTTTTCTCTAATCGCACCAGATTCTGCCCCCCCGTGTCCCGGGTCAATTACTACTATCCTATCACCAGGCTTAGTCTTAGGCTTGAGTGTGAGAATTATATTTAATAGATCGTTTCCATCTGTTGCCAGGGCGTGTTTATAAGGGCTTTTGCTCTCTATTGCCAGGGTAGTAACCGGTTCCTCAGCTTCATCATCCTGGCTGACTGTCATTTTCTTGAGTAATCTACTAATAACGTAGTCATATTCTTCACGGGCACTGCCCATCGAGATTGATTCCAGTTCGACTTCAAGTATATCATCTTTGAGGCTGTAGCTGTACTCGCAGGGAATTAATGTCTTTATCAAAACAATTTCTCCCGTTTCTCCAACAACCTTCCTTCCTACTCCCGTTATGCAGTTAGGGATAAAAAGCACTTCTTTTTTACCCTCATTTTGACTGGTAGTAATATAATCAAGCTCTAATGGCAGTTCTACTTCTATTACGGCATTGCTGCCTTTGTTTTCGCCCCTGATTATAAGATTCCCGCCCCCAACTGATTTCTTTATATAATCAGATCCAATTATTTGCTTATTCTGGAATTCGTAGGTAATTATTTCCTTGTCTTCCGTGATACTGGGGTTAAGGGCTGTTCCCCCATCAAATACAATTTCAATACCTTTTTTATTTATGTCACAAAAAATCTGAATAGCCCTATCAAATGATACTGCCGGGGGTTGAGGCTCTTCTTCCTGAGGCGGCTCCTCCACTGGTGGAATAACTACTGGTTCTTCCTGGTCAATATCCACTACCCACCCGGCTACCCAGGCTAAACTTCCCCCTCTGCTCACCTGGTACCAACCGTCTTTTTCAGCAACAACATTTAACTTCTCGCCTGAACGTGCCAGATCTATTCGGTCATAGGCAGTCGACGGACCTCCGCGCAGGTTTACTGCTTCTTCTTTTACAATTACCTGGTTAACCTTAGTTTCCCCGGGTTCATTGCTGTTGTCACTGGTGGTAATGTTTATGGTGCGGGTTGTCCCATCCCAATCCACCTGCCCGCCGAATGCTTCCGCTACAAAACGCAGGGGGGCTAATGTGCGGTCATTTACTATTCTAGCCGGTACATCCAGTTTATAGACCTTCCCATTTATCGTGGGGGTAGTGGAACCTATAGCTAGAATTACAGTAGTATTGCCTTTTCGGGCGGTTACCGTACGGGTAAGGTTATCCCATTCCACAACTGCGCCCATGGCTTCAAAAATTGCCCTTAGCGGGGCCAGGGTACGGCCGTTTTCAATTATTGGTTCAACATCAAAAGTAAGCTGCTTTTGATCCAGGAAAACCCTAGGAGAAGTTGAAACCCTAGCTGGTGGCGGAGGCGGTGTTACCGGGTTAAATGTTTCCACCGGTTTATTCTTATCTGCCACCAAAGATGAATGTACATAACACAGCGTCCCCTGCTGGGTCTTTACCCGGTACCATTCGCCCTGTACATTTACCAGGTCTAGCAAGTCCCCTCTTTTTACCTGACCCACCAGGGAATAGGATGTGTCCGGGCCTGAGCGCAGGTTAACCAGGTCTTTTATCACTTCAAGATAAATTTCGGTTCTTTCTATATCAAGCAGATCATTAAATACCCAGCCAGTTAACTGTTTATATTGAATCTTAGACCACTCACCAGAACTCTCTAGAATATCAACCTCGGAATCGCTGTATAAAGTACCGGCAACAGCATAATCTGTACCCGGCCCTGATCTAACATTCACTATACTTCCGGTTACCTTCCCGGTATCGGCCCATACCGGCAGTACCATTGCTAAAGTGATAACCGCTGTGAGTATACTTATTAATAGTATTTTTTGATTTTTGAACATACAACCAATACATATAACAATTTTTTAAATGCTAAATGTAGGAACTAATGATCTGTTTAGTTCGACATTTTCCTATTTTAGTCCTTTAATACTTTGGTGGAAAATTTACCAAGTTTCTTTATATTATACGGGTTGTTGACAAGGTTCTTACACCACGAAGAAAATTTTTTAGGCAGGATGCGACAGGGGACGGTTC
>CAYZYO010000100.1:0-8111 GCA_964482585.1 uncultured Syntrophomonadaceae bacterium | reverse complement strand
AGGTGGAAGAACTGTTGCTTCAGGTGTTGTTACAGCTATTGAAGAATAAGATTGAGATTAATAGACAAAGGGAAAACAATGTTTTCCCTTTACAACCTTATCTTATAAGTAGATAAAGAGATATTAAACAGGAAAGACCAGGATTAATTATACGCCCGGCCGCGTGTAACATTTAAAGCCAGTCTAAGGAGGTTTAGCTAATAGTGAATGGGCAGCAAAAAGTAAGAATACGACTCAAGGCTTTTGATCACAAGCTTTTGGATCAATCTTCCCAAAAGATTGTGGAAACTGCCAAAAAGAATGGAGCCAGTGTTTCTGGACCGGTTCCGTTACCAACCCAGAAGAGTATATATACCATACTGAGGTCACCGCATGTGAACAAGGATTCCAGAGAGCAGTTTGAAATGAGGACTCACAAGCGGCTGATAGATATTCTGGATCCTAACCCTAAGACCATAGATGCTTTAATGCATTTGGATTTACCTTCAGGTGTAGACATAGAGATAAAACTATAGAAGTGAGGACCGGTGCTAAAAAGATTAGCGGGGATTTCGATCTTAATGCAGTAATGATACCGGGATATAAGAAGTGAAGTTGGACTACCCGCTTCCAACCTATCACCAAGAAATACTCAACTAGGAGGGACTCAGGTTGACTAAAAATATTGAAAAAGGAATTATGGGCATTAAGGTGGGTATGACCCAGATATTTGATGAAGAGGGGAAGGCAATACCTGTCAGTGTTATTGAAGCAGGGCCTTGTACAGTTCTGCAAAAAAAGAATGTAGAAATCGATGGGTATAGTGCAATTCAGGTAGGTTTTTACAACCTGAAAGAAAAAAAAGCCAATAAACCTGCTAAAGGCCATTTTAAAAAAGCAGAGTCAAAACCATTAAAATATATAAAAGAATTTCGGGTCAATAATTCAGATGATTATGAAGTGGGACAGGACATAAATGTTGATATATTTAATACAGGAGATATAGTGGATGTAGTTGGAATATCGAAAGGCAAAGGGTTCGCAGGTGCTATTAAGAGACATAATTTTTCCCGGGGAGCTATGGGGCATGGTTCTAAATATCACCGCCGGCCTGGATCTTTAGCGGCCAAGGGACCTGCCCGGGTATTCAAAGGAAGAAAACTTCCCGGCAGATTAGGAGGGAAAAAGGTTACTGTTCAGGGCTTAAAGGTAGTAAAAGTCTATCCGGAAAGAAAAATAATCCTCATAAGAGGTTCAATCCCAGGGCCCAAGAAAAGTCTTGTTATAATAAAGGGTTCAGTCAAGGCTTAATAGTGGAAAGTGGATAGTAAAATAAGAAAGACTATCAGCTGTAAACTTGAAACAAGGAGGTAGACTAATGCCAAAAGTAGCATTACATGATATAAGTGGGGCCCAAATCGGAGAGTTGGAACTAAATGATGATGTATTCGGTATAAAGCCTAATAAAGCAGTTCTGCATCAATTTATAAAAATGCAGCTGGCCAACAAACGAGTTGGGACTTCTTCCACCAAGACAAGAGCAGAAGTTAGAGGTGGAGGGAGAAAACCCTGGAGGCAAAAAGGAACAGGACGTGCCCGCGCAGGGACTAGACGGAGTCCGTTGTGGACTGGCGGAGGGGTGGTTTTTGGGCCGCAGCCCAGGGATTATTCGTATAAACTGCCCCGAAAAGTGAGAAGATTAGCCATGAAGTCGGCTTTATCCAGTAAAATTTTAGACAATAATATAATTATTGTTGATGAATTAAAACTTGATGAACCTAAAACCAAAAATATAGTTAAGATTCTTGAAGCGCTAAAAACAGGTAAAAACACCCTATTGGTTACTGCTGATGCAGATCCCTATATTACAAGGTCAGCCCGTAATATTCCGGGAGTGAAATCCTTAAGAGCAGATTTTCTAAATGTTTATGATATTTTAAGATATGAAACCCTGCTAATCACCAAAGATGCAGTAGCGATGGTAGAGGAGGTGTTTGCCTAATGAGAGACTATCGTGATGTGATTATAAAGCCAGTAGTAACAGAAAAGTCAATGAACCTGCTGGTTGATAATAAATATACATTTATTGTTGACAAAAAGGCTAATAAAACAGAAATAAAAAACGCAGTTGAAAATATTTTTGATGTTAAAGTAGAAAAGGTTTATACCATGAATGTCAGGGGAAAACCCAAACGCATGGGCAGATTTGAGGGCAGAACGCCTAACAGAAAAAAAGCGATCGTAACCGTAAAATCCGGACAAAAAATACAATTATTTGAAGGAATATAACAGGTGTTCTGCTGTGCTGTAAGGAGGGACAAAAATGGGCATTAAGAAATTTAAGCCTACGACACCAAGTAGAAGACATATGACTGTATTGACATATGATCAAATTTCCAAAAAAGAACCAGAAAAGCAGCTTACTATACCGCTAAAAAAGACCGGTGGAAGAAATGTTAAAGGACGATTAACCGTTAGACATCATGGTGGTGGACATAAACGGTTATATAGAATAGTTGACTTCCGGCGTACTAAAGATAATGTTCCAGCAAAGGTAGCTGCGATTGAGTATGATCCTAATCGATCAGCTAATATTGCGTTATTACATTATGCTGATGGTAGAAAATCTTATATAATTGCTCCTAACAACTTGAAGGTTGGAGATACTATTGTATCTGGACCGAATGCTGACATTAAGGTGGGTAACAGCTTAGCCCTAAAAGATATACCGGTTGGATCCCTCATTCATAATATTGAGTTAAGGCCGGAAAAAGGCGGGCAGCTAGTACGTTCAGCCGGAACAGTAGCTCAGCTAATGGCTAAAGAGGGTAACTATGCTCATATCAGATTACCATCGGGAGAAGTTCGGCTGGTGCATATTAATTGTAGAGCAACAATAGGTCAGGTTGGCAACTTGGATCATGAGAACCTAACTCTAGGTAAGGCCGGCAGGAGCCGTTGGTTAGGAATAAGGCCTACTGTAAGAGGTTCAGTTATGAATCCTGCAGATCATCCACATGGTGGAGGAGAGGGCCGGGCACCTATTGGACGAAAGTATCCGGTATCCCCCTGGGGTAAGATTGCCATCGGTGGCAGAACCCGAAGGAAAAAGACGTCTGACAAGATGATTATAAGAAAACGGAAATAGAGAATAATAATTGCTTATAAAAAAAGGGGGTAAGCAAATGGGTAGGTCGTTAAAAAAAGGACCTTATTGTGAAGAAAAGCTGCTTAAAAGAATCGAGGATATGAACGAATCGGGAGAAAAGAAAGTAATAAAAACATGGTCAAGGCGTTCCACGATTATGCCGCAGATGGTAGGTCATACCTTAGCGGTACATGATGGGCGACGGCACATTCCAGTATATATTACTGAAGATATGGTTGGCCTTAAGTTGGGGGAGTTTGCTACTACCAGAACCTACAGAGGTCATGCCGGCAGATCTGAAAAGACCAGCAGAGCAAGATAAGGAAGGAGGATGAAGATTAAATGGAAGCCAGAGCAACAGCTCGTTATATAAGAATATCTCCTTTTAAAGCTCGCCAGGTAGTAAATCTGGTCAGGGGAAGAGAAGTTAAGGAAGCCCTTGGTATTTTAAAATATACCAACAAAAGATCAGCTCCCCTAATAAACAAAGTAATTAAATCTGCTGTAGCCAATGCAGAGCATAATTTTGATATGGACTCAGACGAGTTGGTTATATCCCAAATATTTATAGATGAGGGCCCCGTGCTAAAGAGAATGAAGCCGCGGGCTTATGGAAGAGCAGATTTGAGGCGCCACAGGACCAGTCATATTACTGTTGTGCTCAGGGAAAGGGAGGTTAAATAGTGGGGCAAAAGGTTCATCCTAAAGGTTTTAGAATTGGAGTTATTAGAAACTGGGATTCAAATTGGTATGCAAATAGGGATTACACAGAACTTCTTCATGAAGACTACAAAGTGAGAAACTATATTAAAGAACATTTTTATATGGCAGGTATTTCTCGAATTGAGATACAAAGAACTGGTAATAGGGTTAGAATTACTATTCATACTGCCAAACCTGGAATAGTAATTGGACGTGGTGGTAATGAAGTCGAAAAACTAAAAGTCAATTTAAGTAAAATGACCAAGAAAAATATAAGCATAAATATACAGGAAATAAAAAAACCCGAAGTAGATGCGCAAATAGTAGCTGAGAATGTGGCTCAGCAGTTGGAAAAGAGGATATCCTTTAGAAGAGCCATGAAACAGACAGTGGGCAGAACCATGCGTGCAGGTGGTATTGGAATTAGAATCGCCATTTCTGGGAGGTTAGGTGGAGCTGAAATAGCACGTACAGAGTGGTATACAGAAGGAAAAGTACCTTTGCATACCCTAAGAGCAGATATTGATTATGGTTTTGCTGAGGCTAATACAACCTATGGAAAAATAGGGATCAAAGTTTGGATAAATCGTGGAGAGGTTATGCCGGAAGCCAAGCAAAGACCAAAAGAGAAAGTAGTGGAGGAGGCAGGTAAATAATGCTTACCCCAAAAAGGATTAAATATAGAAGACAACACCGTCCGAGCCTTACAGGTAAGGCAAACAAGGGTGTTACGATAACTTATGGCGAATATGGGTTGCAGGCATTGGAACCAGCATGGATAACCAACCGTCAGATTGAAGCGGCCAGGATTGCGATTAACAGGCATGTAAAAAGAGGCGGTAAGCTATGGATAAAAATATTTCCGGATAGGCCAATTACCGTAAAACCAGCTGAAACTCGCATGGGAAAGGGTAAGGGCTCTCCAGAACACTGGGTAGCGGTTGTGAAGCCGGGAAGAATAATGTTTGAGCTTTCCGGAGTCAATGAAGATATTGCCAGGGAAGCTATGAGACTTGCTGCTCACAAGCTACCAGTAAAGTGCCGGTTTGTAAAAAGAGAAGAAATGGGTGGTGAGGTTAGTGAAAGCAAATAAAATAAGGGAACTAACCGAAGAAGAGTTAAACAAAAAACTACAAGATTATAAAGAAGAATTATTTAATCTCCGGTTTCAACTTGCAACTGGACAGCTGGATAATCCAATGAGAATAAAAGATGTTAGGAAAAATATTGCCAGGTGTAAGACTATAATGAGACAGAGAGAATTAGCCAAGCAGACTAATGTTTAAAAAAGGAGGTCTCGGGGTGGCTGAGAAACGTACAAATAGAAAACTCCGGATAGGCACAGTTGCCAGCGATAAGATGGACAAGACTATTACGGTCAGCGTTGAAACGGTGAAACAGCATCCGCTTTATAAAAAGACCATAAAAACCAGCAAAAAATATAAAGCCCATGACGAAAACAATGAAGCCAAAGCTGGTGATATTGTTAAAATTATGGAAACTCGCCCATTGAGCAAAGATAAACGATGGAGACTCGTTGAAATAGTCCGTAAGGCCAAGACTTTGCAGTAGGTGTGGTTTTCGAAGGGAGGATTATGCCTTGATTCAACAGGAGACAATACTTCAAGTTGGAGATAATACAGGGGCAAAAAAGATATTATGCATAAAAGTTCTTGGCGGTTCCACTAGAAGATACGCTAGCGTAGGTGACGTTATCGTGGCTACAGTCAAAGAAGCAGCTCCAGGAGGAGTTGTTAAAAAAGGAGACGTAGTTAAAGCAGTGGTTGTCAGAACCAAAAAGGAAATCAGAAGAATAGATGGTTCTTATATAGCATTTTCAGAAAATGCTGCAGTTATAATAGATGATAATAATAATCCTAGAGGAACTCGTATGTTCGGGCCTGTTGCCAGGGAGCTGCGGGAAAAGAATTTCATGAAAATAGTGTCCTTGGCTCCAGAAGTCCTTTAGGGTTGGAGGTGTTACGATGAATATTAAAAAAGGAGATACCGTCCAGGTTATAGCAGGGAAAGATGCCGGAAAAAAAGGTAAGGTACTTGAAGTAATTCCAGGGAAAAACCGGGTTATTGTTGAAGGGATTAACCGGGTAAAGCGGCATCAAAAACCCAGCCGGGCTATTCCTCAGGGAGGTATACTTAGTATAGAAGCACCAATGGATTTATCCAATGTGATGTTTTTATGTAAAAAGTGCAATAAACCTTCTCGGACAGGAAAAAAAGTCCTGGATAATAACGAGAAAGTTAGAGTATGCAGGAACTGTGGAGAGATTTTGGATTAACTAATACTCCAAAGAAAGGAGGCTAGCTATTTAATGGCTAGATTATATGAGGTATATAAAAAAGAAATAATACCCACTATGATAAATAAATTTAACTACCGAAATGTTATGCAGGTACCTAAAATTGAAAGAGTGGTACTTAACATTGGAGTAGGTGAAGCTATACAGAATCCTAAAGCTCTTGACGGAGCAGTTAATGATCTAATGGTTATATCCGGACAGAAACCGGTTATAACCAGGGCTAAAAAATCTATTGCTGGATTCAAATTGCGGGAAGGGATGCCAATTGGCTGCAAAGTTACTCTCCGGGGAGACAGGATGTACGATTTCCTGGATAAATTAATTAATTTTATTCTTCCGCGGGTTCGTGACTTTAGAGGAGTATCGCCACAGGCTTTTGACGGACGTGGCAATTACTCTCTAGGGATTAAAGAACAGACTATATTTCCTGAAATAGACTACGACAAAATTGATAAAATCAGGGGCTTAGAAGTGGTAATTGTAACAACAGCCAAGAATGATGAAGAAGGTCGTGAATTATTAAAGAGTATGGGAATGCCATTCAGATAGGGGGTTAATTGATGGCAAAAAAAGGTATGATAGCCAAGCAAAGACGTGAACCAAAATACAGTGTTCGCTATTATAACCGGTGTAAGATATGTGGAAGGCCAAGGGCCTATATGCGTAAATTTGGTATGTGCAGGGTATGTTTTAGAGAGTTAGCCCACAAGGGAGAAATCCCCGGTGTTACTAAATCAAGTTGGTAAAAAATAATGGACAAATAGTACCATTAGACTATTATCTAAAATTATCAACTGGTAAGAAAAGGAGGATAAAGCATGGTTATGACTGATCCAGTAGCCGATTTTTTGACCAGGATCAGAAACGGTAATATGGTCATGCATGAAACCGTTGAGGTACCCAGTTCGAAAATGAAGATGGCCATAACTGCAATTTTGCGAGAAGAAGGGTACATCAAGGATTTTGAATATATAGAAGACGGTAAACAGGGGATTATAAGGATTTATCTCAAATATGGCCAGAACAGGGAAAAAATTATTACCGGAATAAAAAGAATTAGTAAGCCTGGCTTGAGAGTTTATGTTAAAAAAGATGAAATTCCCAGAGTGCTTGGTGGACTAGGCACCGCTATTATATCAACGTCTAAAGGACTGATGACTGATAAAAAAGCCCGCAAAAACGGATTTGGCGGGGAAGTAATATGTTATATTTGGTAGCTGAAGGAGGTGTGAGTATTGTCAAGAATAGGAAAGAAACCTATCAGTCTACCGGCAGGTGTAGAAGTATCCATAGATGGCAATATTGTTAAAGTGAAAGGTCCTAAAGGAGTTCTAGAACAGGAAATACCGCAAGATATTAGTGTAATAAGACAAGAACAGGAACTTCTTCTAAAAAGACCTAGTGATAGCAAAAAACATCGTGCACTTCATGGCCTTAGTCGTGCTTTAGTAGCCAATATGGTAGAAGGGGTTACTAAGGGTTTTGAGAAGAAATTAGAAATGGTAGGAGTAGGATTCAGGGCTCAGATGCAGGGCAGAAAATTGGTTATAAGTGCCGGATATTCTCACCCGGTTGAGGTAGAAGCTCCCGATGGAATAGAGTTTGAGGTTCCAGCAGTCAATAAAATCGTAGTAAAGGGCATTGATAAACAGTTAGTAGGTAATACAGCAGCAGAAATACGTGCTATTAGAAAACCTGAGCCATATAAAGGTAAAGGAATCAAATATGAAGACGAAAGAATCAGACGTAAGGCTGGTAAGGCTGGAATTAAATAACCGGGAAGGGAGTGACAAAATTGTTAAACAAGACCAGTAAAAAGGTAGTAAGGCAGGGAAAACACAAAAGGGTCAGAAAAAGAATATCAGGGACCAGGGAAATTCCGAGACTATGTGTTTACAAGAGCCTGTATTATTTATATACTCAAGTAATCGATGATGACAAAGGAGTAACCCTGGTTGCTGCTT
>CAYZYO010000099.1:0-8409 GCA_964482585.1 uncultured Syntrophomonadaceae bacterium | reverse complement strand
ACTCCATCCAGTAGACCCTACTTTCCCTATCTGCTGCCCTTTAGCAACGGCTGTTCCTTTCCCCGCAAGTAGAGTTGATTGATGAGCATAAAGAGTAGATATTCCACCCCCATGATCAATTATAATAACCTGCCCATAGCCTCCACTCCATCCTGCAAAGATAACTGTACCACTATCGGCTGCTACTATTTTTGCCCCCATCGGTGCAGCTATATCAACCCCGGTATGCATTCTGTTTTCCTTTAATATGGGGTGCCATCTCATGCCATAATTCGATGATATCCTGCTATAACCTGGAGTAGGCCAGGTATATATCCCGGAACCCAGCTGTTCATTACTGCCGCCAGTCTGGATATTCCTGATCATACTTTCCAATTCCCGGGATGTTTTTTCTAGTTCTTTCACTGCTCTTTCATATGTATCCCTTTCCTGCCGGGTGCTTGAAAGCATGTCCTCTCTCTGCTTAAGCTGGGAATCTAATTCCGCCTTTTTGCTCACCTGACTCTCCTGGATCTTTTCAAGTTCTTTTTTTTGGGATTCGAGTTCTTTTTTGCGGTTATCTAACTCCTCTTTTTTCTTATTTATTATCTCTATTAATTCCATATCCTGATTTACAATAATACTGAGCATATCATAGCGGATAAGAAAGTCTTTGATATCAATTGAGGAAAGCAGTACTTCCAGGTAAGAAACATCACCCTTTTCATAGATAAAGACCAATCGTTCACTTAATATCCCTGTTTGATAAGCCAGCTCCTCTTCTAGCTCTTTAATTTCTTTTTCATTTTGACTGATACTTTCTTGCAGAAAATCTATTCTAGCAGCAAGTGCCTCAATTTCACTTTCTGCCTCACTTATACTCTGTTCCAGTCTCTGCAGCTGACCTAGTATTGTATTCTCTTCATTTTTTACTTGATTAATTTTTTTCTGTTGCTGGTTTATCTGCCGGCTGACATCCTGCAGTTTTCGCTGCTGTTCTTCTAATTCATCAGCATAAACAGGTAAGATGATCCCAATTAGAAAAACTATGACAATAAATAAAGCACTTAGCTTCTTAAAATTGTTTCGCAAAATCCATCCCCTCCTCCGGTTCCCCTTTTTGTTACTCGAAATGCATCTCGGGATTTTAACTATATAAAACTACCGTTATATTTCTAAGAATCTATTCAATGAAATAGCTGTTCCTAATATTCCTAATACTGACCCGGTTAGCAGCAAACCTATATAGAGCTTTACCAGAATTCCGCTGCTCGTTATTAACGGGAAAAAGTACAGTATTTGTAGTTCATTAATCAAAGATCCGTACCCAACAGCAAGTATTATTAGTGAGATTAAGGCCCCCAGAGTCCCGAGCAAAATCCCTTCAATAATAAACGGCCATCGAATAAACCAATTAGTTGCGCCAATTAATTTCATCAGATAGATCTCCTTGTGCCTCGCAAAAACAGACAACCTAATGGTAGTAGCTATTAAGAAAACCGCTCCAAATGCCAGTAAAAGTATAAATATTAAACCTATTATCCTTACCCATTTGGTAACCTCAAATAGTTTTTCAACCACTCCATGCCCGTAATTAACTTTATATATACCTTCTATTTTTGCAACTTCAACTGCTATATCAGACACCTCATGCGGATCACAAACCTTTATCTCATAGGTATCAGGTAATGGATTCTTCCCTAAAGTAGAACTTAAATCGTACTCTTTTCCTGCCAGCTTTTCATTAAGTCTTTGTAAGGCTTCATCTTTTGATATAAATGTAATCGATTCCACCTGATCCATTTTTTCAACCTGGCGTTTAATTTGATCTAGTTTAGATCCGGCGAGTTCATTATCCAAAAAAGCAATTATCTCTATATCAGACTCCAGTCGATTAACAAAATTACCTGCATTCAAGGTCATTAATACGGCCATTCCCAGTATTAAAATACAAATAGCGATAGTCGAAACTGTAGCAATACTTAATAATCGATTTCTAGACAGGGAACTCAAAGCCTCACGAATAAAATAAACTGCATTTTCCGGCTTCATAATTATAAACTCCCACCTGCAACATCAGAAACAACTCGCCCTTTTTCTAGACTTATTATTCTTTTGCGGGCTAATTTAACCAGTTCAATGGCATGGGTAGCCATAACTACCGTAGTGCCCCGGCGATTAATATCAAAAAGCAAATCCATAATCTCCCTGGAAGTGTCAATATCGAGATTCCCAGTTGGTTCATCAGCGATGAGCAGGAGTGGTTGATTAACCAGTGCCCTGGCTATACCCACCCGCTGCTGTTCTCCCCCCGAAATTTCGCCGGGTAGACTATTTTCCTTCCCCTTTAAACCGACCATTTCAATAACTTCTGGTACTCTTTTTTTTATTTCCTTGGTACTTGCTCCTACTACTTTCATAGCAAAAGAAATATTCTCTTGTACTGTTTTATTCTCCAACAGCTTGTAATCCTGAAATACAACCCCTATATTCCTGCGTAGCTGCGGTACATCGCTTTTTTTCATTCTAATCGTACTCCGGGAAGCAACAAATATCTGTCCTCTAGTTGGAACTTCTTCCCGGAAAAACATCTTGATGAGGGTTGATTTTCCTGCACCGCTGGGTCCCATAAGATAAACAAATTCTCCTTGATTTATTTTTAACGAAACATCATCCAACGCCTTTACTCCGTTGGGATAAATCTTGGAGACATTAAAAAACTGAACCAGCATCAATTTACCTCCAATAGAAAAAACCACCTGAATTAGGTGGTTCTACAAAAATATTAAAATTCCTTTTTTATTTTCATTTATTCATTAATAATTTATGGACATTTAGTATAATCTGCTCAACTGTTAAACCATAATGTTGTAAAAGTTTTTCAGGATCACCAGATTGTCCAAAAACATCATTCAATCCCATTCTATATACCGGAATAGGACAATTTTCACAGACCGTTTCACAGACTGCACTACCCAGGCCGCCTAAAACACTATGTTCTTCCAAGCATAGAATAGCACCGGTGTCTTTAGCTTTTCTTATAATAAGCTCCTTGTCAATTGGTTTAATAGTATGCATATCTACAACTGAAGCATCAATATTTCGTTCAGCCAATAATTGGGCTGCTTTAAGCGATTTCTCCACCATAATACCACATGCTATAAGGGTAACATCATTACCCTTTCTTAATTCAATCCCTCGGCCAATTTTAAAATCTATTCCCTTATTATAAATTACAGGTACTGACGGACGTCCAAGCCTTAAATAAGCCGGACCCTTTAATTTATACAGCTCAAAAACTGCCTCCCGGGTACTTATTCCATCAGAAGGTACTATTACTTTCATATTAGGTAAACTGCGCATCAAGGCTATATCTTCAACCGACTGGTGAGAACCTCCATCTTCCCCAACCGTTATCCCGGAGTGGGTGGCACATATTCTTACATTAAGATTACTATAGGCTATGGAATTGCGAACCTGTTCAAAGGCTCTTCCAGTGGCAAATACAGCAAATGAACTGGCAAAAACAACTTTTCCTGATGCTGCCAATCCAGCTGCCATTCCCATCATATTCTGTTCAGCTATTCCCGCATTAATAAACCTGTCTGGATATTTCCGGGCGAATTCTATTGTCTTAGTTGATTTGGATAGATCTGCATCTAGGACTACTACATCAGTATATAAACTGCCCAATTCAACTAATGTTTTCCCATAGGCTTCCCTTGTAGCTTGCTTTTCCACTATAGCTCCTCCTTAAACGATTTTATCCATTTTGTCTGATAAATAAATTACCCCCCCCATGCCCGGAGGACATAACCACTAATGAAAATAAAGCAAGGTGATTAACCACGGATTTCATACGGATTAACACTGTAGAGGAGACTTCAGTCTCCGGCCAGGTCGACCAGTACCCCTAAGGGAGACTGAAGTCTCCCCTGACCAACTGACCAACTGACCAACTTTCCAACTTTCCAACTACCCAAGCTCTGCCAAAGCTTTATCAATCTCTTCCCGGCCTGGGGCTTTCCCGTGCCAGTCAACATTATCCTCCATAAAAGAACAGCCTTTTCCTTTAATAGTCCGGGCAATAACCGCAGTAGGTTTTCCCTTAATATTCCGGCCGGTATTAAGTGCTCCCATTATTTCCTGATAATTATGGCCATTGATGTTTAAAACCTCCCAGCCGAAGGCTTTAAATTTATCTGCTACCGGTTCGGGAGACATTACATCTTGTGTTCTTCCATCTATCTGTAACCCGTTATTATCAATAAATATTAACAGATTGTCCAACTTGTAGTGGGCCGCAGCCATAGCTGCTTCCCATACCATTCCCTCTTGAATTTCCCCATCACCTAAAAGAGCATATACCCGGTAATCTTTATTATCTATTCTGGCAGCCAATGCCATCCCTACAGCCCAGGATACCCCTTGTCCTAATGACCCGGTTGAGGCTTCTATTCCTGCCAGCTTTCGCATATCGGGGTGCCCTTGTAATGGACTATTAATTTTCCGCAAAGTAGCCAATTTTTCACGCGGAAAAAACCCCTTTTCTGCTAATGCCGCATAGAGAACCGGTACTGCATGTCCTTTACTTAATACAAACCGGTCTCTATCTTCCCCTCCAGGATTACCTGAGTCTATATTCATTTCCCAGAAATATAGACAGGCTACAATATCGGCTGCTGATAGTGACCCGCCGGTATGTCCTGACCCTGCCTGCCCCAGCATCTTAACTATTTCCTGTCTAATAACCAGCGCTTTTTTTTCTACCTCTAAAAGTGATTCTTCATTAATAATTTTCACATTAAATCTTCCTTTATAATTTTATTATCCGGGTATATCTGGTTTACTAGGCAAACATAGTATTAACCTTTTGGTGTAACAGAGCATAAATAAATTCATCCAGATCGCCATCCAAAACCGCCTGCACGTTCCCAACCTCAAGATCAGTACGATGATCCTTTATCATCGAAAAGGGATTAAGTATATATGTCCGTATTTGACTACCCCAGGCTATCTCTTTATAATCACCTTTAAGATTTTGCAGACTATTTTGGACTTCCTTTTGTTTTAATTCATATAGTTTTGCCTTTATAATTTTCATGGCTGCCAGGCGATTAGCATGTTGAGAACGTTCACTCTGGCATTGGGCAACCAACCCGGTTGGAATATGGGTAACCCTAACCGCCGAGTCAGTTTTATTCACATGCTGTCCCCCAGCTCCGCTTGAACGATAAGTATCTATTCTAAGATCATCCTGATTAATTATAACTTCAACATTTTCGTCAACTTCCGGTATTACTGATAATGATGCGAATGAGGTGTGCCGGCGCCCTGAAGAATCAAATGGAGATATTCTTATTAACCTGTGAACACCTTCCTCACATTTTAGTTTTCCATAAGCATATATCCCTTTTACCAAAAAGGTTACACTCTTTATCCCGGCTTCATCTCCCGCTAGACAGTCAAATACCTCAACTTCATAATTAGATGATTCAGCCCAGCGAGTATACATACGCAAAAGCATCTCAACCCAATCCTGGGCTTCGGTGCCTCCAGCTCCAGCATGGAGGGAAACAATAGCATTCTTTTCATCGTGTTCTCCAGAAAACATATTCTCCAGCTCAAATTCGCGGAAGCTTTTTTGTAGAGCATCAAGTTCCAAGACAGTTTCTTTTAAAAGCTGTTGATCTTCCTCTTGTTCACCCATCTCCAGGAGTTCTTTTATATATATAGCTGTTTTTAACAGTTCTTGATATCCATCTATTTTTCCCTTTAATATACTTATTCTTTTAAGTATTTTTTGGGCTTTATTTTTGTCGTTCCAGAAATTTTCTTTAGAAGTTTTTTTCTCGAGTAATTCAACCTCTGCACTGCATTTATCAATGTCAAAGAGAAGCCCTCATCTCTTGCAACCTGCTTATTATTGTTAAGCAGCCTGCTTTAGAATCTTCAATCAAGCTGTTCCCCCCCTTATATTTTAAAACAATAAATAATAATCTATACCCTCTATAATATTTACAGTGTAACATATAATTATATTTGGATCTTTAACCTGGTGACATTTTATAAATGATTTACTAATTTTTCCCACAGCATTTTTTATACTTTCTCCCACTACCGCATGGACAAGGATCATTACGACCAATCTTTTTCCCTACTTTGACCGGTTTCTTTTCCTTCTCTTCACCCTGGGTCTCGGTCGTCTTTCTTTCCTCTAACTTTTGCACAACCTTAACCCTGAGGATATAGCGCACAACATCTTCTTTAATACTGTAAATCATTGACTGGAAAGCTTCAAATGCTTCGAATTTATATTCAATCAATGGATCTTTTTGACCGTAAGCCCTTAATGAAATACCATTTCTCAGCTGATCCATGGCATCAATATGATCCATCCATTTCTCATCAATGATCCTCAGCATAATCGCTTTTTCAAGCTCATGCATAGTTTCACTACCCAGCTCTTTTTCCCTGGCCTCAAAAAGGAGATGGGTACGTGCGGTCAAAAACTCTTTAGCTTCTTCTTTAGTCATCCCTTTCATTTCTTCAATTTCAAAATCCGGCTGGGGTATAATATGCTGTTGAATATAGGTCATTAGACCGGGCAGATCCCATTCATCAGCAAATTTATTCTCTCCGGCAAAACTATTGATAACCTGATCTATAACATCGTCAATCATGCTCGTAATAGTATCTTTTAAATCTTCTCCATATAGAACCTTTTTTCGTTCTCCATACATTACCTCACGTTGCTGATTGATTACATCATCATATTCTAATACATTTTTTCTTATTGTAAAGTTGCGGCTCTCTACTTTCTTCTGCGCATTCTCAATTGCCCGGGATATCATTTTATTCTCAATAGGCAAATCATCATCCATCCCCAGGCGATCCATAACTCCTTCAATGTTTTCGGCTCCAAAAAGACGCATAAGATCATCTTCTAATGATACATAGAACCGGGATTCCCCCGGGTCTCCCTGCCGGCCTGAACGTCCCCTAAGCTGATTATCTATCCGTCTTGCTTCATGCCTTTCAGTCCCTAAAACATATAATCCTCCAATTCCCTGAACTGCCTCTCCCAGGACTATGTCAGTACCTCTTCCAGCCATGTTGGTAGCAATGGTTACCGCACCCTTCTGCCCTGCCTGAGCTATAATATGGGCTTCCTTTTCGTGATGTTTAGCATTAAGCACCTGGTGGTTGACACCTTTCTTAGCAAGCATATTACTTAAGACTTCTGATTTTTCAATAGATATAGTCCCTACCAAAACCGGCTGTCCCTTTTTATACTTTTCTGCAATATCCTGGACCACCGCAGTAAACTTACCTTTTTCACTCCGGTATATTACATCAGCTTTATCGTCTCGTACCATAGGCTTATGGGTTGGTATTTCTACTACATCCATACCATAAATTTTCCTGAACTCTTCTTCTTCAGTCTTTGCGGTTCCGGTCATTCCTGCAAGCTTAGAATACATGCGAAAATAATTCTGGAAGGTAATAGTTGCTAAAGTCTGGGATTCTTTTTCAATTTTAACTCCTTCTTTAGCCTCTATAGCCTGATGCAGTCCATCACTATAACGCCTGCCAAACATCAATCTGCCTGTAAACTCATCTACTATTATAATTTGCCCATCTTTTATTACATAATCCCGGTCTTTTTTCATCAAACAGTGTGCTCTTAGTCCTTGATTAATATGATGGGCCAGTTCCATGTTCTCCGAAAGATTATCAACGTTAAAATGATTCTCTACCTTATTAACCCCATCTTCAGTAAGGGTTACAATATGTCCTTTCTCATCAACCTTATAATCCTCTTCATTCTTTAAACGGGGAACAAATTTAGCTATCTGGTAATATAAGCCAGTCGGTTTATCTCCTTCACCAGATATTATCAGGGGAGTACGGGCTTCATCTATAAGAATGGAATCAACCTCATCTATAATGGCATAGTGTAAAGGCCGCTGCACCATGTTTTCAACCCTTACTACCATATTGTCGCGCAGGTAATCAAAACCATATTCATTATTTGTTCCATAGGTAATATCACAGGCATAGGCCGCTTTTCTCTCTTCATAACTGAGTCCATGAACAATCAGCCCTACAGAAAGACCACAAAACTCGTAAACCGGCCTCATCCAGTTAGCATCCCTTGATGCCAGGTAATCATTTACGGTAATAATGTGAACCCCTTTTCCTTGCAGCGCATTTAAAAAGGCCGGTAGGGTAGCAACAAGTGTTTTTCCTTCACCTGTTTTCATTTCCGCAATCCTTCCCTGATGAAGAACCATTCCTCCCAGGAGCTGAACATCAAAATGCCTCATCCCCAGTGTCCTGAGCGATGCTTCCCTGATCAGGGCAAACGCCTGGGGCAAAACCTTTTCCAGATTATCCTCACTCTTGAGCAGTTCTTTTAATTCCTCA
>CAYZYO010000098.1:0-8571 GCA_964482585.1 uncultured Syntrophomonadaceae bacterium | reverse complement strand
GAGAATGAATCAAGTTCTCTTCCGAAATGTCCGTAAGCAGCTGTTTTTTTATAAGCGGTGTATCTCCCGGATCAATTACTATATAGCTAACAAAGTAGATGACTTTTTCTAATACTTTAGGCGACATATCCAATAATAATCCCATACGGCTTGGAATGCCTTTTAAATACCATATATGACAAACCGGAGCCGCCAATTCAATGTGTCCCATTCTTTCTCTTCTTACCTTGGAAGTAGTAACTTCTACTCCGCAGCGGTCACAGACTATCCCCTTATGTCTTACGCGTTTATATTTTCCGCAGTGACATTCCCAATCCTTTACCGGCCCAAAGATTTTCTCACAAAATAAACCTTCTTTTTCCGGTCTTAAAGTACGATAGTTTATGGTCTCCGGCTTTTTAACCTCTCCGCTGCTCCATGATCGTATTTGTTCTGGAGAAGCTAGAGCTATCTTGATCCGTTCAAAATTATTAACATCTAACAAATCAGTCTCTCCCTTCCAGAAGATTACTAGCTTAATAGAATATAATTTTCATTAATCTTTGCTGACCAGAATACTGATCTCGCCATCTAAATCATCACAATCCTCCGCTGCCAAATCTCCTTTATCATTCTCGTTAACAGCCTTATATCCAGGTTCCTGTTCTTTATTAACCCCACTGGCAACATTTACTGTGTTTTCAGGTAAATCGAAACCTAATTCTTGAGCTTTTTCTTTTTCATTGACTGCGTCGTCAATATTTTTAATCCTGATTTCTTTATCATCTCCAGAGAGAATTCTCACATCCAAAGCCAAGCTTTGCAGCTCTTTGATTAATACTTTAAATCCTTCGGGCACACCTGGTTCCGGTATGTTATCCCCTTTAACTATGGACTCATATGTTTTTAACCTGCCAACAACATCATCAGACTTAACCGTTAATATTTCCTGTAGAGTATATGAAGCCCCATAAGCTTCAAGTGCCCATACTTCCATTTCCCCAAATCTCTGGCCTCCAAATTGGGCTTTTCCTCCTAAAGGCTGCTGCGTGACCAATGAATATGGTCCAATTGAACGAGCATGTATTTTATCATCAACCAGGTGAGCAAGTTTTAACATATAGACATAGCCAACAGTAACTTCGTTTTTAAACCTTTCCCCGGTCCTTCCATCGTATAAAACAGCCTTGCCATTCTCTGGCAGACCTGCTTCTTTAAATTTTTTAAATATATCCTTTTCATCTGCTCCATCAAAAACCGGAGTTGCTATGTTTATTCCCAGAATTTTTGCTGCCCAACCCATATGGCATTCTAAGATTTGCCCTATATTCATACGAGAAGGTACCCCCAGAGGATTAAGTACTATTTGTACCGGAGTGCCATCTTCTGAAAACGGCATATCCTCTTCTGGTAGTATTCTTGAGATTACACCTTTATTACCATGGCGTCCTGCCATTTTATCGCCTTCAGATATTTTTCTTTTTTGAGCTATATATACCCTTACTAATTGGTTTACCCCGGGAGGAAGCTCATCCCCGTTTTCTCTGGAAAATCGTTTTACATCGACAATTTTACCAGCTTCACCATGAGGTACCCGTAAAGATGAATCTCTTACTTCTCTCGCCTTTTCCCCAAAAATAGCTCTAAGCAATCTTTCTTCCGGGGTGAGTTCTGTTTCTCCTTTTGGGGTAACCTTACCTACCAGAATATCATCTGGTCTTACTTCTGCTCCAATTCTAATGACCCCATATTCATCCAGGTTTTTTAACATATCTTCTGATACATTAGGAATATCCCGGGTAATTTCTTCAGGCCCAAGCTTAGTATCTCTAGCCTCACATTCGTATTCTTCTATATGAATAGATGTAAAAACATCTTCCTTGACCAATTTCTCAGATATTAGAATAGCATCTTCATAGTTATAACCTTCCCATGGCATAAAGGCAACTAAGACATTACGTCCTAATGCTAACTCTCCATTATCAGTACTTGGCCCATCTGCTATAATAGTATCTGTTTCGACCCTTTGACCTACCCTAACTATTGGTCTCTGGTTATAGCAGGTTCCCTGGTTAGAACGTTTAAATTTGAGCAGCATATATTTATCTATAGTGCCATCATCATCAGCCTCAATTAATATACGATCCGCACTAACTTTCTTTACGACTCCGGCTCTTTTATTGATGACTACTGCCCCCGAATCCTTAGCAGCCTTATACTCTAAACCGGTCCCAATTATCGGGGCCTCTGTTTTTATAACTGGTACTGCCTGTCTTTGCATGTTAGCCCCCATTAAAGCCCTATTAGCATCATCATTCTCTAAAAAAGGAATTAATGAAGTAGCTACACTAAAAACCTGTTTAGGAGATACATCCATATAATCTACTCGATTTACAGGAACTTCCATAATATCTTCAAAAACTCTTATTTCAACCCGATCCTCGATAAAATAACCCTGTTCATCCAGGGGAGCATTAGCCTGGGCTACTACATATTCGTCTTCTTCATCAGCGGTCAGGTATACTATTTCATTAAGTACCCGTCCTGATTCCTTATCAACTTTACGATAAGGTGTTTCTATAAATCCGAATTTATTAACCCGGCCAAAGATTGCCAGGGACCCTATTAATCCTATATTTGGCCCTTCAGGCGTTTCTATAGGGCATATTCTTCCATAGTGAGAATGATGCACATCTCTGACCTGAAAACCTGCTCTTTCCCGGGTAAGTCCTCCCGGGCCTAAAGCACTAAGACGCCTCTTGTGCGTAAGTTCAGCTAAAGGATTAGTCTGATCCATGAATTGCGATAATTGGGAACTCCCAAAAAACTCTTTGACTGCTGCGGTTATTGGCCTGATGTTAATCAATACCTGCGGGGTAAGGGTTTCTACGTCATGAATACTCATTCTTTCCCTGACAACCCTTTCCATTCTTACCAGACCGGTTCTAAACTGATTTTGCAAAAGTTCCCCTATCGAACGCAACCGCCTATTTCCTAGATGGTCTATAACATCGGTTTTGCCTTCACCTTTAATTAATTTAAGCAAATAGGCAATAGTTGTCGTTATGTCTTCTATGGTAAGATGTCTTACCTCTATCGGTATATTAAGACCAAGTTTTTTATTTACTTTATATCTACCAACTGTAGCCATATCATACCGTCGGGGATCAAAAAACAAGTTCTTCAGGAGCTGCTCGGCGGCATCTTCAGTTGCCATCTCACCCGGTCTTAAGCGCCGGTAAAATTCAATTAAACCTTCTTTCTTGTTGGTAGTAACATCTTTATCTAAAGTCTTTTCAATAGTCTCATCATTGCCATAGAGCTGTAAAATATCTTCGTTGCCTTCATAACCAATAGCTCTTAAAAGAACAGTTACTGGTATTTTTCGAGTTTTATCGATTCTAGTATAAATTACTCCAGCACTATCCATTTCTAATTCAAACCATGCACCACGATTAGGAATTACTGTTGCACCATATAAATTATTTCCTGCCACATCTACTCTTTCGCTAAAATATACCCCTGGGGATTTTACTAGTTGACTCACAACCACGCGCTCAGCACCATTAATAATAAATGTTCCTTTTTCAGTCATCAATGGGAGATCACCCATATAGACTTCCGATTCTTTTATTTCTCCATTTTCTTTGTCAGTAAGTCTTACTTTCAGCTTGAGCGGAGCCTGATAACTGACATCGCGTTCTTTACACTCATAGACCTGGTATTTAGGTTCCCCCAGGCTGTAATCAATAAAATTAAGTTCAAGGTTCCCAGTAAAATCTGAAATGGGGAATACTTCCTGCAGGGCGTCTCTTAAACCTTTTTTAAGAAACCATCTGTACGAACTTAGTTGAATCTCAATTAAATTTGGTAGATCGATTGGCTCGTCTATACGGGAGTAACTCAGTCTTTTAGCATTTCCATATTGTTTTATATGTGCCACTTAATTCACCTCTTTTAATTATTCCCAAAAGAGTGAAAAGCAAGGCCTAACCCTAAACCTCGCTTCTAGTCATAAAATCTAAACCAAGCACTTATTCACCACAATAAGCATCTATAGTTTAAATGACAATTACTAATGTTAGCATAAGAATAATTATTAGTCAAGAAAGAAAAGGAAAAACTTTATTAATTATATCTCAGTTTTTTCGCCTTCATCTGTTTCACCTGTTTGATCAGCTAACTCTTTGGCTCTAATTAGTTCCTCTCTAGCTTTCTCAATTGAATATTCTTCTTCTATTAACTTATGCACTTTTCTCATGCGAATAATAAATACAGTACCTATTACCAGGAACCCAACCGTAAATATAAATAATCCAAGAAAAAATCCTTTTAAAGTATTTGCTTTAAGGCTTAGTTTTTGCTTTAAATCATCGGTTTTAGATATATTCCATATGTAAGTATAATCGTCTACCTGTTCAGCACTGCTTGTATTATTTATACCGGGCAATGTTATAGAAAACTCTATGACATCTTCAGAAATGATCTGGGAATATAAATTCTGCTGTTCATTGTCTATTCCCTTTAATAAGATTGATTCAAATAATACATAGTCTTTAACCTCTGCCGCAATGGGGAATTTGTCCGCTAAAGTATCATAAACCTGCCAATCTTCTATCTCCCTGGATATAATAATATTTTCTGCTGACGAAGAAAGATTCCATTGCTTGGTGTCAACCGCAATATTGCTATCATTATTAACAGTTACTGTTTCTTTAATAATGTTCTTATTTTCATTATATACAATTTCCCATTGGACTTCACTTCCAAGTGCTATTGAGGAATAATTGAAAAAGGTAAATATAATCAATAATAAGAATAAAACTATATTTTTCACTATTATAATCATTTCCCTTCTACTAGAAATATAAACCTAAATTTAGATTATAACAGAAAATAGTTTTATTCAATAGGTAATATAAAAATATTTTATATTACCTTAAAAATACGTGAACGCTATGGCACTCAACCTTATCCTGCCATAAACATGCTGCGCAAACAAAAAAAGAATGCTGTTTTTATCAGCTTCTTCAATCTTGGCTTTAATTCCTTCTGCTTCATCTTTCGATATTTTTTCTTTTATAGGACCCGGAGCACCATCTACCAAAGCTTTAGCTTCTTTAAGTCCTAAACTGGTAATCTCTCTAACTACCTTAATAACGTTAATCTTTTTATCTCCTACTGAGGAAAGGATAACATCAAATTCTGTTTTTTCCTCCTCAGCTTCAGCAACAGCGCCTGCTGCTGGAGCTGCGGCAACAGCAGCAGGTGCTGCCGCACTTACACCAAATTCTTCTTCTAAAGCCTTTACCAGCTCTGATAATTCGAGCACAGTTAATCCTTTAACAATATCAATTACTTCTTGTACTTTACTCATTATTATTACCTCCTAAAAATTCTATCTAAATTTTTTCCAGATATTTACATACTCTAGCTTGCTTCTTTTTGCTCTTTAACTTGGTCTAGAACCCTCACCAACCCAGTAATATTTGCATTTAAGACATAGACCAAACTTGAAATTGGAGCCTGCATAGTGCCAACAACCTGTGCCAGAAGAGTTTCTTTCGAAGGTAGATCTGCTAGAAATTTTATCTTTTCAGCGGATACTATCTGTCCTTCAATTATCCCTATTTTAACTTCAAGTTTTTTGTATTGTTTAATAAATTCAAAAATAGCCTTTGCCGGAACAACTAGATCTTCATTACTGAAAAGGACTGCATTAGGTCCTTCTATATATGGTATTATATCGCCATAACCCTGGTTTCCTAGAGCAAATTCGGTCATAGTGTTTTTTAATACCTTGAATTCTACCCCTGGACCTCGCAACCTATTTCTAAGATCGGTCATTTCTTCAACATTAATACCCCTGTAATCAGTAAATACAACTAAATTTGCATTTTGCAGCTTTTGTTCTATTTCTTGAACAATTTTTTGTTTCTCTTCGATCCTGGGCATGTTTTTTTCACCCCCTTTATAATCTAATACATAAAAAGCCTGAATTTTTTCTAAAAATCTAAAAAACCCCTGCAGACAACAAATACAGAGGTTTTAAACTACCAGAGCAGTTTAATATATCATAACCTCGGCAGGCAAATATTAATTTATTATAGCTTTCGCCACCTGCTGTCTACAGCTCTATTTTCAATTTTGTTAATTATATTTTTTATATTTTTACTTATTGGCTGCTATTAATGCAATAGGATTAATCTTTATTCCCGGACCCATGGTAGAACAAATGTTTACGGAACGCATATACTGCCCTTTGGCAGCAGCTGGTTTAGCTTTAATAAGTGCTTCTATAAAAACATTAAGGTTCTCCTGCAGTTTTTTCAGGTCAAAAGACACCTTTCCTATTGGAACATGGATAATCGCATTTTTATCAAGACGATATTCTATTCTACCCGCTTTTAATTCCTCAACTGTTCGTCCAATATCAAAAGTCACAGTTCCTGCTTTAGGATTAGGCATAAGCCCTCTTGGTCCCAGCAGCTTACCCAGTTTTCCCACTACAGCCATCATATCCGGTGCAGCCACCGCGACATCAAAATCAAACCAGCCACTCTTAATTTTTTCAGCCAGTTCTTCGCCTCCTACAAAGTCAGCTCCTGATGCTTCAGCTTCTTTTATCTTTTCTCCCTTGGCAAAAACTAATACTTTTCTACTCTTACCAGTACCATGCGGTAGACTTACTGTACCTCTCACCTGTTGATCTGCGTGCCGGGGATCGACCCCGAGTTTAATATGAACTTCTACTGTTTCATCAAATTTTGCTGATGACATTTCCTTTACTAGTTGAAGTGCCTCTTGTGGTTCGTGTAATTGATATTTATCATATTTTTTAACTGCTTCTTTATATGCTTTTCCTTTTTTCAAGATAATACCTCCTTGTGGTTTTACGCGGATTAAATCCTCCCACATCAATTTAGCTAATTACTTCAATCCCCATACTTCTAGCTGTTCCTTCCAGCATTTTTATTGCCGCCTCTAAATCATTAGCATTTAATTCATTTCTTTTAGTTTCGGCAATTTCGATTAGTTTTGCCCGGCGAACCTTTGCTACTTTTTTAATATTAGGTTCTCCAGAACCCTTTTCAATGTTAGCTGCTTTTTTAAGCAGGTCTGAAGCTGGTGGCGATTTTAAGATAAAAGAAAAGGATCTATCTTCATACACAGTTATTTCAACTGGTACAATAAATCCTGCCTGATTGGCAGTTTTAGCATTATAATCCTTACAAAAACCCATTATATTTACCCCGTATTGTCCAAGTGCAGGCCCTACTGGTGGTGCCGGAGTAGCTTTTCCTGCAGCTATTTGCAGCGAAATCTTTCCCATAACTTTTTTAGCCATGTTTTCACCCCCCTTATATTTTATCTATCTGTTCATAATCCAGTTCCACAGGAGTTTCCCTGCCAAACATAGATATATTAACCCTTACTTTTCCCCGATCCGGTAATAATTCCTTTACTATACCTTCAAAGTTAGTAAATGGTCCGGTTTTTACCCTGATACTTTCGCCAATTCTTACGTCCATGTGTTTTGCTTTGCTCTCAATTAAGCCCATTTGCCTAAAAATTTTTTCTATTTCCTCAGGCTGTAAAGGAATAGGTTTAGTCCCACTGCCAACAAAACCTGTAACCCCCGGTGTATGTCGAACTACATACCATGAATCCTCATCCATGTTCATATTGACAATAACATATCCAGGAAAAACTCTTTTATTGGTAACTTTTTTCTTGCCACCTTTATATTCTACTTCCTGCTCCTCAGGAATAATGATATCAAAAATCTTATCCTTCATATTCATGGACTCTACTCTTTTAGTCAAATCCACTTTTATTTTATTCTCATATCCTGAATAAGTATGTACTACATACCACTCACCCCGGTGTATATTTTCATCTAATTGAGCTTTCTGCTCTATTTCTTTATTTTCGCCTTGTTCCAACTGCTTTTCTACGCTAATTGGAACCACCTCCTCTATTAAGCAAAGCTCTCAAATAACATCTGTAAGATTAACGACACTCCCGAATCAAATAACCATATTATGAGTGCCACCAGGGCAACAGAAATCAATACCACTATAGTATAAGCTATTAATTGCTGTCTATTGGGCCAATGAACTTTTTTTAATTCATTGAAAATATTAACCACATACTGCTTAAGATTAGCCCAGCGCCCTGCCATTGTTATTTCATTTTTGGCGGAAACATTATTTTTAGCCAATATATTTCACATCCCCAATTTACTTAATCTCTTTATGAACAGTATGTGCATTACAGAATTTACAATACTTTCTCAACTCTACTCTTTCTGTTTGTTTTTTCTTATCTTTAGTAGTTGTATAATTACGTTGTTTACATTCAGTGCATGCTAGTGTTATCCCTACTCTCACCCTGACTACACCTCCGTCCCGTCACAAAAATCCTACAATACTCTATCATAACGCTATCATTTATGTCAATGTTTAAGATTATCAAGTGAGACCCTCCCAGCAGAGGCCTCAGCCCTCTGCTGATAAATCCAGGTGGACTATTGATCAATCTTATTCTTCAATAGCTGTAACAACACCTGAAGCAACAGTTCTTCCACCT
>CAYZYO010000097.1:0-8575 GCA_964482585.1 uncultured Syntrophomonadaceae bacterium | reverse complement strand
GCATCAGCCGCTTCAATCGCAGGTACTAAACCTCTAGTTTCAATCATTCCTAATGATTCCTGTGCCATATAAAATGCCTCCTTAAATAATATTTACTAATCTTCATCAAGAGTGTGTAAAAATAGTCGAATCAAAATGCAGGACTTCAGTAAGATAACGGTTTGCCTCTCGCAAAGCCGGTTCCACTGCGCTTATATGTCCCGTTATCAACAAAGAGCCTGTAAAACGATCTACTACTACTAATTCAACATCAGCAGTTTTCACTGCACGGTCAGCTGCTATAATAACTGCCTCATAAGGGGTGATTGCCATTATCCCAGCAGCGGATTCCTCTGCTATGCCGAGCTTATCTAGAAGTGCAGTATCGGAATGTGCAACCATGTGACAAAGAGTCACTTGCTTTCCAGGAACAGATTCCTGAATGATACGCTGTTTAACCTTCGTCATGGCTATCCCCCTTTACTAGTAATTGTATTTCACATTGCTTCCGGCCACTGCCGGCACTCCATATACTGCCATTACTTCAACCAGGTGGCGGATATTCGGTTCATAATCCTCCCGTGCAGGTTGCTTTATCTCACCCATAGGATAAGGGATTCCCAGCGCCGCATATTTT
The DNA here is from genome assembly GCA_964482585.1 of uncultured Syntrophomonadaceae bacterium. GTDB lineage: Bacteria > Bacillota > Syntrophomonadia > Syntrophomonadales > Syntrophomonadaceae > CAYZYO01. The sequence goes on along the minus strand of CAYZYO010000097.1, from coordinate 7,959 downwards.
TCCAGTCCTAGTAAACGATAGGGTAAGAGTTGATATTGAACTATTTTGTTTTTCAGTTTCTCAGATACAAAGCGGGCTATAGCATGAATGTTTTCATCATCGTTGTTGTAGCCGGGAATAACAGGAGTCCTTATAATCAATTTAGCACCACTTTCAACAACAAATTTGATATTTTCTAATATGAGTTCATTCGTCACACCGGTATACTGCTTATGTTTTTGAGGATCCATCATCTTAATATCAGTTATCCATAAATCAGTATACGGGAACATAGGTTCTATCGCCTTCCTCTTACAGTGAAGCTCTGTTTCCAAACAAGTATGAATACCGTAACGCTTACACTCTTTAAACATTTCGCAAACAAATTCATACTGCATCATCGGATCTCCGCCACCGGCTGTTACACCACCATTTGTTTCTTTATAGAACTGACGATCTTCCATTATGATATTTACTATTTCGCGTACTGTATATTTTTTACCAAAAATTTTAAGGGTGTTATTAGGGCAAGCCTCAGCACAAAATAGACAATTACGGCATTTATCCCTATCTATGCCTACGATATATCCATTTTCAACCTGCAGTACCTGTTCATCCTGATGTGGACATGCATGTAGACATCTACTACAAACATCGATACCGATACAATCTTTCTTATATACAGCTACTTCCGGATATGGCTTCAAACCTTCAGGATTACTGCACCACAAACATCTCATCGGACAACCTTTGAAGAAAACAGTCGTCCTTATGCCGGGGCCATCATGTACTGTAAATCTCTGGATATTAAAAATTGTACCTTCTTTTCCCCTATTATCTTTCATTTGTATACGCCGGGCTTGGACCAGCTTCGCACCACCTTTCTAATACAGCCATAACTACTACAACCATCACCATTCTTCTTAATCAAAGGCACTATATGCATTACGGCCAATCAGATCATCCTGTAGTTCTTTGCTCAAGCGGGTAAACAATGCGCTATAACCTGCTACACGTACTAGAAGTCCTTTATAATTTTCAGGATTTGCCTGCGCATCAAGCAATGTTTGATGGTCAACAATATTGAACTGGACTTCCATACCTTTATGCTGGAAGTAGGTATCAATAAATCGAATCAAGTTTTCGCGGCCTATTTCGCCAGCTACGCAACCGGGTGAAAAGCGTACATTAAGTAGGGTCCCATTACTAGCACGTTGCTGATCAATCTTGCCGGCTGAAATAGCCATAGCAGTTGGACCAGTAGTGTCATGGAAACCAACTTTGGTATGAACTGGTCCCAGACAATTGGATACCGGCTCCATAGCTAATCTACCATCTGGGGTAGCTGTTTGCCACATCCCAATACCAACATTTGCAGATACAGAGAACAACCCGGGAACAATCTTACCACCACGAGTATTCATATGACCATGCACCGCATCTACATAACATTTTGCAGAAAACTTGGTAAATTCATCTGCATAATCATCATTGTTACCGAAATGAGGAATCTTGTCGGAATTACTCAGCGTATACAAATCTTCATAACCGACCCAATTCTTTTGCAGAGCATCCAACATCTGATCAGCAGTAACCTGTTTGCTTTTAAATACTACTTCGTTTATAAAAGAGAAGCTATCGCCAACAGTTGCCATTCCCACACCCTGTGGACCGCTAAAATTATATACGGCTCCACCGGCAGTAACATCTTTACCGCTTTCCAATGGCCCCTCAAATACCGCAGAAAGGTAGGGCAGCGGTTTTTTGCGTCTTTGACCAATTTCGCACGCATTGATAACAGCTACCATTTTATCTACCCAATATTCCATTTGTTTGCGGTAAGCCTCCATCAGATCTTCAATGCAGGAATAATCTTTCAGACTACCATATTGTGGACCAAGACGGCCACCAATGGCGCCGCATTTTTCCCATCTCGTGCAGCTGGGACCACAATCCAAGCATCGTCCATCATTTAATGCCATTTCAAGTACTTTAGCACAACTCATATAAGCAGAATCATGAGCACCATACTCTTTACCCGGAATATCCAACTCTACGCACCCCACTACAGCATATTCTCTGGCATCTTCAAGAGGTTTGCCTGATGATCCAGTCTGAGCAGGGATGGTTGCATCGTCATTGAATATTTTGGGCAGACCGGTTCCAACTCTTAGAATACTGGCAATTTTCACTTTGTACTCCCAGGGTGAATTGACATGCCAACGAACAGAGAGCCAGGGTTCCTGTAGTTGAGTATGAGCATGAGCTTCGAGCATTAGATAAGTCAAGTCATTAGTTGCATCCGATCCATCTCGTTTAAGACCACCGATTGTGACTGTAGAACCCATACCGGCTTCCGAAGATAGTGTAGCTGAAATCTCATCACGCAGCTTAAGCATCTCCCAAACTTTAACCGACCATGCCTCAGTTAATTCAGCCGCGAATTTTTTCGTTATACGGCCAGATTTCATATCCGCCTCATAAAAAGGGTATAAAACTTGGTCAAAACGTCCAAAACAAAGAGCCTGCCCATTGCTCTCAATATATCCTATACAAACAGTCATCTGATATAGTTGGATAGCTTGCCAAAAGTTTTTAGGCGGGTTCTCAGCAAGCCAATCAAAGTTTTCAGCGATTTGCAACAATTCCTTTTTACGTGAAGAACTTCTTTCAGCATTAGCCTGTTCCCGGGCCAGTTCTGCATAGCGTTTCATATGATCACTGGCACCTTCTAAAACAATTAACTGGGCCATATAGTTTTCACGGGCTTCTAATCCTTCACCAGTAGTAGAATCACATTTCTCCAATGCTGCAGCAATTTTCTGCTTACGCCCCCCAAAGCCATCAGCCAGTATCAATTCAAAACGAGGCATAGTATGAGCAGTACCGTAAAAGTAAAAAAGATTAGGTGTAAAAACGGGACGACCTAAAGTCGAACCTTTAAGCTCTTCCTCCGTCAATACACCGGTAATTTCATCAGCAACAGTATTCCCGATCCAGTAATCCTCTAAATCCAACAAGGTTTTTTTTACATGTTCAGAGACTTCATAACGGTCCTCAGACCGCTTAGGAATCCTATCGCCACGCAATTCGTCACAAATCCAGTCATAGGAGAATTCTGGATAAATCGCAGCATGCCGTCCCATGCATCCAGTTTCACCTGCAATAAGTTCTTCAGGCATAATATGAATAGGAATATTGCGTAAAATATGTGCAGTAGCCTTGGCACATTTTATTACCTGGGGGTCATTTTTATACATTTTGTATGCTTCTGTCACCAAAATAGCCCGGTCTACTTCAATTTCCTGGGTTGTGTCAAAAACACGCTTACGGATACGATTAATCCGCGGGAAAGGAGAAATATCTTCCTTATTTCCCGTGTAATCAATCATGTTGTAATCCGTATCAAAGGGTTCAAGACCACCGTTTCCCAGTTCATCATAATAATCGTGAGTTTGATTTACTAAAGAATCCGGTTCTTCTTCTAGCTGCTTCATTACTTGACTAACAAGTTGTGCAATTTGTTCTGCCGAATATTCCACTCTGATTCCTCCTCAATTAGATTTATTTGCATTCTTGCCTGTTTCGTAACTGTAGATTTTGCCATCACCTCTTTCCAAATTCTTCTATTTAACGTTTGCATATACTAGGCATGTCTAACTGCCATGGTACAACTGCAGGATACATACCTTAAAGAGATTCTGCAAAAGCGCATTGAAAACTCTTAAAGCCGCTGCTCCTCTAATTTGTGTTTCATCGCTTTGGCCTCTCTAACCAAAATACCTGATTCTCCAGGTAATTCATCAGCACTCGCAACTACTTCTTTCTTCATCAAATTATAGAAAATTCATTATGTTCTGAATATCACTCCAGCAGTATAATATAGCACCTTATTTGATATTGAAGGTAATATAGTTTACATAATAGATACCCAGAATGCACATATTTTGACTAATTGCATACTTAATCTGATAAGCTCCGGAAAAAAATACAGATTATCACAAAAAAACGGATATGCTATTAAGTGCATTTCACCAACGATTCTTCATAATAACTTTTTTCTACAATTGCACTCTTACACCCATAGAGGAGACTTCAGGCTTTGGCTTCACTGTCATCCTTAAGCCAATTGGATTATACAAAACGCTCACAACAGATGTTTCACTAATAAAAATGCTTTGCCTTGCTGCTGGAAAAACGTTACTAAAGGTGGGCAGAAAAATATAATAATTGGGACAGAAGATAAATTGGCTTAAAATTCTATCCCAATTATTATATTTTATTCTATACCTGCCTGTATTTTTAGCGTATCAGCTTTATCTGTCTTTTCCCAGGTAAAACCTTTTTCATCTCTCCCAAAATGACCATAAACTGCAGTCTTTTTATATATTGGTCTTCTCAAATTTAGATCTTTAATAATAGCTGCCGGGCGGAGATCAAAATTTGCTTTGATTAGTTTGATAATCTCTTCATCTGTTATCTTGCCGGTGCCAAAAGTATCCACCATTATCGAAACCGGATTGGCTATACCAATAGCGTAAGCCAGTTGGATCTCACAGCGATCGGCTATTCCGGCTGCTACTATGTTCTTGGCCACATATCTGGCAGCATAAGTAGCTGAGCGATCCACCTTAGTGGGATCTTTACCCGAAAATGCACCTCCACCATGCCGAGCCATTCCACCATAAGTGTCAACAATAATTTTTCTTCCCGTTAATCCGGAATCACCCTGCGGTCCTCCTATGACAAACCGTCCGGTAGGATTAATATAGTATTTAGTTTTATCATCCAGCATTTCACCTGGGATAACAGCTTTAACTACATGTTCTAAAATATCCTGGGAAATAGAATTATTATCAGCCTCAGGGCTGTGCTGAGTTGATACTACTATAGTATCTATCCTGACTGGCCGGTGATTATCATATTCTACCGTAACCTGAGTTTTGCCGTCCGGTCTTAAATAAGGAATAATGCCTTCCTTGCGCACCTGTGCAAGTCTTCTGGCTAATTTATGAGCCAGGTGTATCGGCATTGGCATAAAAACCTCGGTCTCATTGGTAGCATAACCAAACATCATCCCCTGGTCACCTGCCCCGATAACTTCAGCAGCAGCATCAGGCATTTCTCCACTTTTTGCTTCAAGTGCCTTGTTGACACCCATAGCTATGTCAGGAGACTGTTCATCTAATGAGGTTAGTACAGCACAGGTATTACAGTCAAAGCCATATTTAGCCCTGGTATATCCTATCTCACAAACAGTATCACGGATCAATTTGGGTATATCGACATAACAACTGGTCGTAATTTCTCCGGCCACAAATACTAACCCGGTAGTAATCATCGTTTCTGCTGCTACTCGACAGTAGGGATCCTGTCCGATTATGGCATCCAGAATGGCATCCGAAATCTGGTCTGCCATTTTGTCAGGATGTCCCTCGGTAACAGATTCAGAAGTGAGTAAATTTTTAGCCACGTTATCATCTCCTCATATAGTCCGATCTTATAGTTGTATACCCGGCTGTAGTATTTTCTCTCCCTCCCAGCCTTACTTTCTTCTTTATTTTACAATCCAAGTTCTTGTAATTTACCTACTGTAGGAACTCCCTCCTCATTCCAACCACGAAGCTTGTAGTACTCGGGCAGCATTTCATCCAGTTTGTTTACCATTCCCTTAGTTGGTCCGTTTTCAGGTTTAATTTTAAGAAAGCATGGTGGTAAACTATCATCTTTTACAGTCAAACCGGCTCTTAAATTAAATAATTTTTCCATATTCCAGATTCGTTCGCCAGTTTTTTGCACCAATTCCATGTCCCACTTTATTCCAGTAACTGCTGTCAGTGCATCTACGAATTCCTGATTAGTAATGCCTAAAAATAGAAATCCACATATACCTGCAGAATCTACTGTGCTCCAGAAATCCTGTTTATCTTTAACCAAGCGGGCTTTCCCTTCAGTGATATGAGGATTAACCGTTGGGTTTACACCCATAAGTTCATGCATCTGTACATTGGCCCTAGAGTGGCATGCACCCCTATTAGATGTTGCATATGCCAGGCCCTGTCCCTGAGCGCCACGGGGATCGTATGCTGCTATCTCCTGCTTTTTGCTGCTTAAAGAATACCCGGGATATCCATAAGATTCAGCTAATCTATAAGATCCCTGTGCCAGCTTAGCACCAAATCCCTTAGCATAGCCTGTATCTTCAACCAGCTTGACTACCATAGCGGCATCCCCAAATTTTAAGGGAGCGCCAATATCCTCCACAGGTATAAGTTCATCATCAAACATATCCATAGCACAAGAAATAGTCAAACCCATACTTATTGTATCCAGACCAAGTTCATCACATAATTGATTCGCTTTTATTACAGCATCTAAACGATCTAAAATACCACAGCATGCTCCAAGTGCCCACATACTTTCATATTCAGGGCCCTCACCTTCACATGCATATAAACCATCTGGAACTCGGGTTTCCCTCCCACATTGGATCATACAGTGAGAACACCCGGAGTTCTTAACCACGTATTTTGCAGCCAGGGCTTCACCATTTATAGCACTGTCATCTTCTATAAAGCTTTTTCGTCCGTTCTGGACCAGATATGCTCCCTGGCTGTTTACCGGTACTACACACATGGCAGTCCCCAACTTTGGTAATACCATGGAAGTTGTTGTACTCTCCTTTATTTTTTCCCTGCATCTTGCAGCTACTTCTTTTAGAGCATCAGGGTCAGCTACCTGGACCTTTTTACCTGCACCTTTAACTACAACTGCTTTCAGGTTTTTACTACCCATTACCGCTCCTACACCTGAACGTCCAGCAGCACGATGATAATCATTAATTATTGCTGAAATCAACGATAAATTTTCTCCTGCTGGTCCAATACAGCTGACTTTAGCCTTTTCATTCGTCTCTGCTTTAAGCTGCTCGGTAGCTTGTGTAACCCCTTTTCCCCAAACGTTTTTTGCAGAACATATTTCTACTTTCGAGCCGTTAATCCATAGATATACTGGCTCATCTGCTTTTCCCTCGATGACAATTACATCATATCCAGCTCGTCTCATTTCGGCCCCCCAGGTTCCACCAGAGTTGGAACAGGCAATAGCACCTGTTAAAGGTCCTTTGGTTACTACCATAAAACGAGCAGTCAGAGGTCCACGTACAGCAGTAAGAGGCCCGACGGCAAATAGTATCTTATTTTCAGGACTCAAGGCATCTATACCAGGGTCAATCTCATCGCTGAGCATTTTACTGGCTAATCCCCTTCCGCCCAAATACTTTTCTAACTTTTCCTTATTTAAAAACTCAGTCTTAATCGTTCGATCTGTAAGATTAACCCTTAAAACATTATCCATCCAACCATACATAAGTATTCTCCTTTCGGTGATGGTTCAAGTACTATTCAACGAACATCATACAATACGCACAATCAAATGTGTAATTCTTTATCCAACCTATTGCGTGATTATTATGATTTTTTAGTTTATATATAAACATTATTTTTATTGTATGATAGAATACAAGTAGATTTTGTAGTATAATGTCGTTTTTAGAGACATGAGGGGGCATGGTTATGTCCAAGTTAATTAATTTCCCAAGTCTTTTGGAATTAGTGTCACCCGATTTTCTTAAAGATCTTTTAACTCGTTTTACAGAGGCAACAGGTGTTAAAACATTAATCACTGATAATTTAGGTAAACCCTTAATTGCTCCTGATTGTCCTGATGGTCTTTTATGTAAATTTTGTGCAAAGATGCGGGAAAATTCCAAAACAAGAATCCAATGCGAAAAATCTGATGCTTTTGCGGGAATTAGTGCCTTTCATAATTGCCAGCCGTTCATCTACCGCTGCCCTATGGATTTTGTCGAAGTGGCTGTTCCTATTGTTATTAATGATCAGTTTTTAGGTGTAATTATGATAGGCCAGTTACAACTTGAAGAAAAGGAACATAATGCTGTAGTAAAGAATTTTTCTACAA
>CAYZYO010000096.1:0-8718 GCA_964482585.1 uncultured Syntrophomonadaceae bacterium | reverse complement strand
TCTTTCAACAGGTAATCTAGTAGTCTTATTTATTGTTTTTATAAAAATCTCCGCTAGCCCGCTAACTGAGGAATTATGATAATATCAGGCTCTAGCCCAATGGTCGCCAGGTGATGCCCGCCGTCAAAAATAACAATGCGGTAGGCTTTCTCCCTGATTTTATGTAAATATTTAATTCCCTTGCTGCTGGTATGCCAGGAATCTAAATCAGAACACTCCACTACGGCTCCTACATTATCAGCCAGCAAATGATCCAGGATATTATCATAATCTTTTTCAGTTCCCGGTAATACGGCATCAATTTTAATCTTATTAACAGGATGATCCAGTTTTCTCAAACCCGGATTGTATATTATTGTACAATCTGCGCCAGCAGAAACGGTTTGGGCATAGATTTCTAAAAAACTATTATACCCCAGTGACTTAAGGATCTCAGATGGGTGATTAATCATAAGGTAAATGTACAGGCCTAAAATTATAATCAGAAGATATAGTCTTTTTTCCCACACGAAGGCTATCTCCTTTATAGCCCTCCCCTTTTTATGAACTCCTCTACCAGGTAACCCGCATTACTACTGCCAATCCGATCAACTCCAGCTTGTATAAGCTCAAGAGCAAAATCAAGGTTTTTTACTCCACCACTGGCTTTTATGTTTAATTCCTCATTTTTATGAGCCTTAATTATTTTTATGTCCTGCATACTTACACCCCTGCTGGAAAACCCGGTAGATGTCTTGATAAAATCAGCTTTAGTCTCGCTTATTATTTCTGTAAGGTAAGCCAGTTCAAGTTCATCCAGCAGAGCTGTTTCAACTATTACTTTTAATGTAAACTGATACTCATTTTTAAGCAGTAAAATATTTTGAATCTCTTTATATATTTTGCGGAAAGCCTTGTCTTTTACCGCTCCAATATTAATTACCATATCAAGCTCAGCTGCCCCATTATACAGGGCTTCCCTGGCAGAATACACCTTAGCCGATAAAAGCTCTGCACCCAGAGGAAAACCAATTACGGTACAGAGTTTTACACTGCTGTTAGCCAATATCTCATGGGCTAAAGCCAGATGACATGGATGAATACAAACAGCGGCCATCTCGTAACCCAGTGCCTCTTCACAAAGCATTCTAATACTATTTTCAGTAGCCTCAGGTTTAAGATTCGTGCTATCCAAATAAGAAGCTAACACATTTTACCCACCTATCTTTTCTAATTAACCACCCATGGCCACAGGCCACAACTACCTATGAAAACAAAAAGGTAACTAACCACAGATGAACACATATCTTTTAGTTTTTGTTTTAATAGGTATCTGAAACAATTAGATATTCACCTTTAATTCTGCAGTTAACCCCTAATTCTTATACTGTAGAGGCGACTTCAGTCGCCGGCCAGCCGGAATTCAGGATGAAAGGGCGGCGACTGAAGTCGCCTCTACGGTTCTATTCGGTTGCTCCGGTTTTACCAAAACGCCAGTGCGTGGCCAACTTATCTAAGGTAACTGCATCACGCGTTTATTTTCGTATTAAACTATTTATTAAAACCGAGCTGATTTAGATTTATTTCATTATCTCGCCAGTTTTTCTTAACCTTAACCCACAGGTCAAGATATACCGGCGAATTCAAGGTTTTTTCTATATCTTTTCTGGACTGCTCACCAATCGCTTTCAGCATCTGTCCATTTTTGCCAATAATAATTCCCTTTTGCGAATCCCTTTCAGTATATATAACTGCTCTAAGGTAGATTTTACCCTGGGGCTGGTTTTTAAATTCTTCAATTCCCACTGCCAGGGAATGAGGAACTTCATCCCTGGTCATAATTAGAGCCTTCTCCCTGATCAATTCTGCGATTATAACTGATACAGGTTGATCAGTCATATCTTCCTCTGGATAATAAAGAGGTCCTTCCGGTAGATTGTGAAAGGTCTTTTCCAGTAAAAGTGCAATATTTGTTCCCAAAGTAGCCGATATTGAAATTATTTCGCTAAAATACATGTTATTATTAAAAGTTTGCAGAAATTCTTGAATCTGATTATCTTTAACCAAATCTATTTTGTTTACCAGTAAAAAAACAGGTACTGCTGCATCTTTTAACTGTTCTATTATATAGCGTTCGCCCCCACCAAAAGGCCGAGTAACATCAGTCATATAGTAAATAAGATCCACCTCTTCTATTGTACGAGTCGAGGCTTTTACCATATACTCACCTAGAAGGTGTTTTGGTTTATGAATTCCAGGAGTATCAATAAATACTATCTGTCCCCTATCACAAGTATATATTCCTTGAATACGGGTCCTGGTAGTTTGAGGTTTTTCGGTTACAATAGCTATCTTTTCTCCTATTATTGTATTCATTAAAGTAGACTTTCCTACATTAGGTCTGCCTACTATGCTTACGAAGCCTGACTTCAAATCTATTCCCCCATCATAAATAAGTAAAGTTATATCCTAATTCTTAAGAATTAAGGGTTATTTTAAATACCTGAGGCAGCAAATCCTTTAAATTATACACATTATAATTATTGTTTTCATCAGATGTTATTATTAGTAAATCCGGAGAAAACTCAGCAAGCACCTGCAAACAGGCCCCACACGGGTAAATAAACCCTTTTTTACTGCTGGTAACAGCTAGTGATTTAAATTCCCTATCTCCTTCACTTACTGCTTTAAATAAGGCTACCCGCTCAGCACAAATAGTTAACCCGTAAGAAGCATTCTCAACATTAGTTCCCAGATATATTTTCCCGGTTTTACTTAATAAGGCTGCTCCCACCTTCAACTGTGAATAAGGACAATAGGCATTCTCCTGTGCCTTATGGGCTATCTCTATCATTCTTTCCGGAATCATTTAAACCACTCTTTCACATATTTTTTCCTAATGCTTAAGAAATTAGAATAAATAAGGACCAAAAATAACAAAAGCCATAATAACAGCATTTACTGCACTAAGCAAAACAGCACCGGCTGCCAAATTTTTTGCCAGTTTAGCCACGGGGTGATAATTCAAAGTAACCAAATCCACCGTTTTTTCGATGGCGGTATTAATTATTTCGGCAATTAAAACTATAAATATAGTAATTAATAGTAACCCCCACTCTAAACGTTTGATACCTAAAATATATCCTGATATTACTGCTATCATTGCAGCTAAGACGTGGATCTGCATATTTCTTTCACTAAAAAAAGCATATACTATTCCTGCCACAGCAGTTGAAAAACTGTGTTTCAAGGTGCGTTTGCCCATGTATTCTTACCTCACTAATCCAACATCTTTCATTATTCTCTCTTCAAAATCACGCATTACCGCTTTTTCGTCCTCAGTCTCATGATCATATCCAATTAGATGCAGTATTCCATGAGCAATCAGGTAGCCCACTTCTCTTTCTAAGCTATGTCTATATTCTATACTCTGCTTTTTAGCCTGTTCAAGAGAGATAACAATATCGCCTAGAATACTTATATCCCCTGGAAAATCAAAATCTGGTTCATCTTCACCTAATTCATTCATGGAAAAAGAAAGAACATCAGTGGGTTCATTAACCCCACGATAAATTAAATTAAGTTCATTAATATAGGCATTATCTACTATAAGGACACTTAATTGGGTCTTTTTAGATATATTTCCTATTTTGGCACCGGCGTCAGCAACATTTAATATAACCTGCTGCAGCTCGGGAGAATAATCAACTGTTTTCTGCTGGTTTATTACCAGGGTTTCCATCTACTTCTCTCCTTTTTTCGTATTCTCTTGCTATTGTCTCAGGATATTCTATCCTTTTATGATAGATACCCTCTAAGACCTTACAGAAAGAACTGGCAATTATATCTAGATCCTTAAAAGTTAAATCAGATAAATCCAGCTGGCCATCATTTAATTTATCCTTTATAATTAATTGCACCATATTTCGGATTTTCTCCGGGGTAGGTTCCTGCAATGATCTAACCGCAGCTTCCACAGAATCTGCAAGCATAACTAGAGCAACTTCTTTGCTTTTAGGTTTAGGCCCTTCATAGCGAAAACTTTCCTCGTTTATTCTGCCATCCTGGTCTTCTACCAGGGCTTGATTGTAAAAATATTTCGCCAGGCTAGTCCCGTGATGCTGCTCAATAAAGTCTATTATTGCCTGGGGTAGACGGGCTTCCCGGGCTAATTCTACTCCTTCTTTTACATGAGAAGTAATAATTAAAGCACTTAAAGCCGGAGCTATATTTTCATGTGGATTATCGAATCCCCTCTGGTTTTCAACAAAATAATCCGGTCTTTTGACTTTGCCAATATCATGATAGTAAGCTCCGACTCTTACCAGTAATGGATTGGCTTTAATTGACTCTGCCGATGCTTCCGCAAGATTACCTACCATTAAGCTGTGGTGATAAGTACCCGGTGCTTCTAAAAGCAACCTCTTTAATAGATAATGATTGGGATTTGATAGTTCCAGTAGTTTAATCATACTGGTTATAGAAAAAGCAGTCTCCAAATACGGCAATACTCCAATCATTAAAACCGCGGAAAGAATACCATTTACCGCACCAATAAGTATTCCTGCCCCAATCATAATCGGACTTAAATTTTCCCCGATAAGTAAAAGGGTCGCAATTGTAATAATATTAGCAATACCAATAAATAAACCTGCTTTCGCCAGATCAGAAGTGTCACTGAGTTTGTAAACCCGGAATACTCCAACTGTTCCCCCTACAAACGCAGTAATGACATAGAACAACTGGTTGCCCTCGGTCAGAAGTCCTACATACAAAGCCATAATCATGGTAAAAAAATAAGCCAGCCTATTATCCAGTAGTATGGCAATAAGCATAGACCCCGCTGCTACAGGCGCAAGGTAACCTATTAAGGCATTTATCTCAGGCTGGTTACTTATTTCTATGATAGTTAAAAAGCGGGTAATAATTAATACTATCAAGAATATAAGCCCTATTAAGAGCTTTAACATATCATCATTATAAATTTCTTTATAATACCGTCGAAGAAACTCTATTGTAAGCCAAAAAGTAAAAAGTACAAATATCCCTGTACCTATAAGGGTTAAAGGATAGCTTTGGGTGCGCTGAATACCCAGCTGCTCAAGGATTGATATTTGTTCTTCAGTAACCCGGTCACCTTCACGGACAATTATCTCCCCTGCCTTGATTGTTTTTTTGACCGGCTCTACCGCCTCTGTCGCTTCTTGAATGGCTTTATCGGTAGCTTCCTGGTTAAATATTAGATTAGGCTTAATAGCATCAATACTTATTATCTTGATTACTTCCTGGGCCTGAACCGAGTAGCCTAATGCATCAGCATGATTATTTATTTCATCATATGCTCCCTTCAAAGCCTCTTCAGTCAAAGGATCAGCCAATAACTCCTCAACGATATTTATTGAAGCCAATCTCATCTGTTCGATATCCTCCGGGGTTACAGAAATAAGATAATCAGCTAGCTGCTCAGAAGAATATTTTAGTTGTACAGTCTCTTTAGTAGTTAAACTGTCAAGCAGTTTAATAAGTTTATCCTTTTGATTCTCACCGGATTCTACTATCTCGTTAACTGCTACAAAAAAATTGTTTATTTCACCGGTGGTATTGGAAACAGCATACTTGTCTTCCTGGTAAACTTTTTGTACTTTACTTACCGCTTGTTCTTTAAGTTCACGTGTTTGTTCTTCATCAACAATTACGGCATTGATGTTAGACTGGATATCTCTTTTAGCCACTTCATCGGGTCTTAACATTACCTGTTTAGGAACAAAATTACTGAATAATATAAGAATTGTTACGGAAAAAAAAAGCAAAATACCAAGAACCTTTTTGGTATTTGGATTACCAAAAAAAATATTTATTTTTTTTCCAATATATTTTAACGCATTAAAACCCTTCATTTAAAAGCTCCTTATGCATAACGTAACTGTCCCTATGTTAAGTATATATAATCCACTATTATGAACAAGTCTATTTTTTTATAATCTTTTTCCCTTCTTTTACCTCTGTAGACTCATAGATTTCGTAGGCATCAATTATTTTTTGAACCAGTGGATGCCTTATAACATCTTCTTTAGAAAGGTATTCAAAAGAAACCCCTTTTACTTTTCCCAGTATCTTTTGTATCTCAATTAATCCGGAATATTCTTCTTTGGGCAAATCAACCTGGGTAATATCCCCTGTGATAACCGCTTTGGAACTAAAACCTAATCTAGTTAAAAACATTTTCATTTGCTGAGGAGTAGTGTTTTGAGCTTCATCAAGTATAATAAACGCATTATTCAGTGTACGCCCCCGCATATATGCCAGTGGGGCTATCTCAATTATATTTTTTTCCAGGTAACGTTGGGTTATCTCAACTCCCAATATATCAAAAAGCCCATCATATAAAGGACGTAAATAGGGATCTACTTTTTCAATAAAGTCCCCGGGTAAAAATCCCAGCTTTTCTCCAGCCTCTACAGCTGGTCTTACCAGCATTATCCTTTCAACATCCTTATTTCTAAGTGCACGAGCAGCCATAACTACAGCCAGATAAGTCTTACCTGTACCCGCAGGCCCAATTCCGAAAACCACATCATCCCTGATCATAGCTTGTATATACCGTTTTTGACCCAGGGTTTTGGCCTTAATAGCTTTACCTCTTGTAGTAGTAAAAATAGTACCGGTTACAATCTCATGATGGGTTATGTTTTCGCCCCTTTTAAGGAGAGTATTTGTATAGTTTATATCGTTAATGTTTAATTGTTCTTCATTATCTACAATGTCGATAAGCCGATTAAGAAGTTCACAGGCATAATCTACATCTTCTTTATTACCTCTAATCAAAATATCTGCTCCCCTTGCTAATATATCAGCTCTGCAGATACTGTTAATATGTTTAAAATTAACATCGCCTGTCCCAAAAAAAATAGCCGCTTTTGTATTGTCGGTTATAGAGATCCTTTCTTCTTTTTCAACCAAAAAATAATCCTCCTAGTTCATATAAACTCATTATTTCTAAGCTATTATATCACATGAATATAACTAATTACTATTTTCACCTACAATTATAGGTTCTGCTGATGCAATATCTTCAATTGCTTCTGTAGATACCTTTACTCTTAATATAGGATCACTAGGAGATGATATAATTTCAGTTTTCGAATCTTTGATTGTCTTTTGTCCCATTTTGGATATAATTGTTTTAATTGCTTTGTCCTTGGCTATTTCAACTGCCTCACTTTCAGAATACTCTATGATTTCCTTAACTTGTTCTTGGAAAGTTACTGTACAGATTCCAAATTCTCCAACCGGTGTTTTGATAACTTTTCTAGTAGTCTTCTCGCTGGATAACTGAAATGGACTGGCTTGTCCGCCTTTAATAATAATATTCTTACCGGGTGTTTCAATATATATTTTTCTTGCTTGTTTACCAGTATAAATAGTTTTTTCTGATTTAAGTTTGCATTCACCATAACCTTCATACCATACCCGTGCTTTTATATCCCCCCTGGCTCTCACAGTATAAGGTTCCAGGTCTATATCCTCTAATCCTGTAATATACGGACTGCTCTGGGGAACAACTATACCTGATATTAGAATATCTCCTCTGGCTACAACATCTCCCTCTTTCACTTTGGCTTCACCATCCAGTAGCAGGACTTGATCAATCACGCCATCTTTTGCCGCTACTATATGGCAAGGTCCTGTGATTTCATTCCTGGGCAAAATTTTTTCTACTACCTCAATTTTAGCTTTCACCCCACTAATATCGAGTTTTATATAGGTTAATTCACTTAATTCACGAAGCAGGGATTCTTCAACCTCATTCCGGTTGAATTTCCATTTAGCAGCACCCTGGTACACCCCCTGTTTGGCAGCAGCAACTAATATGCGGCTCTTATCAACGGTTTTATTTCCACTAATTTCAATAAACCAAATAAATGAAGATAATAAATATAATGCCCCAATAAATATTAATGCTCCACTAATAAAACCTAAACGCCGTTTTATAATATTCTTATAAAATGGTAGTCCCTTTTTATCTTTGATTTCTAAAACACACCCGTTTTCATCGCTTATATTTTTTAGAGCTTCAAATCCGTTAGATCTTACCCTAAGATGCATGCCTTCATCAGTTTTTTTAATATTCCAGATATAAATACCCCGGGCAAGAGCCATATTAATAATTCTTTCCTGGTTTTTACCTTTGAGAATAACACTAATAACACCGCCGACCTGTTCAAAAAGCCTATTAGACATATATTCCCTCCAATCTAATCAATATATCTTATTGAATGCACTTCTCCAGATAAACTCATTTCATCCGGCATTAATGCTTTTATTTCCAGGTCTTGACCCTCTATCTGCAAAAATCCACGGCTAAGACCTATTCTAATACGGGTAAGACTGTATTCAATTATACCCCGGTGGTTTTCCAGGTATATTTCAGTCTTTCCTATTATTGTTAGTTTGGGAAGGTCAAATATCAGGTCTCTTGGAATCTCTAAAAAATCAGTCATTGCTTTACTAATAGCCTCTTTTTTTTTAGACATCATCTTCCCTCCATTCTACAAGTAAAAAAAATAAGTCATATATATATATGCTTTTCACTTTGACTACATTCAAATAAATCAAGCAGGGATTGATTCTCCCTGCTTGGTTAATGTCGACTCAGGTTAAGTACTTTTCTTTTTTTTAAAAAAACTGTTAAATAGCCTTAAGACAATTTTATAAAAATAATCCGGATAGGATGCTGAT
>CAYZYO010000095.1:0-8876 GCA_964482585.1 uncultured Syntrophomonadaceae bacterium | reverse complement strand
ATCAAGATCTTTGCCCGCTTGGCTTTTGCTTCACGCGCAAGAATTATCTTATCATCGCCTCTACTAATTGTCAATATATATATTCACACAAATTCAATATATAATTTTAAAAAGCCATAAATAACTGCTATTTCATGCAATTTATTATATTATGTGCTTTTTTTGCAAATCCAGAGTTTTGCATAATTAAAAACATGTTTTGAGCTTCAGCCTTTATCTCACTTTTACTTCTGAATAATAATGCAAATACTAATTAACCTCTCCTATCCGGAGAACACAACCACTTGTGAAAAAATAAAGAGGTGACTCAATAATACTAATAGTAATGGAAAACTAAATTACCTGTTATTAGTCTGTCTATTTTTCTGCTAATATATGTAGAAAGATTTTAGTAATTCAAACAAGATTTTACTGCAAAACCCTAATTCTCACATCGAAGATAGAGAAGACTTTAATCTTCTCGCAGCCTAGTAACGGTGTTGTAGAGGAGACTGAAGTCTCCTCTACAATTTATGATGGATAAAACACTTAGTTTTGCAGTGGAATTAAATAAGCATAATTATTTCCGCTACTGCTTTACCCCAGCGCGTTCATAAAATTTAAGTAAGCTGGACCCAGTAAGATTAAAAGAATTGTTGGAAAAACAAATAGTAACAAAGGAATTAGAATCTTTACCGGTGCCTTTTGAGCCTTTTCCTCTGCTTTCATCTTCCTGTTCTTCCTCACCTGGGCTGATTGAACTCTCAGGACATTAGTGATACTAACTCCTAATTGATCAGCCTGTATTATAGAACTGATGAATATAGTTATATCTTCTATATCTACCCTTTCTGCCATATCTCTTAAGGCTTCTTTTCGTTGTTTACCCATAGTTATTTCTTTAAGTACTTTTTCAAATTCTATAATTAAAGGCCCTTGAGATTTTTCTACTACCTTTTGCAATGCGCTATCAAAACTGAGGCCTGCCTCAACACTTACGCTTAATAAGTCCAGAATATCAGGAAGGCTTTTAATAATAAGATTTTTGCGCCTATTTTCATTCGCCCTGAGAAATAAATCTGGTATTATTAAACCCGCTATTAATAAAATAGCCAAGCAAAAGATATTGTGAAGTATTATGCCAAATAAAATACATAAAAAAATAATCAGGTATTTAATAACTATAAAGCTATCTGCCGTTAATCCCCAGGGGGTCCCAGCAGCCTGCAGCCTTTTTTGATAAGTCTCTTTTTTATTTTTGGGAACTATTTTGTTGGATATTAAATTGAAGAAATGAGAAATGATTTTACCCACTCTCTGTTTAAATGGCTCAGCCAATTCTGGATGGAGCAAAATATTATCAGGCTCCCGGGTATAATTATTCAATCTTTCCATAATTATTATTTTATTACGGTTAAGGGAATAAATAATGCCAAGTATAAGAAATAATATTACGATACCTGAAAAAGCCGAAATAATAATATCCATATTTTCTCACTTTCTAAAGAATTTATTATTACAGTTATAATTAGTAATCAATATTAGTAATCGCTTGTATAATTATCAATCCAATAATTTCAAGAATTCCTGCTGTAAATAATAAAACTTTCCCTATAGTTTCTGTTATCATTATATTAAAATATTCCGGGTTAATAATAAGCATAATGAACATTAAAATTATAGGCAAAATTCCTATTATTAATCCGGATAATCTTCCCTGGGCAGTAAGCACTTTGACTTCACGTTTTATCTGGGCTCTATCCCGTATAGTTGCGGAAATATTTTCCAATATCTGGGCAAGGTTCCCCCCGATCTGTCTTTGAATGATAATTCCGCTAATAATCATATCCAGGTCTGAACTCCCAACTCTTCTTCCAAGGTTTAGTAAGGCTTCTTCCAGGCTGAAGCCTAGATTCATCTCCTTTAAAGTCCAGGTAAATTCTGCAGATACCGGCGGTGGCAATTCCTTTCTTACAGTATCCATAGCCTGTTGAAATGAAAATCCTGCTCTTAAGGCATTAGCCATGATAATCAGTGCATCTCCCATCTGCTGGTTAAAAGTCTGCCGCCGGGTATCTTTTTTATGTTTAAGATAGATTGACGGTGCTAAAGCTCCACCAATTATCATAGCTATTGAAAGCCAGAGGTTTTGAGCCAATAAATACAATAACGTTGGAAATAAGATAATCAATAACAGGCATAAAGTAATATATTCTTCTGCTTTAAGAGGAATTCCCGCACTGGTTAACTGCAGTTGGATGTTTTCTGTAAAAGAACGAGTTGCAAATAATCTAGATATCTTTTTTATTAACGGCTTAATATGAAAATGAAAACGAACTGTTTTTACTTCAATCCCGGGTTCCTTTAACATATCGAGCCTCTGCTGATAAAGATCATGCCTGGTCAATACTTTCAGTACACATAAAACCATTAAAGAAACCATCCCGAAAAACGCAATACA
Source organism: uncultured Syntrophomonadaceae bacterium (assembly GCA_964482585.1). Classification (GTDB taxonomy): domain Bacteria; phylum Bacillota; class Syntrophomonadia; order Syntrophomonadales; family Syntrophomonadaceae; genus CAYZYO01. The sequence continues at coordinate 6,436 of CAYZYO010000095.1, read as the reverse complement.
AATGGCCAATTCCACTGTAGCTAAACCTCACTTTTCATAAACATTAATTAACATTTAATCATCAGGCGGACTAAAATAACTGTCTGGAAGAACAATGCCCATGGAACCTAGTTTTTCCAGGCATTTAGGCTTTAATCCAGCAGCCCGGTGTCTGCCTACTACTTTTCCTTTTTGATCAATTCCCTGGATATCAAATACAAATATATTCTGCATGGTTATTACATCACCTTCCATTCCTAGAACTTCTGTAATATGGGTAATCTTACGAGATCCATCCTGGAGCCGGCTCTGATGAACAATCAGGTTGATCGCTGAAGATATCTGTTCTCTTATCGCTTTAATTGGTATATCCATACCTGCCATTAAAACCATGGTTTCCAGCCTGGAAATAGTATCCCGGGGAGAATTCGAATGACCGGTGGTTAATGAACCATCATGTCCAGTGTTCATAGCTTGCAGCATGTCCAGGGTTTCTCCTCCCCTTACTTCCCCGACAACAATGCGGTCAGGTCTCATTCGCAGCGAATTTCTCACTAAATCCCTGATAGATATTTCGCCTTTGTCATCTATATTTGGCGGCCTGGTTTCCATTGATATGACATGTTCCTGATGTAAATCTAATTCAGCTGAATCTTCGATAGTTATTATTCTTTCCCCGGAGGGGATAAAAGAGGAAATAATATTTAACGTACTGGTTTTACCTGCTCCTGTTCCTCCAGAAACCACAATGTTTAACCTGCCTTTGACACAGGCTTCCAAAAACCGGGCCATCTGAACCGTTAACGTCTGATTTCTTATCAAATCCTCTATTTTAAGCAGTTGGGAGGAAAACTTACGAATAGTCAAGACACAACCGTTTAGAGCGAGTGGAGGAATAACTACATTTACCCGGGAACCATCAGGAAGGCGAGCATCTACCATCGGCATACTTTCATCCAGCCTCCGTCCTAAAGGGGATATTATCCGCTCAATGATTGTATGTAGATGGTTATTATCTCTAAAAACTATTTTAGTATGCTCGATTTTGCCTTTTTTTTCTACATATATTTTATGGGGGCCATTTACCATTATTTCAGAAACACCAGTATCTTTTAGTAACGGGGTTATAGGCCCAAAACCAAAAACTTCATCCAGTACCTGAGAAATTACTTCTTCTTGATCGTTACGGGTAAGAAATTCGGATTCACTTTCAATAAATGATTGACTTATTGACCGTATTTGTTCTGTTATTTTACTGCTATACTCTTTATCTTCTTTATTAAATAAATCAGTTCCCATTTCCTTAATTATTTCCCGGTGAACTCTATATACCAGGTCCTGGAAACGATTCATCCCGGACTCTTTTTTGCCGGGAGAAGAAATCTCTGTATCTCCATTTTGGGCTTTTAGCCTGCTTAAAAGGGACATCTATTCACCTTCCTTCTTGTATTCTATTGTTTATATTTAATCTACTATTTCTAATACCTTCATGATCCCTTTAGAAACCGGGGCTTTGGGATTCATTTTAATAAATGGAATACCACGGTTAACAGAAGATAAAACTAATTTGCCATCACTGGGTACTTCAGCCCGGATTTTCATATCCAGTATTTTTTCGACATCTCTAGCCTCTATACCAGCTACACCTGATGACCGGTTAAGTATAAGCCGGGTCTTGGAAAGAAACTGTAAAGAACGTAAAACATCAATACCTTTTTTTACGTTCTTAATTGTAGGAAGGTCAAGGGCTATAATTAACAATACCATGTCCGACATTTCTAATGCATTAAGGGTAATATCATCAATATAAGAGGGAGTATCAATAAAAGTATAATAGTTTATCTCCCGGCAGAGGTCTAAGATATTTTTCACCCCGTCAGCAGTTACCAATTCTGCTAATTCAGGCTTATTAGGTGCTGCAAGTATATTCACTCCGTTTCTTTCATAAATATAGTCCTCAAGCAAATCTTTACCTGCCTCATCACCTTCCTGCATAAATTCCGATATAGTCCTGCGGGGGTTAACATTCATTAATATACTAATATCTCCAAACTGGATATCAAGATCAACTATACCAACCTTATTTTTATACTTTTGAGCACATGCTACCGCTAGATTTGTGCAGATTATACTCTTACCTACTCCTCCTTTAGTTCCAAAAACACTAATTATTTTACTCCTCGCCTGTGGAGGTTCATTAATTTTAATTTCCGCACCTGAATCCGCCTGTTTTTTGCGCTTTCTATTTAACCTGGCCACCTGTTTTACTGCCGAATTAATTTCATCAGGAGAAAAAGGTTTAATAAGGTATTCTTTGGCCCCTGCAAGCATTGCCTGTTTAAAATTATGTGGTTGATCATTAATAGAGATCAATATTACAGAAACCTGGGGATATTGCAGAGAAATCTGGTGTGCCGCCTCCATTCCATTTATCTCGGGCATACTGACATCAATAATAACAATTTCAGGTTCTGTCATTTTTACTTTATCAAGTAGTTCTTTAGTATCGGCAGCCTCATCTACAACATCTATTGATCTATCTATTTCCAGCATCTGTCTGATAGTGTTCCGGGTATTTTCGTTATGGTCTGCAAGTATTACCTTAATTCTTTTCATAAATAATCGCCTCAGTATCTTAATAGTGTATAGAATCGAGAATTTTGTGTAAAACCAGGTTGCTCGTATGAACGGGAGAACTCCCCTGCGAGGGAATAATAGACAATCAAGCCGGAGGCTTGAAGTCTTCTCTACAGGGAAACTCTTTTTCCAGTTTCCACTTTCCACTTTCCAACTAATTCAAAAAATCCTTAAGCTGATATGGTAATAGATTGGTTTTAGATTTATCTACTGGAGACCGCAGCAGCAGTCTTAAGCTGCCTCTTTCAGATGCCAAAACCAATGGCTGAGCTTCGTGGATTGATACAGCAAGGGTAATAGTTTTGCCCACCGAATTATCAGAAGGGTCTATAATATCCGGATCAAGACCAATCGCCAGTATTTCGATATCCTGCAGGATAAGAACACTAAAGCCTGTTTTCTCAGTCCCCTGGGAAGATACATCAACAGTTGCTATAATATCCACTTTATCCCCTGGTCTAATAAAACCGGAAACCCCGCTTACATTATTTATTGGTATTGATACCGCTCTTTTTGCTTCAGGGATGGTATAAGCTAGCCGCTTAGCTTTATCTTCCGCTGAAAGCAGGTTTTGCTTTAATACTGCCTCTCCGGCAGCAATTTCTGTGGTAGTGATTTTCCCTATTGCTGTTTTTGCTTCGGCCACAGCATCAGGATGAACATATTTGGCCGGAAGCTGTTTTTCTTCAACCTGTTCCGCAGTGATAATAGTATCACTGCTAATCGCTGTCCGGGCTTGAACTACCCCTATTAGATCATCTGGAAGATAACGGGATTTTAGCTCCTGCATGTAATTGTAAAACAAAAATGAACCTACCAGTCCACAAATAATGGCTATTAACCAGTATTTCCTCGCCCCTTTAAACAATAAAAGAACCCTCCCTCATTCACAAAGCTCTGCTGTATATAATCCAAAATCACCTATACCTTCGTGGGTTTTACCTGGAATCACATAATTAATAAAACGACCGCGGACTTCATTATTAACTCCACTTCCAATGTATTCTTCAACAAAAAAAGCAGCAAAACCGATAATGCGCACATCACTGGGCCGGCCAGCCGGATTGGTTGCTTCAATATTTATGATAGGGACAATCAAGATCCGGGAACAACCCTCTACATATGAATTTATAGTGCATGGAGGTACATGATTACACTGGTCTATCCGGTTATTGATTCCCTCCATAGTTGGTCCCGACATATTTCCAGATTCCAGGTCAACTTCTATTCCGGCCACATCATCTATTACAATCTCTTCAGGATAACCATACATAATATTGTCCCGGTATATATCAGCACCTGACCCACCTAGCCTTAATGCTCCAAACCACCCCGGGTACAGATTATTACTTGTTCCTTCTTTTAATACTACTTCCTGCCCTATAGAAAAATCATTTTCCAGAACACCAAAGGGAACTGCTCCTCTCACGGCAGAAACTGGAGCTATCTTAGCTTTTGCTGCTACCGTCAAACTACGGCTGGCATAACCCAGGGCTTTAGCAAATAATAGACTTACTTCCCTATTAGCATTCCCAGAGATAGTCTTATTTTCTTCACTTACCTGAAAGGAGTATTCGGTAGTTAAAAGTCCATTATTTTGCGCATAAGCTTCTGCTATATTAAGAGCTGATTCCTGATCCGGCAATTCCTGAACACCTGCTAAGACTGCACTATCCATAGCATTTATCATTTTTGCCCGGTTAAAGAATACTAAACCCACATCGGTTACCAGGGCACAAAAACCAATTAATACTGTCATCATACAAGCAATTAATATTGTGACAGCACCTTTTTCACTAGAAAAAAAAACTAAGCTTTTTTTCACCTTTTGCCTCCTAATACATACCTATTCTATTCTCATCAGGCATTCAGCCGACAATGGTAGTGGATTCGAAAACAGATTGGAGCTAAACGGGGTCATAAGTTCAAGGGGATAGTCTACTTTTACATTTAAGGAAATACCCTTTTGTCTCTCGGCAAAAGCTGGAAAAATAGTAACATTAATATCAGTCGGATTTAGCCAGGCACATTCACTGGTTATTGTAGTGTATATCTCAGTGTCAGTATGTCCCACCACTCCATAACGAGCTCCCTGCCTGGCTAAATCATTCAAAACCAGCTGGGCTCCAAAAATTCTACCGGTTTCAAAAATCCCCATCAACAAAATAATCAGTAACGGTAGAACTAGAGCCATTTCTACGAGTGCCTGGCCACTATTTTTCTTGATAAAACCCCTTATAAAACTCATCACCAGCACCAGCCTTTAAAATAAATGGTTAAAACACCTAAAAATATTGCTAATCCATAAGGATAGGTCTTACTTAACTCGGCCTTGGGCACAGCATTGGAAAACTTGTCTACCCGCAAAAGAGTAAGCATAACTGCACTGCCAAGCCCTTGAAGAGTAGTTTTTAACTGGTGGTTAAGCATAAGAATAATGATGGCCATAAGTCCGCCCCATAAAGCCATAGCCAAAAAAGTGCCAAAAGCAAAACTGCTGCCTTTAAAAGCACCTATAAGGCCCAGGAGTTTCACATCACCAGCACCTATACCTCCCATAACAAAAGGTATAATTAATAGCAAAATACCAGTTATAAAGCCCTTAACGGAGAATAATAGACCACAGGAACCATTAAGATTAATATAATAAATGCTGGCTAAAACCCACCCGCTTATAATTAACCAGTTGGGAATCCGCCGTTCCTTTAAGTCATAAAAGACTGCGGGCAGTAATATTCCTAAAAGACAAATATCTAAAAACATATTGAATCACCTTGAAAGTAAAAAATAAGCCCTACTTAAATAAGCAGGGCTGACTCTAGCAATCTTTAACCATCGCCCTCTCCTAAATCTGTAAAATTAATACTATCAAAAAGTTCGGTTATCCTTCCACCTAAAGCAACTATTGCAATTATAACTACTACCGCTATCCCCGCAAGTATCAGTCCATATTCAGCCATCCCCTGTCCCTGTTCTTCTTTTACTAACCTTTCAACTATATTTAACAAATCCGGTCACCTCCTGATTAATTTAGAGTAATTATTTCTATATTAGATTTTATAGTAAAAATTTTTATTTCCCATGAGCTAAAGGACTTATTTTGTATATTATAATATTCGCTAAATTTTATGAGATGTTTGTCCTATTTTGTTTTAATTTATAGGACCTTGTCGGGTAAAAATATACATCTATCCACATGAGATAGATGTTGTTTATAGTATTTATGCATATTGTATAATTAAGGTTTTTACATTCAGCAACCGTTTAGTCTAAATATCAGCCTTCTCTATTAGTTCTTTAATGATCCGGTTACGTTTAGCTTCAAGCTCGTTTATCCTGGAATTTACTTTCTGCAGCTGGGTTTTTTGCTGATCGATAAAAACCGTATCTACATCAGCTTTTTCGTATTCATCAATAGTTTTTTGTATAACCGGAAGATTAAACTGCCTGAGATCATGAATCTTTTTAATTGTATCTTTTAATACCTGTATCTTTATTTCTCCAGTCACCAGATCACCCCTTTTGATGATTATACCATTGATATACCATTATAAGAATTGCTAAAACTTGCATTTATTAATGAGATAAAGTATATTAGGGGATAGTTGGAAAATGGAAAGTTGGAAATATGAAGCAGATTGATCTTATAGCAACCAGCGCTTTTGGCCTGGAATCTATAGTAGCCAACGAACTAAAACAACTGGGTTATGATAAACTTAATGTAGAAAACGGGCTGGTAAAATTCCAGGCCGATTTTAATGCTATTGCCCGCTGCAACCTTTGGCTTCGTTCTGCTGATAGATTGTTGATAAATGTCGGG
>CAYZYO010000094.1:0-9390 GCA_964482585.1 uncultured Syntrophomonadaceae bacterium | reverse complement strand
CTAACCGGCTGCTGCGGCTTTTTATTTTAATTGCCACCGGTTTTTTCCAGTTATCAGGATTAATAATTTCTAGTTTTTTAGTACTGCTTTTAACAGCAGGTACAAAATCCTTTAATGTACCTTATTTATGGCCGTTAATTCCATTTAACTACCGGGCCTTAAAAAGTATAGTAATGCGGTCACCGGTGCCGGTACAGGATGTACGACCTGAAATTCTACATCCCCAGGATTCCAGGAGGCAGCCGGGCCCGGCATTTAAAAAAAAAGGAGGCTAAAATAATGAAGAGAGTAGGAATACCACACGGACTTTTCTATTACTATCATTATCCTATGTGGAAGACCTTTTTTTTAGATATTGGAGCTGATGTTGTAACTTCTGCAGAAACTAATCGCTTTTTAATAGAGCAGGGAATTGAAGCGGCAGTGGATGAGATTTGTTTTCCAATGAAAGTGTATCTTGGTCATATTAAAGACCTATGTAACTGTAAACTTGATTATATCTTTCTCCCCCGGATCGTTAGTATAGAAAAAAGAAGCTACATCTGTCCAAAATTTATGGGTGTTCCTGACATGGTAAAAGCAGCTATACCAGATCTGCCAACAGTAATTGATACCCTGGTAGATTTTAGTAAGGGCAATAGGTTAGTAAAACAAGAAATAAGAAAAACCGGAAGAATATTCACCAGCAATATTAAAGTTATTGACAGAGCGTATAAACACGCTTTTGAAGAGCTTACTATCTGCAAAAAACTAACTAATGAAGGTTATACCATGGCTGAAGCAATCAAGATTTGGGAAGGAGATAAACAGGATATTAAAAATGATAATGATTTAAATATTGGTGTATTGGGACACGGATATGCACTTTATGATGAAAGCATTAGCATGAACATTATAAACCGGTTGCGAGCACTTGGCTGTAAAGTGCATCTGCCGGAATCATTAGATAAACAAAGTATTGAACAAGAAGCAGCAACTATGCCCAAAAGAATTTTTTGGACTCTGGGGCGGAAGATGGTCGGAAGTGCTCTTTATATGAGTAAAAGGGATGATATAGATGGAATAATCTATGTTGCCTGTTTCGGATGTGGACCTGATTCCCTCATAGGAGAAATCATTGAAAGAAAAGTTAGAAATAAGGCATTTATGCTCATGACAATCGATGAACATACCGGAGAAGGTGGTCTGGTTACTCGTTTAGAGGCCTTTTGTGATATGTTGAGAAGAAGGAGGCGCTGTGGTAATGAAAGTAACATTTCCTCACATGGGTAATGCTCATATAGCAATTAAAGCACTACTTGAAGCGTTAAAATTGGATGTGATACCACCACCACCAATTACCAATAGGACATTGGAACTGGGAGTTAAGTATTCACCGGAATTTGCCTGTTTACCATTAAAAATTAATATCGGGAATTTTATTGAATCCATTGAAAATGGAGCAAATACTATAGTAATGGCTGGAGGGTGGGGGCCATGCAGGTTTGGATATTATTCTCAAGTTCAAAGAGACATTTTAAGCGATATTGGATACGATTTTCAAATGGTTATTTTAGAAGCCCCCGACTTTAGGTTGTCAGAATTGATAAAACAAGTAAAAGCCTTGGGAAAAGAAGTTACTCTTTGGGAGGCTTTAAAAGCGCTTAATCTTGCCTGGTATAAACTTTCATCAGTGGAAGAATTGGAAAATGGATTTCAATATTATTTGCCACGGGCACAGGATAAAAATCTGGTGGAAAAGTTATATTATAAAGGGCTGTTAGACATAGACAAGGCACTTAGCAAAAAAGAAATTAATGAGGTTAAAAATAAAACCATACAAGAGCTCAGTAAAATTCCTCAAAATGGATTAGAATTGCTTAAAATTGGGCTGGTAGGGGAAATATATACAGTATTAGAGCCATATGCAAATTATAGTATAGCAAAGCAGTTAGGTTGGTTGAATGCTGATGTAAGCTGTTCTATATCTTTAACTAAATGGGTGAACGAGCATCTTCTGGGTGGTTTAGTAAGAAAATCAAATCACCAGCATATTGTAGATTGTGCCCAACCTTATCTAAACTACTGGGTTGGAGGGCATGGTCTGGAAACAGTTGGTGCTACAGTTGATTTTGCCAGGCAAAACTTTGATGGAATAATCCAAATCGGGCCGCTTACCTGCATGCCGGAAATAGTAGCCCAAACTATTCTTAAAAGAGTAAGTGATGAAGAAAACATTCCCTGTATGACGCTATATTTTGATGAGCATTCAGGAAATGCTGGAATCTATACTCGATTGGAGGCCTTTATAGAAATGCTGCAGAGAAAAAAATTAGTATCCTAAAGTAATATTGGTGAAGGAGGAGTATAATAAATGCATTTTTATCTTGGTATTGATATAGGATCAGTAAGCAGTAAATTTGTTCTCATCAATAGGGATGGCCAGATAAAAGATAAAATCTATCTGCGTACCCAGGGCAATCCGGTTAAGGCAATAAAAGAAGGGTATGTCAGGATAAAAGACAGTAATAAAGGGCAGGACATAAAAATCAGGGGAGTTGGAGCTACTGGCAGTGGGCGGCATCTGGCAGCTATTTTAGTTGGGGCTGATGTAGTTAAGAATGAAATTACATCTCATGCGGTTGCTTCATCATCTCTTTACAATAATGTCAAAACCATTATTGAAATAGGTGGACAGGATTCTAAAATAATTCTATTAAAAGATGGAATTGTACATGATTTTGCTATGAATACGGTTTGTGCTGCCGGGACCGGGTCTTTTTTAGACCAGCAGGCATTAAGACTAAATATTCCTATAGAAGAGTTTGGTGAACGGGCGATAAAATGTAAACAGCCGGTAAGGATTGCGGGTAGGTGTGGAGTGTTTGCCGAGTCGGACATGATTCATAAACAGCAGATGGGCTATCCCGTAGAAGATATATTAATGGGTTTATGTGAAGCCCTGGTTAGAAATTATTTGAATAATGTGGGCAAGGGTAAAAAAATACAAGAGCCTATAGTTTTTCAGGGTGGAGTAGCCGCCAATGTTGGGTTAAAAAAAGCCTTTGAAAAAATGTTAAAAGCAGAAGTATTTATTCCTGATTATTATGAAGTTATGGGTGCAATTGGTTCTGCTTTACTTGCTAAAGAATATGTGGAACAGTATGGGAAACCTACGGTTTTTAAGGGTGATGATTTTATTGTTGAAGGTGAATTTAAATCCAGCAGTTTTGAATGCAAAGGCTGCCCGAATTTGTGTGAAATTGTGTGTATTAAAAGAGATGAAAAAATCTTGGCCTACTGGGGAGACAGATGCAAAAAGTGGGAGACTTCTTTAAACAAATTAAAAGTTATCTGATAAATAATTTGTTGAAGTGTTTGGAGAACCGCTTTTTTTACTTGTTCGAATGGTATTACTATGTTAAACTGTAAAAGATATTTAAATTTAATATAGCTGAGAGGAGAGAAGCAGAGATGAGAAGAGATGAGCTTACCAAGATTATTCTGCCGGAGGATAAACTGCCAAAATTCTGGTATAATGTCCAGGCAGACCTGCCTAATCCACTGACACCGGGATTAAATCCCAAAACCAAAAAGCCCCTGACCCCAGCTGATCTTGAACCATTATTTGCCAAAGAGCTGATAGCGCAGGAAGTATCCACCGAAAGGTATATTGAAATACCTGATGCAGTAAGAGAATTATTTAAACAGTGGAGACCATCGCCGCTATTCAGGGCACGTAGTCTAGAAAAAGCTATTAATACACCGTGTCGTATTTACTACAAATACGAAGGAGTCAGTCCAGTTGGCAGTCACAAGTTGAATTCGGCGTTACCTCAGGTTTTTTTCAATAAACAACAGGGGATAAAACGCATAACGACAGAAACGGGAGCAGGTCAATGGGGTACAGCTTTATCCCTGGCATGCAAACTCTTTGATATTGAGGCTATGGTTTATATGGTTAAGGTGAGTTTTGAACAAAAACCTTACCGGCGTATATTTATGGAAACCTATGGTGGAAAATGTGTGTCCAGTCCCAGTCCATTTACCGAGGTTGGACGGTTGGCCCGGGAAAAAACACCAGATAGTCCTGGAACCCTTGGCTTGGCAATCAGTGAAGCAGTGGAAGATGCTATAAGCAGAGATGATACTAATTACTCACTGGGAAGCGTATTAAATCATGTATGTCTGCACCAGACTATTATTGGGCAGGAAGTGAAAATGCAGATGGAAATGGTTGATGATTATCCTGATATTGTTATAGGATGTTGTGGAGGAGGCAGTAATTTCGCGGGTATTGCTTTACCATTTATTCCAGATAAACTACGAGGAAATAAGGTGCGATTAGTTGCTGTTGAACCGGCTGCTTGTCCCACCTTAACCAAAGGAGTGTTTGCTTACGATTATGGTGATTCAGCAGGTTTAACGCCTATGTTAAAAATGTACACTTTGGGACACGACTTCACTCCAAGTGGAATTCACGCAGGCGGGCTACGTTATCATGGTGAATCTCCTATTATTAGCCAACTTTACCATGATGGTCTTTTAGAAGCTACAACAGTCTTGCAAAACAGTATCTTCAAAGCGGCTATGATTTTTGCTCAAAGTGAAGGTATAATACCTGCTCCAGAATCGGCCCATGCAATAAGTGCTGCTATTGATGAAGCAGTTAAGGCCAGAGAAGATGGAATTGCTAAGAGTATAGTATTGAATCTAAGTGGACATGGTCATCTTGACCTGGCTGCCTACGATAATTATCTTGCAGGTAATACTGAAGATGTCGAGTTTCAAGATGATGCTTTGCAAAAAAGTCTGGAAACATTACCAGAAGTTTAAATAAAGCTTGCTAATAAATCCTGATCATTTGTTTGATCAGGATTATTTTTTATGCTGGAAGTGGAAGATAGTTAACCGAGGATTTTGCATAATAGGTGTTTTATATCATTAAAACTCTTGTATCCGTAGAGGAAACTTCATTCTATGGCTAACTGACATCCTGAGGCCAAGTGAAATGGTAATTTTTTGAATTAGGCAAAAACTCATAATACTAAGGTTGTGGTGAAACTATTATTGATAAATTGATTTTAGTTTAGGTTTGAGTAGAATAAAAATATAAAATACTAAAATGGTAGAGAAAAGGAGTCTTTATGAGTATTGATACTCGTCTACGTACCATAAGTGACATGTTAATAAAAGGAAAACCGGCAGCGGATATAGGTGCTGATCATGCTTTATTATCTATATATATAATTGAAAAGAATATTGTGCCCGGGGTAATAGTTGGAGAATTACCAGATGGACCTTTTAAGAGAGCCTGTTATGCTGTAGAAAACAGTTCATTTAAAGGTAGAATTGAGGTGCGGCAGGGAAATGGATTGCAGGTGCTTGATAAAGGAGAAGTTGAAAACGTAATAATAGCTGGTATGGGGGGAGAGACTATTGTTAACATTTTATCCTGTGATTGGGAAAAAGCACGAAGTTATCTTCGGTATGTTTTTCAGCCAATGAGCCGGCCACAGGTTTTACGGCGAGAACTGTCTTTTCGTGGGTGGCCAATACTAGACGAGCGTATAGTGAAAGAAAAAAATGTATATTACGTTATAATTAGCAGCTGTCCGGGAAGTATTCAATATAAACTCTCTGCTTTAGAGTTAGAAGTGGGGCCGGTTATACTAAGGACTGAAAGTGAACTTAAAAAGGAGTACTTGGAAAGGCATCTTAATAAATTTTATACCATATTTAATAGTCTAATAAATTCTAGAAATGCTGAAGATGGTATATTAAAAGCATATAGGAGACTAATCGAAGAACTGGAGGTGATAATGGATGCCGGTAAGAGTTAAAGATATTACTGCTGTAATGGAGACCTATTTTCCATTATATCTGGCAGAGTCCTGGGATAATGTAGGTTTACAGATAGGCTCAGTAAATAAAGTTATAGAGAGAGTTGTGATAGCACTTGATGTAGACGAAAGGATTTTAGAATATGCCATTAAACAAAAGGCTGATATGATCATAAGTCATCACCCGTTATTGTTTAAACCTTTAAATAATATCTGCTATGATTTGATGACGGGAAAACTAATAAGAGATATAGTCTTAAGCCATATTGCAATATACTGTGCTCACACCAACTTGGATGCGGCTGATAAAGGCTTAAACCAACTGCTTGCTGAATTGCTGGGTATTAAGAATATTGAGCCTTTAGATACCTATAAAAGTGAGGGCCTGTATAAACTGGTTATTTATGTACCTGCTGCTTATGTAAATGAAGTAAGAGCTGCTGTTAATAAGGCTGGTGCAGGTTATACTGGAAACTATTCAGATTGCAGTTTCCGGGTGCAGGGAACTGGCACTTTTTGCCCAGGGCCTAACACAGAACCCTATATAGGAACAATGGGGAATTTGCAGGAAGTTGATGAATACAGGTTAGAAACCGTGGTTTACCGTAACGATTTGCCCAGGATATTAAGGGTAATGCAGGAAGTTCATCCATATGAAGAAATTGCCTATGACATATATCCGTTGATAAACGAGGGTAAGACTTACAGCATAGGAAGAAAAGGGTTTCTGGAAGAAAAAATGAGTCTCAAAGAATATTCGCTGGAAGTTAAAAAACGCCTGGGAATTGAAAGAATAAGGGTAGTCGGTGAATTAGATAGGGAAATAGAAAAAATCGCTGTTGTCTGCGGGTCTGGCGCTAGTTTTATTAACAAAGTTATTGATCAGGGAATTGATTTACTAGTAACAGGAGATTTAAAGTACCACGAAGCCAAAGAGGCCGAAGCACAGGATTTAAGTATAATAGATGCAGGGCACCAGGAAACAGAAAAAATTGTGATTCCTTACCTTTGTAATCTACTAGCTGATGAATGCAGAGCAAGGGATATGCAAATAGAGTTAATTGAAGCTTACCCGGCTGCTTGTTTTAAGACTCTATAGTAATCTGTTAGAGGGTGTCCAACCAGTATATTTAGGACATTAAATATAATATTGGTTTAAGAAAACCAATATTATTCCACTGCAAAAACCTAAATTATATATCTGTAGAGGAGACTTCAAGGCTTAACTGTCATCCTGAGGCAAAGAGGGATGGTAAACTTTTAAATTATGAAAACACTCAGTTTTAAATAATTCTTAATAAATAAGTAAAAATACCGGTAAATAGGCATAGATGAATAAAATATGCTTAAAAATGGTAGAATGTTAATACAGGTAATAAAAAAAATCCAAAAAATAATTAAAAAATTGTTTAATAGGCAGGAATTGCCGGATTTTTGAGGAATGTAGTAATTTATGTAAACTTTATAAAAGGGAGGATTCAATTGTGAACAAATCAGAACTTGTTAAATCCTTGGCGGAAAAGGCTGAAATAACCCAAAAAGATGCTGCGAAAGCATTGGATGCCATGGTAGAAACTATTCAGCAGGTGCTTGCCAGCGGCGATAAGGTGCAAATTATTGGTTTCGGCAGTTTTGAAGTTCGAGATCGTAAAGAAAGAAAAGTAATAAGCCCTGCAACTAAACAAGAAATTATTGTTCCTGCCACCAAAGTTCCAGCATTTAAGCCTGGCAAATCATTGAAGGAAGCAGTTGCTGGTCCTAAAAAGCCAGTTAAAACTAGTAAAAAGAAAGCTAAGAAAAAATAGTTTAAATAGCTAGGTAAAAAGAGGTATACAAAAATGTATACCTCTTTTTTTGTGGTCCAGTTAGTATAGCGGTGAGAGATTACCATATTTATTTAAGTCTAAAAGTAGTCTTCCTACTCCTGTTTACCAATCAAGAAGTATTCTACAATAAACACAACTTTCCTGTTTTGACTTATATTTAAAGTTGTATTATAAATATTATATATCTGTAAGTACTAGATCTATTATTCAGTTATGAAAACAAACTAGATAATTGGGAGGAGTATTATGGGGAGATTATTTAAGGCATGGTCAATTTTAAAAGATCAAGATGATGATAACGAGGCGAGGATTTATTGGTTTGTAGTGGGAAGGGAAGAACCGGTAATTCCTTATGAACAGCTAATCGATGATTATGATCCAGATTATAGTGAAACCCAGTTTGACGAACTATATGTAAATGAATTCTTTACTAAGGAAGAACTGGAGAAATTAAAAGATTATCTTTATAGGGAACACCAGCTGGAAACATTTGCGGAAGAGGTTTTACTACCAGTAAAAGCTGGAGGTCGTTCCTATGGACTTTTATTGATCAGCGGGATTAAAGGTTTTTATATGTTAGCGGATGAAGAAAGCTACGATTTAGATATATCTGTACTTGGACATTCTGAAATGCTAAAAGAAAATATAACTAAAAAACCAACTATTTCTAAAGAAGCATTAACAAATGGAACTAACTTCTTAAAGATGGTGTTTAATAAATTAGAAATAGAGCATCCAGGTGATAAAGACCTGAGCAGCGTTATTACTAGTATTTATGAGGAATTTGGATTCTATGTTAAAAATGGTTAGAAATTAAGAATAATTACTTCTGAAAAACGGGGATTAAATCCCCGTTTTTTTATGGAAAACAGAAAAGTCCGTAAAAATGACTATTATACATAATCAAATAAAATTTTAGTAAAAGGGGGGTTCTAATTACTTGTATAAAAATATATAATATTAAATGATAAGACTAGCCAGCTTTTACCACTTTTACATGTTAATACATAATATTACAAATCACAACAAATTCAGCACTATTGTAATATATTATTAACAGCTAGGGTAAAAGTTGTAATTAGCTATACAGGAGGTGAGACATTTGCCCACTGAAGAATCACTGACAAGCATACCGAAACAAGGCTTGATAATGGTCATTACAGGCAATGGAAAAGGTAAAACTACATCGGCATTTGGGCAGGCATTACGGGCTGTCGGACAAGGATATAAGGTGTGTGTTATTCAGTTTATGAAGGGCCGAAAATATGGAGAGGTTAAGGCAATAGAAAAACATATACCAGAAATCCAAATCATCCAGAGTGGTTTAGACAGTTTTGTTATGAGAGATAATCCTGCTCCAGTAGATGTTGCGCTTGCTCAGAAAGGTCTTGAAAGGGCTAAAGAGGTGGTTCAGAGTGGAGAATTTGACATGGTCATTCTGGATGAAATCAATGTAGCTGTTGATTTTAATCTTATTTCTGAGGAAGATTTACTTCAGTTAGTAGGTAAAAAGAAGCCGGAAATGAGTATTATTGTGACCGGTCGATACGCCTCAGATAAACTAATACAAATGGCAGACCTGGTTAGTGAAGTGACAGAGGTTAAGCATCATTATAATGCAGGCATTAAAGATCAGCCTGGCATTGAATACTAAAAGAGAAATTGTTTGGAATTTTGCAAAGTAATAATTAGAAGGAGGGGTACAATTGTTTACCAAAGAATTACTTGATCAATCAAGTCAG
>CAYZYO010000093.1:7125-9453 GCA_964482585.1 uncultured Syntrophomonadaceae bacterium | reverse complement strand
AACAATTACCTTGGGGCCCCCCATGTACATGTGGGGCCCCATATATTTACACGGGGACGTTCTTTCTGTAACAATAACTTTAATGGAATAATAATAGAGTATTCTGAAAAGAACCAGGTCATATTATTTTATAAATATCTGCTATAATGCAATTAAATGTTAAATATTTATGGAGCATTAAAGTGGTTAAACAATCTAGACCAAGGTATGAGAGCGGTGTCTATCATGTAGTTTTGCGAGGGGTCAATCGAGGGGATATTTTCTTTGACGAACAGGATCACCAGCGCTTTCTGAATACACTGGCACAAAAAAAAGATATCAAGAATATGCTATACGGCTACTGTAGATGAGCAATCATGTTCATTTGTTAGTAAGAGAAAAAGAGGACACGATCTCTCGAATCATGAGCAGGATTGAAACCAGTTACGCCAAGCGCCAAGTGGTATATAACCAAAAATATGATCGTAGCTGTTTTTCGCAGGTTAATAAGTTCTTGAGGGATGGCTAGACAAAAGAACCGTCCCCGTGTCTTAGGAGAATATATGAAAATATTTACAACACTCACACGAATGTGGCTGACACAATCCTTTAAACCATTTATATTTAAAAACGATTATGACAAACAATTACATTTTAACGACTGTGATTCATTGGGTCTTTATGTACATATACCATTTTGCAAGCGAATCTGTACATTTTGTCCATATTGCAAGGAATTGTACTCTAAAGAAAAATGTGATCGGTATATAGACGCGGTTATTCGCGAAATAAATTTGGTTGCAAAACGGCAAAGCAAAACGAAACAGGTGACAAGTCTTTATTTTGGTGGTGGTACCCCGGCTTTAGCTGCCGACCGTTTAAAGGAAATAATCGACGTAATTCAAGAGCATTTTATAATTACGGAAGGAATTGGGGTTGAATTGCATCCTGATAATGTCTGTGATGAAACACTCCAAATATTGAAGGATGCCGGGGTCACAAAGATAAGTATCGGCATACAGTCTTTTCAAGAAAAGTTTATAAATATTCTCGGACGAAGTAAAGTTGATTACAAGCAGATGGCAGCAGCATTAGAAAGAGTAACCTTTGAAACCGTATCTATGGACTTTATTTTTGCACTCCCGACTCAAACTATTGATGACCTTAAGGCAGATATTGATATAGCTTTTTCAAATGGTGCCAATCATATTGCCATTTATCCATTTATTGATTTTTCTTTTACCAGCACCAATATACAAACAATGAAAAAAAATGATAAGAGAAAACTTCTTGATGGAATAACGCTATATTGCATGGAAAAGGGATATACACGTGATTCTATTTGGACATTCTCAAGTTGCAAAAATGCGAAGTATTCGTCTATGACAAGAGATAATTTTCTTGGGTTTGGCTGCTCTGCTACTACACTTTTAGATGACCAGTTTAAGATTAATACATTTTCAGTTAAGGAGTATCAAAAACGGATAGGTGCCCACAAGCTACCGACTTCACTTACATTACGTTTTTCAAGAAGACAGCGGATGATATATTATTTGTTCTGGACTGCCTATAGCACGCGGGTAAATCCGGATGCTTTTGAAGAGTTTTTTGGTGTATCACTGACTAAAATGTTTAACTTTGAGATCTGGCTTGCGAAAAAACTTGAATTCATTACTGATAACAACGGCGAATACTGTATGACCTTAAAAGGCGCATTTTATTATCATTATTATGAGAGTTTTTATACGC
The DNA here is from genome assembly GCA_964482585.1 of uncultured Syntrophomonadaceae bacterium. Taxonomy (GTDB): domain Bacteria; phylum Bacillota; class Syntrophomonadia; order Syntrophomonadales; family Syntrophomonadaceae; genus CAYZYO01. The sequence continues at coordinate 7,725 of CAYZYO010000093.1, read as the reverse complement.
TTTCTTATATCGATAAAATGTGGAGAATAATGCGCAAGGAAGCCTTCCCCAATATGATAAAACTATAATACATCAGAAGGCATAACCCGCTCACAGTGCATGGAAAAAGAGGTTTATAATCATACTAGAACGTATTTCAATTATAGATTAATTTGAAGTATACCAAGGGTGAGACTGTTAAAGCGAGCATTAAATGTTAGATGTTAAGCCTATCCTATCTTTGGTTGCAGCAGCTAAACTTTTAGGCGAGGTGCAATTTTCATTAAAAATAATTGCATAGCCCGGTGTCAATTCCTTTAAAATATAAATAATATAAGGGATTAAGTAAGGAGAATTTATGATACAAATTAAAAGAAGAAGGAAAGCACTCATTATTCTTGGTGTATTTTTTAGAGCCAAAAGCTTAATCTGCCTCGATTTCCATCGCTTTTAGTTATAATACAAACTCTTCTTAAATTTTTCACCCAACTTACCTGAAAAGGCTTCCCTGTAATGAACTAAATAGCGTTCTAGGAGTTTGTAGTTGGTGGTGATAATCCGGAATAGTGGTTTATCTATAAATTTGCTAATGGATTATGGAAATGCATGGTAATAATATTT
>CAYZYO010000093.1:0-7025 GCA_964482585.1 uncultured Syntrophomonadaceae bacterium | reverse complement strand
TGGTAATAATATTTACGGAGAATTAGCAAATGGCATGCAGATAACAGAAACAGTATAATTTAATTAAGAATTATACTGAATCAAACTGGCAAAAGTTTTATGTAAACTATCCATAGTAAATTGTTGCAAGGTTAGGAGGTTATAGCAGTGGGGGTAAGGATTATTACGGATACGTCTTGCGACTTGCCTTGGGAGCAGCTGGAAAGGTATAAAATACAAATGATACCTTTAAAGATTACGTTCGATGACGGCAAAACCTATCTAGACCGGGTTGAAATTAACCCTTCTTTATTTGTGGATAAAATGATTAATTCCCGGGCTTTGCCAAAAACGTCTGCACCAGATCCGGACACCTTTATATCCTTGTTTAGCAAAGGCCTTAAGGAGTCCGGTGAGGTATTGTTTGTGAGTTTGTCATCGGGTCTAAGCAGTACCTATCAAACCGCTTTATTGGCCCGGAAAACACTGGACAGTAAGAAAATATGTGTTTTTGATTCGCTTACTGCTTCATTAGGAACTGGAATAGCAGCCATAAAAGCTGCCCGCATGGCTGCTTCAGGGTTGAATGTCCAGGCTATTTTTGATCGATTATGTCTTATAAGAGAAAAAAGGGAAGTGCTTTTTACTCTGGACACACTAGAAAATGTGGTAAAAGGTGGTCGCTTGAGCAAATTCCAGGGATTGGCTGGTGATGTCTTGAATATCAAACCGATATTAAGAGGAAATGATGAAGGAGTGCCCGTTATAGTAGAAAAGGTAAGGGGGCGCAGTAAAGCAATACGCAGGCTGGTAAGTATGTTAGGAGAGATTTCTGGCCCGGATATTTGCAACAGGCTTATCGGGATCAGCCATGTACGGTGCCCCGAAGATGCAGCAACATTAGCCAGGGAAATTGAGGAGAGCTACCAACCGGAAGAGCCGGTTATAATCTCGGATATGGGAGCAACTATAGGAGTTTATGCAGGTGTAGGAGGATTAATGATAAATTATTAGTAAGAGAATTTTGCATAATAACTTTTTTCCTATTATTAGCGCTCTTACACCCGTAGAGGAGACTTTAGTCTCCGGTTTCACTGTCATCTTGAGACAAAGGAACATAGCGAAAATTTAATAGTTTTATTCAATCGTTTTCCTAATATCTTTTTAAGCAGGTATGATGATTGAACTGATAATTAATTGCAAGTATTTCTAAAATGGCTCGCACCTCCTTTACTTTATCTTTCGGCTGCACTCGTATGCGGCCGCAATAGCACCGGGTACACCACCGATCTGAAATGCCCAGCAGGAGCCGATGTAAAGGTTTTGAACCGGCGTTTTGATATTCACACTCATGGGGTTTTTAAAGAACCGCTTATTAGGGTTCCAACTCCAGGCCGAGGTGGCTCCATCGGTATTATGGGTGAATCTTTCATAAGTCAGGGGAGTTGCCGCATCTTTAAGCTCGATAACTTCCGATAAAATAGGAACCAGCCTGGATGCGTTTTCTATCACTGTCTCCATAGCCTTTTTCTTCAGCTGTCTGTATGTCTCTTTATCTCCGCCGCCCCAGTTGTTCATCCAATGGTAAGGCACCATGGTCTGAAGCATCAATGAAGATTTCCCCGCCGGAGCTAGTTGAGGGTTGACCATGGAAGGTGAATAGAGGTATACATTAATCTTGCTAAAAAACTCCGGATCTTCAGAATCATAAATATCGTAACCGGGCTGATAGTAAAAAGGAAATACATGAGGAACCTTCATATAGCGGCCCAGTTCTTCATTAGAAATAGCCAATCCAAGATATACGGTAAAGCAGCCCTCCGATACAGCAGTACCTTCAATACTATCCCGGAGTGCTGGCGGAATTAGACTAGGATCGTCTAAAAGCTTTAGCAGAGTTTTCTTGTAATCACCGGCTGCAATGATGTAATCGGCGTAATAAACCGTATCCTGACAGGAGACCCCTACTGCAGTTCCATTTTCAGTAACTATCTTGTCCACATAGGACTTCAGTCTCAAATCACCGCCCAGCCTTTTAAAGTTCTCAGCCAGAATATCAGCCCATGATTGCATACCGCTTTTAATGGTCCACAAATCGGTTAATACCGACAGTAACCCATTGCCGAACATAGCGGGCATATCGGGATAACCGATTCCCTGGAACAATCGATACAGCTTGGAATCCTTTTTAAAATACCTGGCAGCAAACTCTGAAGATGTCATATTGGCAAACTGTTTGGATATTTTTACTTGCTCCGGAAAACTCAAGATGAAAGGAAGCATGGACTTAAACATCTCCCAACCCCTGAAAAGATTAGGCATAGGTTTATCCATGCTGGCCATGAAGCTTATTATTTGGTCCAAATCAAAAAAGGCCAAATCCAGTTGTTCTTTATCGGATGGAAAAGCAGTGTAAATCATTTTTTTGTAGTGATGGTAATTTTCAGGTATTTCGTCGAACTCCTCGGAAACGAACCTTGCTCTTACTTTTTCAAAGTCTATCTTTTCAAATACCCCTATATCCTTCATGGCCTTGAATACCGATGACGAATACTCAAAGGAAAGCGTTCCGCTTTCAAAATAATAACCCTTGCGGTAAAAGCCGGCAGTATAGCCGCCAGGTGTTAAGTGGGATTCAAATATGGTTGCCTGATGTCCCTTCTGGGCCAGAAGATTACCGGCAGTAAGTCCGCCTATTCCCGAACCTATAATTATTACCTTTTTCATTATCCCACTCCTCTATAATTATTAATAATTTGCAGCTTGTATCAATACACCGACGAGTTATTAAGGCTCATCACTCTAACTGGATCTTATTAATTAATTCTCGACCTGCATAGATGGGTATGAATAATAGGAAGTTAAGATATTGACTGTTGCCAAAAACACTATTCAATTTGTTCAAGGTGTATTGTAACATATGATGTCAGGGAAAGAGGGTTCTCCTACAGTGTTCCTGCGAGAAACATGGCCTTACATATAATTATATTTATTATAATGGAATAATTATATATTTTAAAGCTGTCTAGCAAAAACAGGACCGGTTTCTAGACCATAATTGATAGTGACCTTTGAAATCTGAATAGGCTTATCATTTGATTGAAGTACTAGTATTATCAGGTAAAGTAGAATGTGTGGTAATTCAGCTTTATGATATTGGTTGACGTTGGACTTGTATAAGATGCTTATTGTATTCCCGTTTCATGGGTTTAAAAACGGATAATATCGTAATTGTAAACATAAATACAATCTGCAGGACTATGAATAACAGCACAAGCCCACCATCAGCAAATCCGCCTGTAAAACCTGACCTTTCCACTTTGTCCAGCACCACAAGCATATTACCAATACCCCCCAGACCTGTACACACGGTTACTAGAAGGGCTAGAATCCATTTAAACAATATCCATTTAAATTTAAAAAATCCCCAATTGGTGAAAAGCCCATAGATAATACCCTGCACTATCGTAAATATACCTACAGGCAGAACTACTTTACGATACAGCTCCGGTACCAATGGAGCAATAGTTAAAAAATCAGCTTCATTTAATGTAAAGAAACAAATACAAGCCAAACTACCTATGCATACTACTGACCCTAACCATATACTCACAGATAGAATATGCACTAAACGTAACCACTGCATACCTCTCTTTTTAAATTTCATAGTACCTATTATCTCCTAACCCTAATTTTTGTGCCGGTCGGTTCCCGTAAGAACAAGAATTAGAAATAACCCAATACCAGCCAATATGAATACCATTAAGGACCCAATGGCGATAAACATTTCACCTGTGGCAAAGAATGATGTTACTGATACAAAAATGCTAAAAAGTATAAGCCCAACCGCCAGTGCATAAAATACAGCCCTAATCTTGTTCATACCGTATTTTTTGGTGGTTTCCCTGGTTAAGAGGCTATATGTAAATATGGCCCCACCTGCAACTATAAATATTCCGCTGCCGGTAACAGCCGGAGCCTCCAAATCCATAAAGTACAACATGGTAACCGTTAGTATTCCAAATAGTATCAGTAAAACTCCGGCAACTATTCCTGCTGTTGAAATACGGGAGGTCATAGTTGAATATACATTTTGCTTGGCAATGTCTTGTCCCAGTTTGCGCATATCATTAACCAGACCGCTCAAATCACCCATGGAAATAACTGCTTCCTTAAAAGCCTGATCTTCATCCAGGCCACGGGATTTAATATCATTAGTCTTTTCTTTGAGGTTAGTAGCAAGTTCCTCCTTAAGATCAAAAAGCTGTTGACTGGCTCCCACCCCCGAAAAAAGGCTCTCAATATAAGCAGTTACCTTTTTATCTATATTCTCATTCTTTAGCATCTCCAAACCCTCCCTGAATTAATTTATCTAAAATAGCTCTGGCAAAAATCCAGTCTATTACGTTTTGCTCATATACTTCCTTGCCCTTATCGGTAATACGATAATATTTACGCCTTCCTCCCTGGGTTTCGTCGCCCCAATAGGACACAATTAATTCATCTTGCTCCAATCGGCGAAAGGCAGTATAAAGGGTTGCTTCCTTTAATTCGTACTTCCTATCACTCAAGGCAATTATTTTTTTATAAATCTCATATCCATAACTATCACCCTGACGTAGAATGTTTAAAACTATCGTGTTGGTATGACCACGAATCAAATCGGTCGATATTCTGCCACTCATATTGATGCACCTCTTTGTATATAATTTATACAATAGTACTGTGTGTGTCAAGGTACTATTTGAGAAAAAAATTTTCATATAAGTCGAAGTTGTTGAGTGCTTAGTCATATTATGATACGATATGACTATAAAAATATAAGAAAGAAGGTGTATATATGGAATCTGACATTAGACCATCCTCTGATTTAAGAAATCATTATAGCGAACTTTCAAAGCAATGCAAGGAGACACAGAGACCAATTATTATTACTGTAAATGGACGTGGAGATACAGTGGTAATAGGATTACAAAAGTATTATCAGATGGTATCTGAACTTGAGTTGTTACGCACACTGGCAGAAGCTGAAGATGATGTAAAAAATGGAAGAGTTGCACCTATGCAGAATACGTTTGATGACATCCGAGAATCTGTAATAGAGAGGAAGAATGGATGAAATACAAAATCATGAGAACGGATAAAGCAGAGGAGCAACTTCGTGAAATCATCTTTTATATTGCTGATAATTCGGGAAGTGTAGATACTGTGATAACTTATCTGGATAAGATAGAAACCGCAATAAATAGATTAAAGGATTTTCCAAGGTCGGGAAATACACCAAGATATTCAATTTTAAAAAAGCAGGGATATCTAGTACTCATTGTGGAAAAACATCTTGTCTTTTATAAAATAGATGATACAAAAAAGACGGTAACGATTTATGCTGTGGTAGATGGGAGACGGGAATACAGAAACTTAATTTGAAGCAGGGGCATTTGCATCTAAACATCTCCTTCGAAAATGAAGCAAAAGTGCTTAATCCAGCATAAGCCCTTCCTGCCAGCTTCCGCTGAGGAACAAAAGTCCATTAATTCAGCATACTTACCAAGATAGGGAGAAAACAAAAGAGCCCCACAAAGTTGAGCTCTTTTTTAGAGTTATATTGTTTTTTTTTTACATCATTTTGGCGCATTCGTTAGCACATTGGTGACAAACATCAGCGCATTGCTGGCAGTGTTGATCTTTATACATCAGGCATTCTGTGGCGCAGGTATCGCAAATAGTCCTGCATATATTGCAAATGAATTTTGCATCTGAATGATCCATTGTCATTGCTTCAACTGCTAAATTGCAGACATCTGCACATAATCTAAGAGTTTTGATGCAGTTTGCTCTAGCATGAGCATCGGGTTCTTGCAAACAGGAATTAAAGCATTGGTTACATACCTGTAAGCATTTTGCACATGCATCGATACATGCCTGATATTTTTTGACCGATGTTTGAATATTTGTCACGGTATTTCCCCTTTCTAATTAGATCAATAATACTATTCTCAATAAAGAACATCTTCTTTTTAAGAGATCAATATTGTTTCTCGCTGATGTCTCCGGGCGATATTTGTATTGTCTACAGTTGTGTCCCGGAGTTCTTCTACTGGATGTGGCTGCGATTCACTACGGTAGTCAGTATTGTACTGCCCTTGATGTCGTTCAACAACCACATGACTAGGAACTGTGCCAGTATCATGATTTACCCGGTCTTGATAAAAGAAATATTCATGATTTTGAGGCAAATCATTAATATTAACATAATCTTCCTTATTAGCGGTAAGAGTGATTTGCTGGTCTAGTACGTCACGTACATAGCCACGGGTATCATGGAAGTGTAGAAGTTTAGGGAATTCTCCTCCAGGTATTACTTCTTGCCACTGTTTGTTTTCATACTTTGCTAATAACTCAGCAGCTTTGTGCAGATGAGCCACTTCCTGCTCAAAATGCTTTTCCCAAATAGGTTTCACATTAGGGTCTAATTCATCTTGATAGAAAGAATAATAAAGGTAGCACTCCATGTATTCATGCAGGAGCATATTTTCCAGCCAGGTACATTTAGGATCCAGCAAAGAACCGTAATGGGTGACATGTTGTTCTTCTATCATTGCAATTTCCTGATAAAGCTGTCGTCCCAAATCGTTATAATAAAAAGGACCCAGATTCATATAGAAATTCATGGTCTGCTGTTCGGCGGCGACAATGATAAGTGAGTTAAGCTTGGAACGCGTATCAGCAGTTGTAAAATCTAATGGATTCCTAACTGAATCAAAGGGATGCCTGTGCTCTGCTATAGTTGGACGTCCAGGTGTGATATCTACATAGCTCTTTACCAGGTTTTCAGCCGGGATTTGCTCATCTAAATCAAGCAAGTTAGCAAAACGATAGAGGTGGTCAAAATCTTCCAGCAGGGCAAAATCCAGAGCTTGTTTTGCGTAGGCATCAGGCTCATTTTGTGCCAACCAGGCTGTGAGGTCTACTGCCACGTGTTCATAGCCTATGGCTGTCTCGATGACTTTTTCATCAATTGGTTTAAGCCAATTAATATGTTTTTG
>CAYZYO010000092.1:0-9606 GCA_964482585.1 uncultured Syntrophomonadaceae bacterium | reverse complement strand
AGGCAAATAAGAGCTGAAGAAAGTAAACCTGATACCGAAGGCTAAATTTTAGATAAAAATAACCCGGATAAAAAATCCGGGTTATTTTTTATTTTCTGATATTTGGTCTTATTTTAAAAATATACTTAAGTTTTGCCCAAAAACTGACTATTTCACAAGATTTCTAAATTGAATATATTAATATGTGATGTTATTATTTTAATATGATCATAAGATGTGATGTTGTTGTTTTGCTTATGTGTTATGTTGTGATAGGTGAATGTGTTTAGGAGGGGAATTCTATGGTAGGGTTGATTGCTGCTCTAGCTATTGGAATAGCTCTTGTTAGTGGAATAATTAGCACTCTCTATGTTTTTACTAAGATTTATCTTGATGCTGAAACCTAATAAGATTTTGTTGATTAAATCTGAAGGAGGGGTTTGCTTATGACAGAATTGCAAAAAGTGTTTTTATTTTACACATTTGTTTATTTCCTAATAAAAGGTGGCCTCTATGTATGTTTGTATGTCGCTACAGTTATGGCTGAGAAGCGTGCCCGCGAAAGACACGCCAAACTAAAGGTATACCTGCATAAAAAAAGAACGGCCGAAAATGCCAGATGGAAAGTTGCCCACGACCTTTATAATCGAAAATACAATACCACTTCTCTGGAATTAAAAAAAGTAAGTTAATTAACTTATAAAGTTTAAATTCTTAACCCGTTTATCTTTCTCTTAAAATTCAATAATCTTATATACAAAACTTGCCTGGATAAAATCCAGGTCCTTTTTTTGCCAATATTTTCGCTTTTATAGATCATGGGTAATAACTATATTTATGTATCTATTAAATATATCCTTAATATTCCATATATAAACATTGCTTTTTGTCGAGATTTGTTGTAATTTAAAGTTTGGCTGACTGTTTTTTTTTGATCTTTGGTAAATAATAATTATTAGGCTAACCAGGAGGGAGTTTTTATGGTCGCATTATTCACAGCTCTAGCAATAGCAATTAGTCTTATCAGCGGCACCATTAGTATTTTATACGTTTTTAAAAGAATCTACCTCGATCTTTAAATAAGTTAACCATATACGATTATTAATTCTTTAATTATCAGGAGTTGAGGGTTGTGACTGATTTACAAAGGCAGTTCCTAATGTATACTTTTATATATTTTTTACTCAAAGGCAGTCTCTACGTAAGTCTATATGTCGCAACAATAATAGCAGAAAAAAATGCCCGTGAAAGGCATGCTAAGCTAAAGGAATATCTTCAGGTTAAAAGAACAGACGAGAAAACCAGGTGGAAAAGGGCCTATGATCTCTATGATCAAAAATCCAGGAAAAAATCAAAAAAATACTACCCAACTGATAAAGAACCATGAACTCCCAGCACGTAGTTATAAGGCATTCATACTAAAAACCAGTCCCAATATCAGGTAATTATTCCTTTAAAAACCGCTGCTATAAATATTCCATAGAAAACCCCGGCAATTAACAATGTGGATACATTAATGTGCTTTTTCTTCTTTAGTTCAATATACAATATAGCAGCAGACATTAAAGCCAATACTGCCGCAACCAGAGCACCCTGGGAAAGCTGCCAATCAGTTAAGAATATTCCTATAGCAGGTATTAACGAACTTTGGAATACCATAGCTCCAGTTATATTTCCCAGTGCCAGGGTATCCTTTTCCCTTGAAATCCAGATAATGCTATTAAATTTTTCTGGCAGTTCTGTGGCAATAGGGGTTATTATAATAGCTAAAACAAAAGCGGGTACCGCATAGATAACTGCTACTTCTTTTACTGAATCAACAAATAAATTAGCTCCAAATATTATGAATCCAAGAGCTATAATAACTTGAAATAAAACCAATCTAAGAGAGGGGTTTTTGCTCCTTCTACACAAATAGAATTTCGGTAATTCATGGTCTGATTCTATATCTCGCTCTTCATTAATCATTACGAAAACATACCAAAAGTAAGAAAACACCATTAAACCTGCAATTATAAGCTGCAGATTTCTATTTTCGGGAGGAATAAGACCGGTTAAAATGGCAGCAGAATAAATAAAGATAAAAAAACCTAAATCCCTGGCCATTGTAGAATAATCTGCAGTTACTTTAGTTCCATTATTCCTTTTTTTGTGAAATAATAGCACAGCTATTCCAGTTACAAACATGGCCAAAGTGGACAGCATTAGAGGAGCACCTAGTATAGCCCCAATTCCTATTTCATGACCTAATTTTCCATGACTAAAAATAATAGCTATAAGCGGAATTAGAGTCTCAGGCAGAGCTGTTCCAACTGCAGCAAGAACACTGCCAACTGCACCTTCTGAAAGATTTAACTTATATCCTAACCATTCAACCCCATTAACAAAAAACTCTGCTCCCAATAGTATTATTCCCAGGCTGATTATTAGCAAAGCAATACCACTCACTACATCTTCTCCCTTCAATGTAAAAACCTGCTCTTAAATATTTATTAGCAAATTCTTAAAGGCATAAGTATTTTTTTTCTTTTATTAAATGTAGTAAGATATTTAAAGCCTATTTGGTGTAATATTGAAACAACCTGGTCATAATTAAACCCCAGTTGATCCGGATGATGGGCATCTGAACTGAGGGTAATAGGAATATTCATAGCCTTTATCATTTGCAGGATATCTTTTGCCGGATATAACTCTTTAACCGGTTTTCTCATACCACTACTATTAATTTCTATTACCATTCCCGATTCTTTAATCCTTTTTAACAGGGGTTCTATGTAATAGAGGGTACTTTTTCTTCTTGGCCGGTGTCCCCACACCTTAATTAAATCAATATGTCCTACTATATCGAACAAGTCAGATTTTACCGCCTCACAAACCAGGCTAAAATAGGCTTCATAGATATCGTCAATATCTTTCTCATCAAATCTCTCTTTAAAATCAGGATGATCAAATCCCCAGCCATCTATAAAATGAACTGAACCAATAACATAATCAAACGCTTTGGAAGCAATAATCTCTTTTATTTTTTCTTCTCTTCCCGGGATATAATCAACTTCTAAACCTAACCTTACTTTAATATCCTGAAATTCATTTTGCACCTTTTGAATAATCTGACTGTCTATCATTGAGGCATATTCGTCATGTTCTGAAAAACCTACCTCTTTAATATTTTTAGCCCGGGCATTCTGTAAAAACCTGTATAACCACCAGTACTCATACCTATATTCTCCATGGGCTACAACATGGATATGATAATCAACCAAAACTGCTACTCCCTTCAATAAACCAGTACACTGCTTTTTGTTATATTTAATCAATACCTGTCCTAAAAGCAAGAATACTACATATACAAAAACAATTGCAATAACATCCTGTATATACTACAATTTTAGATGTTTAATATAAATCCACTATAATTTGATAGGAGGGTATTATTTTATATAATGGCAAATATCATTCCTTTTAAAGGACTTCGTTACAACCAAGAAAAGATATGCAACCTGGCATCAGTTGTAACTCCACCCTATGACATAATTGATGAATCTGCACAGGCCAGGTATTATGCTGAAAATTCTACCAATGTTATAAGATTGGAGCTCGGGTTGATTTTTCCCGAAGATACAGCGGTAAATAATCGCTATACCCGGGCATCTCAATACCTGGAAAAATGGATCGAAGATGAAACCCTTATCCGCGAAGAAAATCCTGCACTTTACGTTTACCAGCAGGAATTTCTGCTGGAGGAAGAAAAAATTATCCGCACCGGATTTATTTGCGGGGTAAAGGTTGAACCATATGATAATGGTAATATACTTCCCCATGAAGAAACTCTATCCAAGCCTAAGGCAGACCGCCTGCAATTAATGAGGGCTACTCAATCAAATTTTAGCTCTATTTTTGGCCTATATTCTGATAATGAGAAATATATTGATACACTTCTTACCGAACATATTACAGGCAAAATGCCAGAGATCAATATTACCGATGAAGCCAATGAAGTTCACCGGATATGGGTTATAGACAATGAAGATATAATAAATGAAGTAGTTGAAGCCATGCAGGATAAAAAAATATTCATCGCTGATGGCCATCACCGCTATGAGACTGCTTTGGAATATTCTCAAGAAATGCAAGAAAAGGGTTATAAGGGATATGATTATGTTATGGCAACCCTGGTAAATCTCTATGATGAGGGATTAGTAGTCCTGCCTACTCATCGCCTGGTAGGAAATATTAAGGATTTTAAATTTAACAAATTTCAAAAAGACCTATCCCAACTGTTTGAAATCACCCGGGTGGGGAATAAGGACAATCTAAAAAACTTTAAAAATGGATTGCCTGACCGGGGAAAATATAACCATGTTTTTGGTATGTATGTCGATAAATGTTTATATTTCTTAACCCTAAAAAATGACGAGAAAACAATCAAAAACCTGCTCCCATCAGATAAATGCGATGGATGGAAAAACCTTGATGTAGCCCTATTAGATAACCTTATACTGGATCAGATGCTGGGAATAGGAGAAAAGGAGCGTCGTAATCAAGATAATCTAGCATATAGCCGCAGCGAAGAACAGGTTATTAAACAGGTAGATAATAAAAAATATCAACTGGGATTCATTCTAAATCCCACCAGGGTTGAAGAAATTGTGGAGGTAGCCCAGTCCCGGGATAAAATGCCGCAGAAATCAACCTATTTCTATCCTAAACTAATAACCGGACTGATACTCAATAAATTGAATATATCGTAAGAAAATAAACTCAATACAATCACCTTACTTAGATAATTTGGCCATCGCACTGGTTTGGGGAAAACCGCAGCAACCGGATACTCCCGTAGAGGAGACTTCAGTCTCCTCTACGGGAGTATCTCATTTTCCCAATTTTCCAACTACCCAACCGAAACTATAAAGAGCAGCTAAAATTAAGGTTGTTAATATACATTTCTTCAAAGTCCGGCCTATTTGCCAGTTCAATATACTCAACCTTATCTTTCAGAATTTTGGCCTCATTTCTTTTCACAGGAGATAAAAGGGCAATTATTGCTCCCTGTCCGGCAGCATTACCAATATTTACTATCCTGTCTTTCACCACCGGTGGAATTAAACCTATTGTCATGGAATGCTCAGGATTAAGATAATTACCAAAGGCTCCTGCAAGATAGATTTTATCCAGATCACTAAAATCGAGTTGAGCTTCTTTAAGTAATATATCAACCGCAGTCCTAACAGCAGCCTTCGCTAACTGGATTTGTCTGATATCTTCCTGGTTAAATACTATAGGAGACCCTTTTAAGGTATTACCATCCTGCAATAAGATGATTTCAGGACCTCTTAATCCCTGTCTAACCTCTAAAACATCATTAGCCAGTTGTGAAATAATGCCATTGTTATCCATAAAACCCGCTTTAAGCATACAGGCACAAAGATCAATAAGGCCTGACCCACATATCCCTTTTACCGGCTTATCTCCTAATATATTAAACTCCAGCTTTCCATCTTCATTTATACTGACTTTGTCAATAATGCCATTCCCCGCCCGAGCTCCACTGGTTATTGAACCGCCTTCAAATGCCGGTCCTGCTGCAGCTGAAGCAGCCCACATTCTTCCCCTGTTGCCGAGTATAATCTCTCCATTAGTTCCAATATCAATAAGTAGAAACCGGGATGATTTATAATCGGCAATAGTAAGCAGACAAGCAATAGTGTCAGCACCTACAAACCCGCCTATTTGAGGGGGAATAATTACCCGGGCATCAGGATTGGCATATAAACCTACTTCTCCTGCCCTGACTACCAACTCATCAGCAAAAATGCCGCTGTAAGGAGCCGCTGCAAAACCCTTGGGATTTAAACCTAGAAATAAATGCACCATCACTGGATTGCCAACAACACTAAACTGATATATGTTATCAAATGAAGCATTAGCTTCTTTAACCATCTCCTGGATCATAAGATTTATATTATTAATTAATACATTTTGCAGCTTTTCTACTCCATCTGAATTTTCAATACAATAACTAACCCTGGAAATAATATCTGCACCATAAATCCGCTGCATATTGTTTTTGGAAGATACAGCCACTGTTTGTCCGTTCTCCATATCCATTAAGGCAGCAAAGAGGCTGGTACTACCCAAATCAACCGCTACCCCATAGACCCTTTTAGGCTTTTTTCCTATATACTTCACCACCAGATTATCAAATATGAGGGCATGGAGTTCAATAGAAGGTCTCCCTGCTCTATCCAGTAAAGAAAGTTCAGCAAGGTTAGTACATGCAATTTCAAGACTATGTGCAGCTAAGGCTTCTTTCAGCCTGGTGTAAATAGGATTAGGACTGTCTTTATCAAGCCCTGGTATTAATATTTTACGATTGCAAACTTGCTTTGGTCCTCCAAATTCGTCAGTAGTACTGCTTATTGTCTCTTTTAAATCCAGGTTAAATTCAGAATAATCAAGGTATACCGTAAGTGGCCCATTGATAGTACAATAGCATGCCAGTCTATCCCCCCGCCTGATCTCTTCTGGCAGGAGATGTTCTTTCTCGCTATTGCTTATTGGGCTAACCTCTCCTTCTATTCTGACCTTACACTTTCCACAGATTCCTCTGCCTCCACAGGTTCCCCCAGGTTTTAACCCACATAAAGCAATAGCTTCCCACAGGTTTTTACCTTTAAATGTCCAATAAATGTATTCTCCAGCACCAGGGCTTATGAACCTGATTTTTACCTGTCCCATAAAATCACCTGTTTAAAATTTATGCCTTTCGCACCTTCCCGCATTTCAGCTTTGTTTCAAACCATCGACTCGGCAACATGCCTCGCAAAGTGCAAAAAGGCGGCATTCTGCCGCCTTATTATAAACTATTAATTATTCTGTCTTCGTTTCTGCCATCAAAGCAAAGGCAAAAACAAATACCCATATTAAAGATGCTACCAAAGCGGTAGTTGCGCCACTCCAATCGCCGGCGGAAGCTATCGCTGCATTTCCTTTTGAGTACATAATGTTAAATACTACTAGCCCTACCCCAGTAAGAATAAATACAAGTTTTTTCGCCCCACCTGATAGTTGAAACTTTTTTGCCCAGGTACAGAATTTTAAAAAAATAAAAATTGATAGCAAAATAGTTAAGAAAATTACCAGTGAGTTATTAAACAAGCCTCCACCCCCAGAGGCAGCTGAACCAAATATCGCCAACACTTCTTCACCCCCCTTTTGCACTTGTCTCCTAACATTTTACACCTCGTAGTTAAGTAAAACAAGAAAACGTTCATATAATAAAAAATACGTTCGCTTCCCCCCGTTCTATTTGCTTTAAGTATTCTCTAGAAAATCTAAATTTCCTGCTTTACCGTCAATTTTTTTACATTTGTCCGATATTGACGCTTACTTTACAATTAGGCTTTATTTTATTATAATAGGCAGTACAATTAAATTATATCGACAGAAAAGTAAGTAAATCAGATAGTTGCAGGTACTGTAGTACCTGAGGAAAGTCGGAGCTCCAGAGGGCAGGGTGCTGGATAACGTCCAGTGGGGGTGACCCTAAGGAAAGTGCCACAGAAACAAACCGCCCCGGCACTCAGAACATGGTATAGGTTTTATCAAAAATACAACGTCCTTTTGTTAATAAAAATACTTAATCTGTGTAGTGTTCTGAGTGCCAGGGTAAGGGTGGAAAGGTGAGGTAAGGGCTCACCAGCATTTAGGTGACTAAATGGCTCGGTAAACCCCACCCGGAGCAAGACCAAATAGGGAAACTATGAAGTTGCCCGCTTCGTTTCCGGGTTAGGTCGCTTGAGGTGTCAGGTAACTGGCATCCCAGATAGATAACTATCTAATACAGAACTCCGCTTATAGATTTACTTGCTTTTTTGCTTTTTCTGGTTAAATGGTTCTATTAAGCAAGGTCCATAATTTGATACAGTTTCTCCATAGCCAGGGATTTCCTGACCATCCGGGCCAGGTTGTCATAACTATGCTGAACATCTGTATCACTGCTTGGGGTCATCTCTGACATAAACACTGCGTCTTCTTCTTCAATACCATGTTCATACAAATAAGGAATTACCCCTAATACCGGTATTTTCGTTCTTTCTTCCAAAAATTCGAGTCCTGGTTTTAGCAGGTTAAGATCGCCCCTGAATTTATTAATTATAAAGCCCTTAACCCTGTTTCTCTCATGGGGTTCTAACAATTCCAGAGTTCCTATTAATGAAGCAAACACCCCTCCCCTATCAATATCGGCAACTAATAGAACAGGAGCCCCAGCCAGTTCAGCAGTTTTCATGTTTACAATATCCCGATCCTTCAAGTTAACTTCAGCAGGACTACCTGCACCTTCTATTACCAGAATTTGATATTCCTCTTTAAGCCTTTGTATACAGTTGATTACCATTGATTCTGCTTTAGCTAAATAATCGCTTCGATACTCATTAGCCGACATATCTCCTAAAGATACCCCCATGGTGATAACCTGGGCCTGCATGTCCTGTTTGGGTTTTATAAGAATCGGGTTCATATACACAGTTGGTTGAATACCAGCTGCTTCAGCCTGTACTACCTGAGCCCTGGCTATTTCTCCCCCCTCCGGGGTGACTGCAGAATTTAAAACCATATTCTGTGCTTTAAAAGGAGCCGTTCTAAAACCATCCTGAAAAAATATTCGACAGAGTGCAGTACACAAAACACTTTTCCCTACATTGGAAGATGTCCCCTGTATCATTACCGCTTTGCAATTTATCATGTTAAATTCTCCTCTTTATTTATTTTACCTCCAGGGCATCACCTGATTCATCTAGTGTTAATAACATCTGATTAATTATATCCTACAATGCTAGTTATGAATATTACCATCACCTGTAAAACTAAATGAGAATTTTGCATAATTAGCTTTTTTTACCATTAGACAGGTATTTTATGCTGGTATAACCAAAAAAAACTGGGATTACTCCCAGAAGACTTGAACTATATTGTTTTTCCCGGTTATTAACCCTTTTAACTTGTATTCAAAAACTCACCATATCACTTCACCGATGACATTTAAGCCGCAAACTTAAGTCTACTCTACAGATACAAGAATTCTAATGATAATTTTTTGTTATACCAAATCCTCAATTAGTTGATTTTAATTCTTTATACTGCCGGGTTATACTGACAATCGCTTCCTCGGTAGGGACCCTTTCACCAGATGAGCCAGAGGCATAACCAGCTGCAGTTGAATGGCTAATTGAATAACCAGCTGATTCTACGTCCTTGAACGGTCCTCCATGGGTAAGGATGAAAATACCCGGGTTAACCGAATGGACAGCTTGACACATACTCTCTACCTGTCTGGTTGCCTCATCCAATGTCAATGATTCCCGAGCTCCGGTTAAGCCTCCCGTTGTAACTCCAACAATGGCCCCGATAACATCAGCCCCGGCTTCTGCCATTACCCGGGCCTCTGTTGGGTTAAAGGCCCAGGCAACAGTGAAAACATCTTTGCGATTGGCCTCTTTTATAAGCTGTACTTCGCGGGAAAACCCTATTCCCGCTGCTTCCAGCTGTTGGGCAAATTCCTGGCCGTAAAGACCAACAAAAGGCTCATTGGTTACTCCGGAAAATCCCATATTTATAAAATTATCA
>CAYZYO010000091.1:0-9635 GCA_964482585.1 uncultured Syntrophomonadaceae bacterium | reverse complement strand
CCGAATGAATTCATTATAGCATTAAAGCCCTAATAAAATTTGCATTGAATACAGGAGATATAAGGGCTTTTTAAAAACTGAATTAAAGAAGATTTATTTCTTCCCGGAAAATAGCTGGTATATTAGTAACCGCGCTAACCCCGTTCGTTAATCTGCTCATCATTATTATTATTTTAGCCTTAGCGAAAGGTCACAAAACTCTGTGCCAATCAGGACTAGGAGTATTGTGGCCAAAGGTTTTCTTTGTTCCCTCTCCCCCCCCTTTCAGGCATACCTGAAAGGGTGCGGTTCGATTAAATGACCCGCACCCGATTAATATTAGTTAATATGTTCTGTTGTTTGGTTCTAATTCGCTTATGACATCATCTCACACCAGTTGAATATACCGATTCTGCTGGTGATTATCCAAAGCTTCAAAAACCATGGCATTTAAAATCATGTCGCCAACCAGACTGCACAGATTTCTTAATTCAGGTAAATTTAGCGCAGAGCTGCCCCTGCAATAATCATGCGTTGAGCTTCGGAAGTACCTTCACCGATTTCAGCCAACTTGACATCGCGATAGAGCCGTTCAACCTTGGTGCCTTTCATAAACCCATAGCCACCTTGAATTTGAACTGCTTTAGAAGTATGCCGGGCAGCGCATTCTGAACAGAACAGTTTGGCCTTGGATGCAGCCAGGCTAAATGATTTGCCCTGGTCTTTTAGCCAGGCGGCATGCATATAGAGGAAACGGGCTGCATCAACATCAGTGCTCATATTGGCTATAAACCACTGAACAGCCTGCTGTCGGGCAATAGGTTTGTTAAACTGGACCCGCTCCTTCGAATACTTGACTGATTCATCCAGACAGCCCTGGGTCATGCCCGTTGACATGGCAGCAATACCTATGCGGCCAACATCTAAGGCGCTCATGGCAATCTTGAAACCGTCCCCCTCCTTGCCCACCAGGCAGTCAGCCGGTACGGCACAGTCCTTGAAGACAACTTCCGAAGTCTGGGAACCTCTAACCCCCATCTTATTAAAAGGCTCACTCACGGAAAGCCCCGGGGTTCCTTTAGGAATTAAAAAACAGCTCATCCCTCTAGTCCCGGCCGAGCGATCAGTGTAAGCAAAAGCCACGAAGACATCTGCTATAATTGCATTGGTGATAAAAGTCTTGGCTCCGTTCAAGATATATTCATTTCCATTTTTTACTGCTGAACTGGTGGCCGCACTGACATCAGTCCCTGCTCCCGGTTCGGTCAAGGCAAAGGCTCCTACCAACTTGCCGGCTGCTAAACCAGGCATCCATTTTTTCTTCTGTTCATCATTAGCAAAAGTAAGTATGGGATGTCCAATCAAACCAAAGCTGTATCCATGGAGAAAAGCAGTAGTAGCACAGGAGCGGGCTAGTTCTTCGGTAACCATCATGGTAGTAATAAATTCCGTTCCACCGCCTCCGTATTCGGTTGGATAAGAAATACCCATCATACCAAGTTCCCCCAGCTGCTCAAATATTTCGACAGGTTGGCGACCGTTTTCATCGATTTCCGCAGCCACGGGTTCGATGTGCTTCAAAGCGAACTCGCGGACATTTGACTTTATCAATTCCTGTTCTTCCGATAGTTTAAAATTCATATATACCCCCCTCTTTCATCTTGAATTACACCAACATTTTACATGGAAAAATATGGCGAATAACATATCTATCTTTAAGTTTATCATGCACCCTTCGCCTAAATCCACATCCAAATTTAGCGGTAATCTGCGGATATTAGACGATTTTTGTCAGTGCTTGCAAAGCTATTATTTTTGGTAATTGAGAATTTTGCATAATAGTTATTTTATACCGGTGCTTATCCCTTAACTCCAGGAACATAGGAAAAGCCCCCGCATTTCCGCGAAGGCCCTCTATATTTATTGTTTATGGTTTAATTAATTATCCTATGGACAATATCCAGACGTTACCTTATCAGTTTCCTTTAACACTTCTGGCAGATATCAGCCAGGGAGCTGGAAATGGCTCCACCATCTTTTTGCTGTTGACCCGTGATACCTCAATATGGATTGCTTCAGTACGCTCCAAGCCATTTTCTGCAAATAAAGCAGGAAGAGATGTCAATATTTCGAAGTCTAATGTGTAGATCACAAAATCCATGGCGGGATTGACTGCCAAGAGATTCTTTATTTCACTACTGATTCTCGAAGATGCTACTATAAAAGCTATATCTGGCACCGGCAGCTTATCCAGGATATTATCTTCCAGCGACTCAACAATGGTTACGTTATTCAGGCCAAATTTGTCAACATTACATTTCATAGTATCCCGATCCCTGCGGTCATATTCGACAGCAATGACACTACCCTCAGCAGCAATAATGGCAGCCTCCACCGCGATGCTTTCACCTGAAATTATACATATATTATCCTGGTCCCCCAAATTCAGTTTATTCATTATAACAGCCCGGACTTCCCGGCACACATAATGAACAGAACCACTGGCAAAACGGCTGTTCTCAATACCTGTCTGATAATTGGTAGCAGCGTTAGGATTCAGAATCAACATAGCAGCAGAGTAATTGATCCCGCGATTGATCATGCTTGAGACCTTGTCATGCTTGATCTTCCCAGAGGGATCTGACCCCTCATTATACCAGACATCGCAGTCCCCCAGTTCCGCATTCCACATGTCATAAAAGATATCTGGATGTCCGGCATCCGTAAAAACCAGTACTGCCCGGTTGCTCATAATAGTCGGAATCAGGTTCTTATTCTTCCCTGTAATATCCAGCATCTTAAGTTTTGCCAATTCGATGTCCACGTTATAAGAGAAATACTGGATCCAGGATAGAATAACCTCATTGGTAAATAATGTCGGTTTCATAGGCAAAACCTCCTTGTTAACAGTTATCATACCATATTTTTTGGATTTCTTCCCTTTTGGTACGAAAATAAAGGCTTAATGCAGTTATCTTACTGAATAGAACCGTAGAGGCGACTTCAGTCGCCGCCCTGATACCCTAACTGCAGTTGGCCGGAGACTGAAGTCTCCTCTACGGTGTTAATCCGTGTTAAATCTGTGTTCATCTGTGGTTAATCACCTAGTTTATTTCGTTAGTGGTTGTGTCCCCCGGGCATGGGGGGTTAGCTTAATTTTATGTGCCGGTTTTTTCCAGTAATCGTTCCCATTTATTATCCACATATTGCTGCGTTTTATCAATCATCCATTCATTACCTTTTTGGAACATATGGCGGAATCTCCCCTGGGGACGCAGGAATTCTTCCACGGGCAACTTTTTCTTCGGTATATAGCTTAAACGCCACACTCCCTCCTCTACTTCATAAAGGGGCCAAACACAGGTATCTACTGCCAGCTTGGTGATCTCCGCCAGCCTTTCCATAGGGTAATCCCATCCACGAGGACATGGGGACAATATATTCAAAAAACAGGGACCCTCAGTATAGATGGCCTTATGGGCCCTGGTGTGTAGATCCTTGAAATTGCCTATAGGGGCAGTCTGAGCTGCATAAGGAATATTATGAGCAACCAGAATCTCAGTCAGGTCTTTTTTATTCTGTTTCTTGCCCTGGCTCACCAGGCCTACCGGGGTAGTAGTCGTGCGGGCAAAACCAGGTGTTGAAGATGAACGCTGGATTCCAGTATTCATGTAAGCCTCGTTATCATAGCAGACATAAACCATGTCATGACCTCGTTCCATGGCACCTGACAGGGATTGAAACCCTATATCATAGGTTCCGCCATCACCGGCAAAAGTAATGAACTTGACGGTTCCTTCCACCTTGCCGCGCCGTTTTAGAGCATTATATGCTGCTTCAACTCCGGAACAGGTAGCTGCCGAGTTTTCAAAAGCAGAATGAATAAAGCTATCCATATAGGCAGTATAAGGATACATAAAGGTGGATACTTCCAGACAACTGGTAGCATTAACCACTACTGCCCGGTCATCTTTAGCCAGGGCACGCAAAACCCCTGACACAACCACCCCGGCACCACAGCCGGCACAGAGTCGATGCCCCCCGGTTAGACGTACCGGCTTTTCTACTTCCTGTTTCAGGTTATATATCTTGCTCACACCATCCCCTCCTTTGACCTCTGCCCCATATGGCTATATACCGGTCGAATTTCGCCGGTCTCAGCAATATCCGCCAGCCGGCCATACACTTTTTCGATATCTTCGATCCTAACATCACGGCCCCCCAGGCCATAAACGATATTAATCAGGCAGGGACGCTGCGTCAGGTCATATAAAGCACTGCGGGTCTCGGCAAATAACGGACCTCCGTTTCCGGAAAAGCCCTCCGCTTTATCCATAACAGCTACAGCCCTGGTTCCTGCCAACGCCCGGGCCAGTTCCTCACCTGGGAAAGGACGATATACTCTGATTTTAACCAGCCCTGCCTTTACTCCACGTTCCCGCAGCTTGTCAACAGCCGCTTTAGCAGTTCCGGCACTGGATCCGATTAGTACCAGAGCAAGCTCAGCATCCTCCATCCTATATTCTTCAAACAATCCATAACGCCGGCCTGAAATCCTTTCGAACTCTGCGGCCACCTCCAGTATACGGGCCTTGGCTGCCTTCATCGCTTCAGCTTCCTGCACCTTGTGTTCCATGTAATAGGCACTCACATCGTACGGCCCTACCGCCAGCGGATTTTCTTTTTTAAGCAAATAATTTTCGGGGTTATATTCCCCGACAAACTCGCGCACAACATCTGTCTCCAAGAGCTCTATATTCTCCACAGCATGACTGGTAATAAATCCATCCATACATGTCATCACCGGCAAGCGTACCTTTGGAGTTTCACCTATAGGCATGGCCATTATAAAATTATCGTAGGCCTCCTGATTATTTTCAGCATAGATTTGGATCCAGCCGGTATCACGAGCTCCCATAGAGTCGGAATAGTCATTGTTTATATTAATCGGCCCTGAAAGAGCCCGGTTGACACATGCCAGGGTAACAGGCAGCCGGCAGGAAGCCGCTACGTATAAAAGCTCGTACATAAGAGCCAGTCCACAGGATGAAGTAGCATTAACGGATCTGGCTCCTGCAGCCTGGGCTGCAATACAGACAGACATTGAACTGTGTTCAGACTCCACGGTTACGAATTCAGTATTCACCTCACCATTGGCTACATAATTAGCGAAGTATTCAGGGATTTCTGTAGAGGGAGTAATAGGAAACGCTCCCATGACATCAGGATTTACCTGTTTCATAGCATAAGCTACAGCCTCGTTGCCGGAAAGCCGGTAGTTCATTTGGCTACACCTCCAGTCACCATTGTAATAGCCTGGAATGGACACACGTTTTCACAGATCCCACAGCCCTTGCAGTGCATATATTCGAAATCCAGGCGTTTCCCGTCCTTCACCGGAATAGCACTGTCCGGGCAGAAGGGAACACAAAGCATACAGTGTTTACATGCTTCCGCATGAAAAACAGGTGTGTTGGTCCGCCAAACACCAGTATTGAAACTACGTGCAGTTCCTGGTTCGTAGATCTCCCCACCAGGTGTTAGATCCTGCCATGGGGTATGTTCGTTAATATCCTTGGCATAAATCATTCTACCTGCACCTCCTCCATGGATTTTTTCAGGGTTGCCATGTTTCCCTCGATAACCTGGGGCTTGCCAGCAAATTTATTCTTAAAAGATTCTTCTATGTTCGTTAAAAAGCTCCCGGTTTTCAACACCCCGCTCACCTTAACCGCAGCGGCCAGCAAAGGAGTATTAGGGAAATTGCTGCCCAGAATCTCCTCTGAAATCCGGCGGGCATCAACCGTACAGACTTTTCCGGTCCACCCCCGCAGCCTCGAGCGCATCTCCTGGGGAGACCTGGGGGTGTTAATAATTACCGCACCGTCCTCTTTCAATCCCCCGGTAACATCAACACTGTCCAAGAGGCTTTCATCTACCACTACTACATAGTCCGGATAATAAATATTTGAATGGATATTACACCGTTTTTCACTGATGCGGTTATAAGCAGTAATAGGCGCTCCCATGCGTTCAGGGCCATACTCCGGGAACCCCTGCACATATTTACCTTCTAAACCAGCCACATCCGCCAGGAGCAGGCACGCCATCTTGGCTCCCTGTCCACCCCGGCCGTGCCAGCGAATCTCTACCATACCATTAGCTAACATTGCTTTTCCCTCCAGTCATTTTGCTTGATAATACTACTAAATAGGCAAGGCTAAATCTGTTTCCTCATCACACGCCCAGCGCTATTTTGTCCCCTTATCATACTTACGGTACTATTAAAAAAGGCTTTCGTCCCACAAAGGGACGAAAGCCATAAAAGTCATTCGCTATACCACCCATTAATACCAGCATACCATCATATGCGTTCCCGGTGACGGGGGAAACCGTCGGAGCCTACTGGATTACTCGTTCGGTCCGCAGCTCAGGAGTGATTTTCGGGTTCAGGCTAATGGTACCGGGCTTACACCGTCCCCGGTTCGCTGCAACGTTCGGCTGAAACGTACTCTCTCCGTCAATGCCTTTAATATTTTAAATTATAAATAAATATATCACTGGACCGTGTTGGGGTCAATAGTATATCTGATTTTCAACATATGTTTACAGCCACAAAATATCTATTAATAGAAAACCTGGCCTAAATAGTATATTTCTCAGCTTCAAATTTAAGTCTCTGAATTGATTCCACTGCGAAAGTAGTCTTTATACAATATACCGTAGAGGGAGACTAAAGTCTCCTCTACGGAATTAGAGTTTTCGCAGGGAATCAAGTTTATCTTTTGTAAATCTGCTAATCTGCTAATTTAATTTAAACCTTGCGGCCATTTCCTGAAGATTAGCTGCCAGTTCAGCCTGGGCCTGGGTAGCATTAGCCATATCTTCGGTTGCCGCTGTAGATTCTTTGGTTATGCTGGTTACATTCTGAACCGCTGCCGAGGTCTGTTCAATTCCAGATGCTATCTCGTCAACCTGAACTGCAAGGGCCTTAACCTGGTTTATTATTTGAGCAAAGGATTCACCTGTCTGGTTTACTATTTCTACCCCAGATTCCACCCGCTCCATACTTTCATTCATAACCTCTACTGCCCGGTTGCTTTCGCTTTGAATGTTGGTAATCAGTTCCTGGATCTCTTCTGCTGCCCCAGCTGATTGTTCAGCCAGCTTACGCACCTCTTCTGCAACTACAGCAAACCCCCGGCCATGGTCTCCCGCACGGGCTGCTTCAATTGCAGCATTAAGTGCTAATAGATTAGTCTGGGACGCAATGTTGGCAATAGTCTCTACTATTTTGCCTATTTTATTGGATGTAATATTAAGTTCTTTAACAACATTGGCAGCATTATCAGTAGAATCACTAATGTCTTTCATCTGGCTGTTAACGGTATTAACATCTTCCTGTCCTTTCTGGGCTTCATCTGATGTTTTATCCGCTACTTCTTTTATCTTTATTGCATTATCAGATACCTGGGTAACGGTTGCCGAAACCTGTATCATAGTGGAAGCAGTTTCATTAGCACCAGCGGTGACTTCTTCTGCATTAGCCGAGAGTTCCTGGGCAGAACCGGCCAGTTCATTGGAATTATCCCTGAGCCCAACTGCTATATCCTTCAGGTTGTTCACCATGTTTTTAAGTGATTTCATTAACTCATCCTGTTCGGACCGCTCTTTTACCTGGATAGTTAAGTTCCCCCCGGCAATATCCAATGCTGTTGTCGTCACTTCATCAAGTGCATCAATGAGTATATTCACATTATTTATAATTTCGTTGAAGTCTCCCTGGTATTCATCTGTTATTTTCTCGGGTATATCTCCTTTGGATATCCTATCCAGATATTCTGCGGTCACATTCAAAGGCTCTACAAAGGCATCTACGGTATTGTTTACTCCCTGGACTACCTCGTAGAATTTACCCTCGAATTTAGCAGTATCGGCTCTATAGTCCAGTTGCCCTGCTTCTGCTGCATTGGTTAGTCCGATTACTTCTTCTCCTAATGCATCAATGTTTTCCATCATTTTAACAAAAGCCGGTAGTATTATATCTTCTTTGGAAAGCTTACCCAGCTTCTGCAGTTTTTGCAGCCATTTTAAATAATCGCCGGCGGCAATTTTTAAGCAAATATTAAGAATGTCCACCAGTATTGCCTGTACTCCATTTACTGACCTGGCAGTTTCCGCGAATATTCCCTGGTATTTTCCCTCCACCTTCTTGCTATAGTCATTGGCAGCCATTCTCTTAAGAACTTCGCTGCTTTCTACCAGTCCTCCCAGGCCGTCTATACAGGCATTGATATTGTTTTTAATTTCATTAAAATCTCCCTTATATTCCTCAGTTATCTTTTCGGGAATATCTCCTTTACCTATCCTATCTACATACTCGGCGGTCATGTTTAAAGGTGCCACCAGTGCCTCTACTGAATTGTTTAATCCTTGAATTACTTCCTTAAATTTTCCCTCAAATTTGGCGGCATCGGCTCTAACATCCAGTTTTCCTTCTTCTGCTGCCATAGTCAATTGGATCACTTCTTCACTCAACCCGTTTATGTTTTCCATCGTCTGAATTAAAGCGGGTATCATTTCGTCAGCTTCTGATCGTTTACCTATCTTTCTTAAGGTCTCCAGCCATTCTAAATAGTCACCAACAGCAAGGTTTTTGTTTATGCTCAGTATATTCAGCAGTCTTTCTCTTACCCCGTTAACCGATTGTGCAGTCTCCGCAAATATTCCCTGGTATTCCCCTTCTACTTTTCTATTAAGATCATTTAGATCCATTTGCTTAAGAACCTCACTGCTTTCCACCAGCCCACCTAAACCGTCTATACAGGCATTTATATTATTCTTTATTTCATTAAAGTCCCCTCTGTATTCTTCTGTTATCTTCTCGGGTATATCTCCTTTTCCTATCCTTTCAACATACTCCGCTGTCATATTTAACGGTGCCACAAAGGCATCTACTGTATTGTTTACTCCCTGGACTACTTCTTTAAATTTACCCTCGAATTTGGCGGCATCTGCTCTATAGTCCAGTTTCCCTGCTTCAGCCGCATTAGTTAGATCGATTACTGCATCACTTAATTCATCAATATTCTCCATCATTTTAACAAAGGCCGGTAATATATAATCTGCCTGTGACCGTTTGCCTAACTTCTTCAGCCTTTCCAACCATTTTAGATAATCGCCGGCAGCAATCTTATTACATATATTAAGAATATCAAGCTGTATTGCCATTACTCCATTTACTGATTTGGCAGTCTCCGCAAATATTCCCTGGTATTCTCCTTCTACTTTGGCGCTGTAATCGTTTACCGCCATTTTCTTTAGAACCTCACTGCTTTCCACCAGTCCACCTAAACCATCTATACAGGCATTTATATTATTCTTTATTTCATTAAAGTCCCCTCTGTATTCTTCTGTTATCTTCTCGGGTATATCTCCTTTTCCTATCCTTTCAACATACTCCGCTGTCATATTTAACGGTGCTACAAAAGCATCTACCGCATTATTAACTCCCTGGACTACTTCATTGAATCTACCCTCGAATTTGACAGTGTCAGCTCTATAGTCCAGTTTCCCTTCTTCGGCCGCATTGGTTAAATCAATTACTGCATCACTTAAGCCGTCAATATTCTCCATCATTGTGATTAAGGCCGGTA
>CAYZYO010000090.1:0-9685 GCA_964482585.1 uncultured Syntrophomonadaceae bacterium | reverse complement strand
GCGGCTAGAACCCGTCTCGTGAGTTCGAATCTCACTCTCTCCGCCATTTGTGTTTATATATTTATAACTAATAATTAATATGGAGAGATGGCTGAGTATGGCTGAAGGCGCTCGATTGGAAATCGAGTATGGGGCCAAAAGCTCCATCGAGGGTTCGAATCCCTCTCTCTCCGCCATTATTGAATTACTAAGGGGGTTTCAGATTGATCTGAAACCCCCTTTTAAGGTTGACCAGGGAAAAAATAGTATCTCCATTTCATATAGTACTGTTATACTGTGAGAGGGGATATTCAGATTTCTAATGGTTATTACAAAATAATGGGTTTAGAATTGGCAAGGAGTTTTAAGAGGGATGAATTCTAATAAAGGATTGGAAAAAAGCACCTTAATCTCGGTTATGATGACATCTTTCGCTACAACATTTATCGGCAGTTCTTTAAATTTAGCCTTACCAGCTATCGGCAATAATTTTTCCAGCAGCGCAGTTATCCTTAGCTGGATAGTTACCAGCTATATTCTGGCATCAGCGGCTTTTCTATTACCTGTAGGCCGGTTTGCTGATATTACAGGTCGCCGAAAAGTATTTTTATGGGGAACTATTCTCTTTACCAGTTTTTCTTTGCTTTGTGCCGTTTCCTGGTCGAATCATAGCATAATTATTTTTAGGATTTTACAGGGTGCAGCAGCTTCCATGATTTATGGTACAGCAATGGCAATACTATCATCAGTGTATCCTTCTAACAAAAGAGGAAGAGCTATGGGGATGTCAGTAACGGCAACCTATATAGGATTGTCACTAGGGCCAGTAGTTGGAGGCGCGATGTGCAGGTATATGGGGTGGAGAAGCATCTTTATTTTTACTGCTTTGATTAGTTTAAGCGCGGTTTTCTTTATAATTTTTTATTTAAAAGGAGAATGGATTGGAGCTAAGGGAGAAGATTTTGATTTTAAAGGAAGCGTCTTATATATGTCAGGGCTAGTGGCATTATTATATGGGATGTCTGCTATTACCAGTGCCAATGTGGCAAAATACATTTTAATTACCGGTATTATATTACTAATAGGTTTTATATACTGTGAACTTAGAGTTGAACATCCATTGATAAAAATGCAGTTATTAACCAAAAATCGAGGTTTTGCTTTTTCTAACCTGGCGGCAATGATTAATTACAGTGCTATTACGGCGATAGGATTTACCATATCTATTTACCTGCAAGTAATAATGGGATATGGGCCACAAATGGCAGGATTAATTCTTATTTCTCAACCAGTAGTTATGGCTTTATTTTCATCTTACGCGGGGGCTTTATCTGATAGGCTTCAGGCCCATATTGTAGCTTCATGGGGAATGGGGTTAAGTGCCTTAGGGCTTTTCATTTTTATTTTCCTTAATGCCCAAACCCCCATATGGTTGATAGTAATCAATCTTGCTCTGGTTGGGCTAGGAGTTGCTCTTTTTGCTTCTCCGAATAGTAATGCAATAATGAGCTCAGTTGAGCCAAAATTTTACGGGGTAGCATCTTCAACCATGTCAACCATGCGGGTAATTGGGCAGGCTACAAGTATGGCTATTGTAACCCTGCTGATATCAGTTTACGTGGGTAATGCAACCCTGAGTGCTGTTCAAACTAGTGCTTTATTAAAGAGTTTTCAAATGGCATTTTGTATATTTACTATTCTTTGCATTGGGGGAATATTTGCATCTCTAGCCCGGGGTCGAATAAAAACTAAAGAGAAAGAAACAGCAGCTTGATATAGGGAAAATTAGCCAATTTAGCCTTAAGGATTATAAATGATTGCCACTTGCAAACAGGTAGAAAAGCATGTACAATAAATAAGCAAATATAGTAGGAGAAAAACCCCTGCCGAGGTTCGGAAAGGGTTTTATTATCTGTAATAAGATTTGCCGTGCTAGATGGGGAATTAGCGGTGCCCTGTAACCTGCAACCCGCTACAGCAGGGTCGAAGTCCTGAGCCGAGGGTCTATTTTGTAAGGTCTGGCTTGAATAAGTGATGAAGAAGTTTGGGTCCTGTGCAATGGGATATCTCAAACCGTGTCAGGTCCGGAAGGAAGCAGCACTAAGAGGTCAACCCCATGTGACGCAGGGAAGCCTGAATGGAGTTAACTGTTCAAGTAACGCTTGGAAAGTATTCTCGAGGCCAGGTGCACGGCTTTATAAATAAAGTGCAAAAAGCAGGGAAAAGCCTGCGTTTTGCACTTTATTTTATATTCTATTATTATTAAAGGAAAAAAAGCTTTAATATAGAAATTTCTATAGGGATAAAAAAGTAACTGACAGATAAAAGCATTAATTGCCTCAACTGGAAAGGAGGCCTTATGAGTTATTTAGCATTATATAGAGTCTGGCGCCCCCAGCGATTTACAGAAGTAGTAGGGCAGGAGAAAACAGTAACTGCACTGCAAAATGCCATAAGAGATGGAAAAACTAGTCATGCTTATCTTTTTACTGGTCCCCGGGGTACAGGGAAGACCAGTATTGCTAAAATTATTGCCCGGGCAGTCAACTGTGCAGATTTAAGGGATGGTGAGCCCTGTAACCATTGCATAACTTGTAAGGATATTAATAACGGGAATTTTATGGACGTGATTGAAATTGATGCAGCATCAAACCGGGGGATAGATGAGATAAGAGATTTAAGGGAAAAAGTTAGAATAATGCCGGCACAGGGAAAAACAAAGGTTTATATTATTGATGAAGTCCATATGTTAACTACAGAAGCCTTTAATGCATTGTTAAAAACTATTGAGGAGCCTCCTGAAGCAGTAATTTTTATTCTGGCCACAACTGAACCCCAAAAAATCCCGGCTACAATTTATTCTCGTTGTCAGGTTTACAATTTTAGGAGGCTTAATATATCTGAAATTGTGGAGAGGCTAGAACAGGTAGCTTTTTCTAATGATATTAGTATTGAACAGCAGGCTTTGTTCTTAATAGCTCGCAGGGCTAATGGAGGAATGAGAGATGCCTTAAGTACTATGGATCAGGTTTTTTCTTATAAAGGTAAGCATATTAATAAGAATGATGTTCTAGATGTGTTGGGTTTAGTGGACGATTTATTTTTGGCCAAATTAATGGATGCCGTTTTTGACCAAAATGTAGCAACAATCGTAGAAATGCTTGGAACTGCTTTAAATGAAGGAAAAGAGGCCCAGCAAATAGTAGGAGAGGCAGGCTGGTATTTACGAGATTTACTCCTCTATTCTATACTAGGAGATAGAATAGATTTTAGTATTATTGGGGAAAACAGCAGGCCTTTTTTAGATAAACAAAGAGACACAACTGATAAAGATAAAATAATTAGTGCCCTTAAAATATTAATGGATAAAGTTGAAAAACTACGGTTTAGCGAAGGAAATAGGTTTATGCTAGAAATGGCTTTTATAGAAATTATGACAGTATTTGCTGATCAGGAAGAAAAAAAGCAAAAAAGATCTGTGAAGAAGACAAAAGCAGCCGAAAACCGGGTAAAAACAGATAGAATAGAAGCCCGAGATATTTTATGGGGTAAAATACTCGCGGGAGTAAAAGAAAAGAAAATACCTACACATGCATTGCTATCCCAGGGAAAATTAATTGGGGTAAAAGAGGATATTCTGTATATTGGTTTTAAAAAAGGGTATAAATTTCATAAAGAGAGAATGGAGGAAAAAGAAAACCGGGAAATTGCCGAAGAGATTGTAAAAGATATTTTAGCAAAAGATATAAAAATTCAATTTATTTTTCTAGATGACGAAAAGTATAATAGTATTATTGTAAAGAAAGCCATTGAATATTTTGGAGAAGAAAGTATAGACATCAAAGATTAAAATAGGGAGGAAAGAGAAATGAGATTTAATCCTGGCGGCGGGTCCATGAACAAAATGGTAAAACAGGCAAAAAAGATGCAGGAACAGATGGCAAAGGTGCAAGCAGAGTTAGAAGAGAAGGAGCTTGAGGTATCTGCAGGGGGAGGAGTAATTACAGTAAAAATTAATGGAAAACAGCAGTTGACTGAAATTAAAATTAAACCAGAAGCAATCGATCCGGAAGATATAGAAATGTTAGAAGATTTAGTTCTAGCAGCGGTAAATGAAGCAATAAAAACTTCACAGGAGATGGTTTCCAGTGAAATGGCAAAGATTACCGGGGGACTTAATATACCTGGTTTATAAAAATTTAGAGGTTAGAGGATATTTCGCGTTTTATCACTAACCTCCAAACAGGTAAAAAAAGGAGGAAAAATACGTGAGACTTGCTCGGCCTTTGGAAAATCTTATCGATCAATTTTTGACCCTGCCAACAATTGGACCTAAAACAGCACAAAGGCTGGCTTTATATATATTAAAACTATCGGAAGAAGAAGCCAAACAACTTGCACAGGCTATTGTAGAAGCCAAGAACAAAGTATTTCCCTGTTCCAACTGTGGAAATCTTACCGATATAGATCCCTGCGTTATCTGCAGGGATAAAGAGAGAGATAATAGTATTCTTTGTGTTGTTGAAGAAGCCAATGACATTATTCCAATTGAAAGAACTGGTTATAAAGGGAGATATTTTGTACTCAATAGAGAGTTTAATCTAATGGGAAAATACAATATGGATGAATTAAACCTTAAGCCGTTTATAGAGAAATTAACTACCGGAGAAATTAGGGAAATAATTTTAGCATTAAATCCAGATATTGATGGGGAAGTAATATCTCGTTTTATTGCAGAAGAAGCAGTAAGATTTGAGGTCAAAATAACTAGATTAGCACGAGGATTGCCCGTAGGAGGGGATATTGAATTCGCCGACGAAATAACTCTTAGACGAGCTATAGAAGGACGCGAGGAATTATAGCATAATGATAAACGACTGGGCATAAAGATTTAGTAATAATTCTGCCCGGAGGTTTACATTATGAGTATTTGTTCTAATCTGTGGAATAAGGCATGGGGGCATTTATCACTGAGAGAAGAATATGCTGATCATGAGATATCTAATAAAGAATTGTTAAAAGAGGCCCAACAAAAACTAGCTGAAGCTAGAAACCTATTTGCCATAGTAGATGATCCAGAAATGATTGACTACGCTATTTTTAACCTTAAAGCAGCAGAAAAGAGATACAATTATCTGCTTAAAATAGTTAAAAAAGATAGAAGCGAAGAAAAAGTGTAATTACCAAAAAGCCTTAAAAATTTACAACGGGGGTGATTAATATAGAAATTATTAATATAATCATTGCCGTATTATTTTTAATTGTAATCTTGTATATAGTGTCCCAGGTGTTAATGAAACCAATAAAATTATTGTGGAAGTTACTTGTAAACTCTTTAATGGGATTAGTTTTACTGGTAGTAATAAATTATCTGGCAGGGTTTTTTGACTATAGTATTCCTATTAACATAATTACAGTTTTAATTGCCGGATTCCTTGGAATTCCGGGGATAATACTAATAATGTGTTTTCAATTATTAGTAACCTGAGTTTGCATAAAAAATCACCATATCATCTGGAATGCAAGCGTCCTAATAGAATAATAGCTATTATGCAGAATCTAACATAATCTTACATAAGTATTAATTGGTAAAGAAAACAGCACTCTGTCCAATATACAGGATGCTGTTTTCTTTTAATATTACCCTGTCTATGGGGAAAGAATCAAAGTTTTATCAGGCCTTTTAGTAAGAAAATAAAGGCTTTTAATACGATCACCTTACCGGACAGAACCGTAGACAGAAACGTAGATAGAACCACCGTAGAGGCGACTTCAGTCACCGCCCTTTCATCCTGAGTCCTAGCTGGACGGCGACTGAAGTCGCCTCTACGGTGTTAAATCTGTGTTCACCTGTGGTTAATCACCTCTTTGTTTTCAAAAGTGGTTGTGGCCTCCGGGCATAGGTGGTTAGTTTGAAATAATAGTATTAAACCCAGCTTAAAAAAACTGAGTATTAACTATACGATAAAATATAAAAAAATGGAATAAAGATCCATACCTGTAACAAAAAACAGGAATAGCGGAAATTTATACCATAAGATAACCGAATATGAGTGATATTTATCATATATGCTATAAATATTGACGCATAATTAATTAATATTATATACTTATCATAATTGTTTAACAGTATTAGACTGTCGGGGAGGTGCTGAACCTACGACACAAAATAGGGCAAGAATAGTAGAAGCTTATATAGGTGAATATGCAAGTGGCAAAAGTGAAATGGCTATAAATAGAGCTATAGAACTAAAGGATCAGGGAAGAGAAGTGACCCTGGTTGATTTAGATATAGTAGAACCGTTTTACACCTTAAGACCCCTGGTGAAAATACTTAAAACCAAGGGTATTAATGTAATAGCCTTTAACCGGAATCAATCGTTCGGGCTAGGGGAAACCGGGGTCATGCTTAACCCCAAGGCAAAATGGGCCTTAAAGAATGAAGGTGATATCATTCTAGATATAGGTTACGGTGTGAATGGAGCACGAACCTTAAATTTAGTTGAAGGAGCTAATGAATCACTAGACCTAAAGGTAATAATGGTAATAAATTTTGCTCGTCCAATGACAAATTCCGGAGAAAGAATTAAGGAGTATATAAAAAGCCTGGAAAGAGTAGATGGGATAGTAGCTAATACCCATTTGGGAGATGATAATGATCCAGAGTTTATTATAGCGGGAAATAATATAATAATTCAGGTAGCTGGAGAGATCCAGATACCAGTTGAATATATAGCTATTGATAAAAAAAATAAAGACCTAATTTTTATAGAAGACTGTTCGATACCAGTTAAATTTATTACAAGATATATGCCTGATGCTATATGGTAATACTTATATTAGATATTAATTAGAATAGGAGGTGCGTTATTAGATGCAAAAAGTTATATTAAAACCCCAAAAAGCATTTATGACGGGAAACGAAGCGGTAACCTGGGCAGCGTTAGCAGCCGGAGCCGAAATTATGTTTGGGTATCCAATTACTCCACAAAATGAAGTTATGCATTATTGGACTCGTCTTGCCCCGAAATATGATAGAAAGTTCTTGCAAACAGAAGATGAGTTGTCGGCAGGATTTACGACATGTGGTGCATTACAGGCTGGGAAAAAAGCTTTTACCGCGACTGCAGGACCAGGCAATGTATTAATGCAGGAACCTTTTGGTATGGCTGAAGCTATGAGGTTACCTATGCTGGCTGTAATACAACAAAGAGGAGGACCTTCATCAGGAACCGTGGTTTATTCACAGCAGGAGGTTACGCTGACTACTTATGGAGGGAATGGTGAGGGACACAGGATAGTATATTCAACATCTAGTCATCAGGAGATATACGATTATATTATTAAAGGTTTTAATACTGCATGGAAATATAGATTTCCAGTATTTATTTTAGGTGATGGTTATCAGGCTAAAATGAGAGAGCCTCTGGAGATGTATGATCCTGAAGACAAAGGAATTGAAATGATTAAACCATATCCGCTAGTAGGAATAGGTGGTCATATTGGAGAAAGAGAACCGCAGCACCTTTGCAACATCTATAGTCTTGAAGAGGAACTATATGATGTAGTAATGAAAACAGCAAAAGAGTATGAAACAATTTCCCCAGAAATTATTGAATATGACGAAAAAGAATGCGAGGATGCTGAAATTATAGTGATTTCTCATGGTGTAGTATCAAGAGCGGCTGAAGATGCAGTTAAGATTTTAAGAACCCAGGGCATAAAGGCTGGTTATTTTAGACCCATTACATTAAAGCCGTTTCCCCAGAAACAACTTCGTGAAGTAATTGCTAAAAGTGGAGCCCAAAAAATACTGGTAGCAGAATCAGCATACGGTCAGCTTGAAAAATTGGTTAAGCAGGAGATTTATGGAGAAACAGTAGTTATAGAGCAGTTGTTTATGCCTGGAGTAGGAATAGTAGACTATGACATTATAAATAAAGTAAAGAACATCATATAAGAGAGGGGGCAAAAGAATGATAACACCAGCAATGCCAAAATCCTGGTATGTGCCTTCAAAACCGCATAAGTTCTGTCCGGGGTGTGGGCATGGAATAACATTAAAGGCCTTAGGAGAAGTAATAGATGAACTTGGGATTCAAGATCAAGTAGTATTTGGTTGTGATATTGGGTGCTCACTTTTAGCATGGGATTTTTTTGCTTGTGATAGTACTCAAACCCACCATGGTAGAACAACACCGGTTATGGTAGGGATTAAAAGAGCCAGACCGGAACTCGTTTGTATCGGATATATGGGCGATGGTGGAGGTTACTCCATTGGGTCACAGCATCTTCTTAATTCTGCAGTTAGAAATGAAAGAGTAACCCTTATTCTCATTAATAATACCAACTATGGAATGACAGGTGGGCAAATGGCACCAACAACTTTGCCCGAGCAAAAAACAGAAACCTGTCCCTATGGTAGGGATGTAGAAACGACAGGTTATCCAACTAAGGGACCAGAATTTCTCGCCGAAGTTACTGGTAATGGAGCATATATAGCACGGGGAACCGTGTCTAAATATAAACAGTTGAAAAGATTTATCAGAAATGCCTTGAGGAATCAAATGGAAGGAAACGGTTTTTCTTTTGTTGAAGTTTTATCTACCTGCCCGACAAATTGGAGAACAAATGCTCAGCAGACCTGGAGCTTTTTAGAAGATAAAATGGAACAATACTTTCCCATAGGGGAGCTCAAAAATCCTCTAGGAAAGGGGGATAAATAATGTCTTTGATCAGAATTGCGCTTGCCGGTGAAGGTGGTCAGGGAGTTCAGGCAGTAGCAGAGATCCTGGCTGAAGCTGCTTATAATGAAAATAAACAAACAATATATATACCGAATTTTGGTTTAGAACAAAGAGGTGGGGTATCAATAGCCTTTATCCAGTTTAGTGAAAAAAGGATCGGTGCACCCAAGTTTCAAAAGGCAGATGTAGTTATTGCGTTGAGTGAAAGAGCAGTCGCTCGAACTATAGGCTATTCAGATAGTAATACGATTTATGTATATGATAGCGATTTTAAGATTGAACAAAAAGATTTGCCAAAAGAAGCGAGGCGAATTATTGCTATACCGGCAATAAAGACCGCCAGCAATGAACTGCATCCCCGGGTTTTTAACATTATTATAATGGGAGCAATAATTGGATTAAGCAACGTAGTAAGTTTTGGGGCTGCCAAACAAGCGCTGGAAAACAAGTTAGCTTATAAGTTTGAACAGAATCCCGATCTAAGAGAACTTAACTTTAAAGCACTTGATATTGGTCGCAAAATGGCGCAGGAATTACTTCAGAAAGGGGGGGGCAATAATGACTAGAAAAATTGAAGCCCTTTCAACTCCTATGGAGAAAGCAATTTTTCATATATTTCCCCAGTATTGTAAGGGGTGTGGTCTTTGTATAGAGAAATGCCCTAATGATGTTTTAATCTGGTCAGAGAATCTGGGGGTATATGGAACACCATCAGTTAAGCCAAAGGATGAAGATAGCTGTATAGCCTGTAAAATATGCGAGATGGTATGTCCTGATTGTGCAATATATATTGAAAGGCTCAAGAAAAAGAGAGCGGTTGTGTAATATTGGTGGTTCTAAACAGAAACTGAGAAACTTATAAAACAGAAGGAATTTTATTATATTGTAAAAGCTAGAAGTTTATATCCCATCTTTGACAGTTGAGAGAAGAAAACCGCTTGGATAACACCGATAATATG
>CAYZYO010000089.1:0-9693 GCA_964482585.1 uncultured Syntrophomonadaceae bacterium | reverse complement strand
TTATCGGTGTTATCCAAGCGGTTTTCTTCTCTCAACTGTCAAAGATGGGATTATACTTAACTTAACTAATCATTGTCAAGTATTATCATTTTTTAAACTTATAATGTATATTTTGTCGTTTTTTCCTGTTAATTATATTAGTGAAATTCTCTTTGAGTATAGTCTCGTAAACCCCAGGTAATAACGCGACATTAGGCCAATTTTTTATCAAATACAAATAGCAGCACACACTGTTCATCCTCCGGATATACATCATAGAGCGAATAAAGGGCCTTTGCATGTATAAGCTCTTCTATGAAGGATACCAGCCCGCCTTCGTTTATGATTCCTGTTACCGCATCAATTCTTATAGATCTGACAGTTTCCACTCCAGTCGATTCTTTGCTAATTATATATTTTTCCATTTTAGTAAGATAATGTTCATTTCTTATAATAATCATATCATCTACTATGGTAATTCGAACATTACCAGGTTCTTTGTCCAATCTTTCTTTAAGACACTGTTTTACATAATCCGCAATTTTATGCTTCATTTGTTTACATTCTGCCTCATTGAATAATTGAGGTTCACAGATTCCCGGTGTAGCGTGCTGTTTTAATTTGAAAAATGGCATATTAATCTCCTTTTTAACTTGTTTTACTTCAACTACCTGATTCCCCAGACTCTATCTTAATAAGAATAACAACACTTACAGGTATTTACTTTATTTTTTTGTAATTAAATAATAAAGACCAACTTTTTTAGAATCTCTAACATGAAGATCTAATCCTAAAAACGTTGGTCTTTAACAGCCTACTCAATGAGTTTCCTATTAAACACGCAATATTAAGTTTTCTATTATTAAGGCTCTTTTTCTTTGAAAATTATTTTACTTCATCAAACTAATCATTGTCAAGCATTATCATTTTTTTATCTCAATTTTTTGGCACAGGGAGCGGTTGAATTGTCGCCGTGTGTGCATAGTAAAAACCCAGGCCGTACTGGCCCGGGTAATCATTATTTATTGTATTTATTCTAGTTCATGTCCTGCCCATCGTTATCTAAACCCTTCTTTTCTGGTTCGACCATAGATTGTGGAATCATACAGGGCTTATTGGGATTATCGATATATACCCATAACCATGTATCACCAGGAACTGCACTTCTAGCTCCTCTCTTACCGATTATTTTCCCTGTACACTTGTAATAAGGATGCCTACGTTCATGTACAACAAATCTGTCTCCGACTTCCATCTTATTTCCCCCTTTTTATTATTTTCTCAACTAGCAAGCAAATTATTCTTTTTTCGCCAGGTTTATTCGTAAGTTACAAGGATGTTTAAAAAAAATCTTATATAAAAAGCAACCTCCTGGAGACTTTTAGTATAAGTAGAAGTCGAAAACAAAAATTACTTGGATTATTGCTTGATTATTAAGGTGATTCTAATTCATCTTCTTCTGCCCAGCGCTTATTGGTTTTAGTCATCATTGACTCAGGAATAGTAAAAACTTTTCCAGTTCCATCCATAAAGACAAGAAACAGAGTTTCCCCAGCATTT
This sequence comes from uncultured Syntrophomonadaceae bacterium, assembly GCA_964482585.1. Lineage (GTDB taxonomy): Bacteria > Bacillota > Syntrophomonadia > Syntrophomonadales > Syntrophomonadaceae > CAYZYO01. Next base: position 8,154 of record CAYZYO010000089.1, on the reverse strand, counting down.
TTTCCCCGGGTACCTACTAATCTTCCGGTATGTTTATAACGAGGATGTTTTTTTTCGCTTATAATTACTCTGTCTCCAATTTGCATATATTAACTCCCCCCTTATTCTGGTCTTTATATAGTTATTCAAAACTGATATCTTATTAGAACTAATATTAATATGGCTATATTTATGTTAATGTTTTCTATTAATTCCATAATAAAGAAGTTGCTTTATTCAATTATACACTTAATTAAGGTTTTTTGCTAAGACTAAATACCAAGAATTTTAGTGTTTAAAGCAGCTTCCGCCGATAAATTCACGGAGAATCGAATTAGCAGGTACTTCATTAGCCGATACCGGCCGGAAATAGGTTAAGAATTTTAACAGCCGTTTTGCTTCAATGTGTTCCCGGTGTTGTGTCTGAATTTCTTCTAATAAGGGTTGAGCGAAGTTTTTCATTACCGATAATTCATAGACCAGTGAGGAATTAAACATTATATCAGCACTTTCCTGAAAGGGAAAGATGTTTTTATCTTCTCCTGTTCTTACTGAAGGCCATCTTCTAATAGTATCTAAGGCACTATAACCCCTGGTTCTACTATCACGGATAATACGCCTTATAAGCCTGCTATCAGTAGTGGGAATGCGATTAGAGTAATCAATGTTTAATTGGGTAAGTGCACTAACATAAATCTTGAATTTTTGATCCCGGGGAATACTCCAGGTGAGATCATCATTCAACCCATGAATGCCTTCGATTATTATTGGCTCATTATCTGGTACTGTCAAAGGTACACCCTCACCTATGCATCTACCATCATGGAAACTGTAAGTTGGAATTTTGACTTCTTCTCCATTAATCAGTTTTAATAAATGCTCATTTAACAACTCAACTTTTAAAGCTTCCAGGACTTCATAGTTATATTCATTATTCTCATCCAACGGTGTTACTTCTCTATCAACAAAGTAATTATCCAGGGATACAGATACCGGTTTTCTGCCATTAACTCTTAACTGGATAAGCAGACGTTCAGAAAAGGTAGTCTTGCCTGATGAAGATGGCCCGGATACCAAAATTAATCTAATTTTAGGGTTACTGCAAATCTGATCAGCAATGGAAGCAACCTTTTTCTCATGCAGGGCTTCATTTATCATTATGATATCCTTGATATCACCGGATTTTATTATGTCATTTAATGAAGCTACATGTGGGGTTTTTAGCATTTCCGCCCAGTCTTCAGCTTCACGGAATATACTTGCTAAATTTTTTTGTTCAATATACGGTTTGATAATACCAGGACTTTCAATCCCAGGTGTCTGCAATATCATTCCAAGTGGGTAATTAATAAGTTTAAATTTATCTACCTTTCCCACTTCCGGCAGCATATATCCATAAAAGTATTCATAAAAACCATCAAGTTCATAAATATGCACACAGTCCTTCTCTCTGAATTCAAGCAGTTTAACCTTATCCTCCTGACCCTGAACCGCAAAAATGTTCCGGGCTGCATTTTTAGGAACTGCCATTTTATTTACCGGTAGATTAAGGGCTGCATACTGCCTCATTTTTTTTTCAATCTTATCTAGTTCTTCATCATTGGTTTGATCTCCTAAAAATTCGCAAAAGAGACCATTAGAGAGGGTATGTTTTACTTTTAGTTTTCTCTGTGGAAATAGCTCTCTACATGCTTTTATCAGCATATAAGCAGCCGTACGCCGGTATATTCTAACCCCTGCTTCAGTGGTTAAATCAACCAGTTCAATCTGACAGGAATCTTCCAGGGTATGATGCAGGTCTTTAAGATGGTTGTTAAGAATTATTCCCACGACAGTGTATTTAGGCTGGCTGAGAATTCTCTTTATTAATGAAGCTGCGCTAATACCCCGGGGGACTTCATATGATCCATAACCTTTTATGCTAACATTTATAGTCTCTATGTCCTGTACTTCTAACTTTACCATAGCCATGGACAAAACCTCCCTTCCCTTACTACTATTATATAATATTAATATATGCTAAAGGGATAAAAGAGGATTTATTAATTAGCTCCTATATATTAACAGAGTAGCCCTACTGACTAGACTTTCGCCGATCAGGTAATGCCTATGCGGCCAAATTAAAAGAGGGCTTTTGGCCCTCCTTGCACGGATTGATTATATTACAATTACCGTGCCTATTTAATGGTTTATTTAAGTATATTCGACTACAAAAAACTTATTCCTTTTTACAAATAATACTATTTTCCTACCTTAAAACAGCTCTTAGTTCTGTTTGTAAATCATTTAGTATTTTGTCAATACTGGTATTTACATCGGCATCTGTAAGAGTATTTTCATGTGATTGGAATGTTAGCTTTAATGCCATACTCTTATAACCTTCAGGTACCTGCTTGCCAGTATAAACATCAAAAATTAGTATATTTTGTAGTATATCTTTTTCTGCTTTTCTAATAACTTCCAGCACGTTATCAGCACTTATATCCAGATTAAGCAATAATGCAATATCCCGTTCAACACTGGGAAATCGTGCTATTTCCTTTAAGGTTTTAGTATTTTCCGTTAGTTTATATAATACTTCCAAATCAAGTTCAAATGCACAGGTCGGGTCTTTAATATTGTAGTGCTGTAAAACTATGGGGTGTATTTCGCCAATAATACCAATCTGTTCATCATCATGCATTAAAGCAGCAGTTCTTCCCGGATGATAGCTTGGATGCTTAAACTGGACAAATCTATATCCTTTGACATTTGATCTCTGCAGCAGGTCTTCCAGAACGCCTTTAAGATAAAAGAAGTCCATGGTTACTTTAGTTTTTAGCCAATTGACCTCATTATTTCCTGTAACCGCAGCCCCAAGAAATAATCTGTGTTCCGGCAGTTTTTCCGGTACTGGATAAAAAACCGAACCAATTTCAAATATGGCTATATTCAGGTTTTTTCTGGCTAAGTTGCTGCTGACCGTCTCCAGGAGTCCTGGAAGCAGGATGGTGCGCATCACACTCTGCTCCTCGGAAAGGGGATTCGCAATCCTGACAACTTCTCGTAAAGGACTATCCTGGGAAAGCATTAGTCTATCATAGGCCGCCGGGTTAATAAAACTGTACGTAATAACTTCGTTTAAACTCCCGGCCATGATGGTTCTGACCTTTTCCCTGAAAGTCTGGTAGGTATTCAGCCCTCCTTGAACAGTTTCTCCACATGGTAAATCAGCCGGTATCCTGTCATAGCCATGAAGCCTGGCGACTTCCTCTATAAGGTCTACTTCCATTTCTATATCCGGCCGGTAACTTGGGATATCTACTATAAATTCGTTTTTATCCTCTTTTAAGCTAAAGCCAAGTTTAATTAAGTAGTCCTTTACCTGCTCTTTACTGAGTTTGGTGTCTAAAAGGTAATTAACTCTCCGGGGCCTTAGAATTACTTGTTTAGATATTGCCGGTTCAGGATATACATCGTATATTCGCTTTAAAACCTCACCTCCAGCTAGCTCCTGGATAAGCTGGGCTGCACGATTTACTGCATAAATAACCCCGTTAACATCAGAGCCTTTCTCAAACCGTACTGAGGAATCACTTCTTAAACCAAGTTTTCTGGAAGTTTTTCTTATGTTGGTTCTTAAAAAGTTGGCTGATTCTAAGAGCACATCGGTTGTCTCCTCTGTAATTTCAGTGTTCTCACCACCCATAATCCCGGCTAGAGCTACCGGCCTTTGTCCATCAGTAATGACCAGCATTTCTTCATCCAGTTCTCTATCAAAGCCATCCAGGGTGGTTATTTTTTCTTTTGGAAATGCTCTTCTTACCAAAATCTTGTTTTCTTTCCCCAGCAGGTGATAGTCAAAGGCATGCAGGGGTTGATTTGTTTCTAATAGTACATAATTGGTAATATCTACTATATTATTAATCGGCCTGATCCCCGAATTCAACAGGGCCTCCTGCATCCAATCCGGGGACGGTTTAATGTCACAGTTCTTTATTATGCGGGCGGCATATCTAGGGCAAAGGTCTGGTGCTAAAATCTCTATATTTATATAATCTGTTATATCTTCATCTGTTTCATTTAACAATACCTCTGGAATTTTTACTTTATTGCCATTTAATGCTCCTACCTCGCGGGCCAGATTGATAAGCCCCAGACAGTCTCCCCGGTTAGGGGTTAGATCCAGTTCCATTTCCCAATCGCTATCATTTTTCTCTACTCCCTCAACCGCAATTCCGGCCATGGTTAATCTATGAGCCAATTCTTCTGGCTGCCAGCTAAAATCTATATACTTTTTTAACCAATTTATTGATACTCCCATAAAATATACCTCCCTAGAACTGTTTTAAAAACCTGATATCATTATCAAAGAATAATCTTAGATCATTTATACCGTATTTTAACATTGCTATTCTTTCAATCCCCATGCCAAAAGCAAAACCGGTTACCTGTTCCGGATCATATCCACCATATTGCAGAACCCGGGGGTGCACCATTCCTGCTCCCAATATCTCAAGCCATCCGGTATGTGAACATACCCGGCAGCCTTTACCCTGGCAGTTAACACATGATATATCCATTTCAGCACTGGGTTCGGTGAAGGGGAAAAAACTCGGGCGGTATCGCACTTTAAGATCTTGATCGAATATTTTCTGCGCAAACTGCATAAGGGTTCCTTTCAGGTTAGCAAAGGTTATTCTTTTATCTATGACCAGCCCTTCTACTTGACTAAACATAGGTGAATGAGTAGCATCATCATCCCGGCGATACACTCTTCCAGGTACAATAATCTTTATTGGAACCTGGGGAGCCATTTTTTCCATTGTTCTAACCTGTACCGGCGAGGTATGAGTCCTAAGAACAACCTCTTCACTGATATAGAAAGAATCCTGCATATCACGAGCCGGATGATCTTTAGTTACGTTTAAAGCTTCGAAATTATAGTAATCTAATTCTACTTCTGGTCCTTCAGCAATACCAAAACCCATTCCCATAAATATCTCTGTTATTTCATCTTCTATCTGCGTAAGCGAATGCTTGGAACCTCTTTGAAGTGCCAGCCCGGGTAAGGTTACATCAATATTTTCCAGGGCTAGTTTTCTGTCTAACTCCTGTTTTTTTATCTCTTCTTCCCTGGCATCTACTATTTCTTCCAGTTGTTGCTTGAACTCATTGGCCGCTTGACCGACCTGAGCCCTTTCTTCGACTGATAAATCTTTCAGTCCCCTTAAAAGGCGAGTGATTTCGCCTTTTCTTCCCAGGATTTTCACTTTAAATGCTTTTATTTCATCTAAATTACTTACATTAGATATCTGCTTTTCTGCACTGGTTTTTATTGCCATTAATTTATTTAGCATATAACCTTAACCTCCTTGTTTCAGAAAATAAAAAAACTTTCGTCACTTCAAGGGACGAAAGAGATTTCTCCGCGGTACCACCCTTATTAATTGAACGAAATAGTCCAATCATCTTAATACCTATAACGGTGGTAACCGGTAAGATCTACTATAAGTTCAATCCACTGCTCCCAGGTGAATTCGCATTGCCTTCCCCCTGGCTATACTCTCAGTCTATGACACAGCCTCCCTGAAGGGTTACCAGCAGGCTACTTATCCTGTTCATAACATTTAATACTTATTGAGTCATAAGCATTTTGTATAAAAGGTAATATATTATGCAGCCAGATTTTTCAAACATAAACCACAGGCTATCAGCTTGATTTATCACTTTGGGTTCACCCTCCCAACATTATGTAGGGTCGAACTGCAGTTATTATATCATACAGGTTTTGTCAAAACAAAGAGAAACTTCTCCTCTGTTTATTAATCTCACTTGTAATTATAGCACAGGCTACTGCCGCATTCAAAGAATCAACTCCAGGATTTAAAGGTATCTTAAAAAACTTTTCACATACTCCTTGTATTTCTTCACTTATGCCGCTGGATTCACTGCCGATGACTACTACTAGAGGACCTTTAAAATCCATAGAATACACGCTGATTTCTGTTTCCAGAGAAGCACCCATGAAGCTGTAGTTGTTTTTCTTAAGGAGTTTAATATGTTCATCTAAAGAATTAACAAATAAAGGTAAGTTAAATACTCCTCCCATTGTTGCCCGGATTACTTTCGGGTTAAAAGGATCAACACAACCACCGGTTAATAGAATACCATCTACTCCCAGCCCCCAACTTGTTCGTATTATTGTCCCCATGTTCCCTGGATCAGAGATTTGATCTAATAGAATAAAAAATGCTTTTTGGTCTATAATGTTTTCAATAGACCAAACCGGTTTTTTTACAATAGCCGCAATCCCTTGAGGAGTTTCAGTATCACAAATAGTGTTCATCAATCTGCTGTCAAGAATATTTTTTTCTACCCCCGGTAGGGTATTCTTAAAATGAAGGTATTCTTCAGCAACAGACTCTTCAATAAAAATCTTTACCAGCAATTCACGGCAGCGCAGAGCTTCTCCCAGCATTTTTTTGCCTTCAATGGAAAACATATTATCTCTATCCCGGTACTTTTTTTTCCTGAGTTTTAAAACCTGTTTAATATTGTCATTTTCCCTGGATGTTATTCGCTTCATGAAATCTTCCCCGCTTTTATAGTTGGAAAGTGGAAGGTTGGAAAGTTGGAAAGTAGATGACACACTTAACTCATCCGGTTCCAACTATCATTTAACTATTGTTCAACCACTGTTCAACTATTGTTCAACTACTGTTTAACTATTGTTCATAATTTGTATGAGCTTCCCCTGACCAACTTTCTAACTTTCCAACTGACCAACTTTCTAATAAAAAAAGCATGGCACCTGGCCATACTTTTTAAACCTGAAATACTATTGCTTTTTAGACAACTCGGCTAGTTCGGTAAATCCCTGGGGATCAGCTATAGCCAATTCTGCCAGGACTTTGCGGTTTATATCAACACCGGCTACTTTAAGCCCATGAACCATTCTGCTGTAAGTAGTACCATTATCACGAGCTGCAGCATTTATTCGTGCAATCCATAACTTGCGGAAGTCTCTTTTTTTAAGCCTTCTATGAATATAAGAATACTGCCCGGATTTCATCACCTGTTGATTTGCTACTTTAAAAAGCTTGGATTTACTACCTCTATAGCCTTTAGCCATTTTTAATATTTTTTTATGTCTTCTATGTGAAGTTACTCCACGCTTAACTCTTGGCATAACTAAGTACCTCCTAATTATTAGTAAGGAATTAATCTAGAAATTCTCTTAGTCTCTTCTTTACTTACCAGGCCAGCTTTCCTTAGATTTCTTTTTCTTTTAGGACTCTTGTTTCCTAAAAGATGACTGGCATAAGCCTTAGATCTTTTTACTTTACCAGAACCAGTTTTTTTAAATCTCTTGGCCGCACCTCGATGGGTCTTCATTTTAGGCATTAAGCTTCCTCCTTCTTTTCGCTTTCTGCTTTAGGTACAAAAATTGTTGTCATATTTCTCCCTTCTACTTTGGGATTCTTTTCAATTGTTGAAATATCAGATAATTGTTCAGCAAGTTTAAGAGACAGCTTTTCTCCCAGTTCCGGGTGGGTAATCTGTCTGCCCCTGAACATAATAGTGAGCTTAACTTTATCCCCGGATGTTAAAAACTTTCTGGCATTTTTAGCCTTTACCTGAAAATCATGCTCATCAATATTAGGGCGCATTTTTACTTCTTTAACGGAAATAACCTTTTGTTTTTTACGAGCCTCTTTTTCACGTTTATTTTGTTCAAACTTAAACTTCCCATAATCCATTAAACGGCATACAGGCGGTTTAGCTAATGGGGCAACTTCAACCAGATCTAAATTTTTCTCCATAGATATTTCCAGGGCTTGTTTAATAGGGACTATACCCAATTGTTCACCAGTATCACTGACCAGCCTGACTTCTCTAACCCGGATGCTTTCATTTACTCTCCAATCCTTACTGATAAGATGTACACCTCCTAAAATTTAAAAAAAGCGAGTTGTAAGAACTCGCTTTTTCAATAACTACATACTATACTATTACCATAGACTATACATTTTAGTTATTGAATACCTTACGAACACCAGTTGTAAGGTGAGAAGCAAAGCTCCTACTTAGTACATAACGGAGTATATCATATAAAAATGATACATGCAATCCCCTTTTTTAGATATAATTAACCACTGATTAACACAACTAGTCGGACAGTTGGAAAATTAC
>CAYZYO010000088.1:0-9755 GCA_964482585.1 uncultured Syntrophomonadaceae bacterium | reverse complement strand
TAGAAAATGGAACTATAATGTTTTTCATATTTAACCTTATAAAATCCTCAATATAATACCGGTTAAATTCCATAGTAATTCCAGATATTATAATAAATATAACAGCCTGAAGCATAAAGATACTTTTTATAAATATGAAAAAATTATTAGATTTCAAATCCTGTCCACCTCATTTACAGTTATATTTTTAAGTTTATGGACGAGATTAGAATAATAGAACAACTATGGGCACTAAATAGTAATATAGGCAGCAAAAAATACTTCTTTTTATTGCAATTTATAATTGGTAGTGATATATTAATTCTGTTAGCTTGAAATTCCAAGGAGGTGAAAAGGTGGGAAAAAGTAAGACTCCAGCAAAAAGAGCTAGAAAAGCAGAAGAAAATCGTCTTAGAAATAAGGCTTATAAAACTAAATTAAGAACAGCAATAAAGAAGTATGAAGCCTCTGTGGCGAATAATAATGAAGAAGTTGCTAAAAATGAATTAATTAAAGCAACTTCACTTATAGATAAAAGCGTATCTAAGGGAATTATGCATAAGAATACAGCTGCACGAAAAAAATCAATTTTAAGCAAAAAATATGTTTATCTAAAAAAATAAAACCTGCAAGTCAGGTTTTATTTTTTGGTACATATTTCTATTATAAGCATTTCCATAATTATTTTCTCATTCTTGCTGGTGGTTTTAAAACTAATATCTGCCTGCAAAAAGTCTTCAAAAAATCTCCTTATCTCATCCCAGGAAAAATTACGAGTATTATACATCATTTTTCTAATAGTAAAATCCTTTAGCCCTGTTATTTCTGCAATTCGTCTCTTTTCTATACCTTTTTCAATACAGTATTTTACCTTACTAAAGCTTATAAACTGTCTAACAATCATATACAAAATGAAAATTGGATGCTGACCTTGAGCCAGAAGTTGATTATAAGCATTAAAAGATGCAGTTAAATTCCGTTTTAGTAGAGCATCGGTAAATTTAAAAACCTTTATCTCTTCTTTATTATCTAAGTTTTCTTCAATTTCTTCTTCATTAACTTTTCCGTTTTGTGCTATAAGACTTACTTTCTGAATTAAGTTTTGAAGATAATACATATCTTGTCCGCTTTTCATCAATAAACTTGCTGCCCCCGGATTAATTGAACAATTCCTGGCAGCAAATTCGTTTTTAATCCAGCTTAATAACTGCTTATTACTTAATTTTTTACAGTTAATAGCTTGCGCTTCTTTTGATAACAGTTTTACTATTTTATTACTTGAATTTCGCTCCCTGGTGGTTACAATTAAAATCTGCCCCTTGTTACTACGTTTAAAATAATCACTTAATACCAAAAAAACATCTTCTATTCTTTTAGTATTTGCTCTATTCCCCCCCAGGAAATTAGGGTTCTTTAAAATTACAATCCTTTGCATAAAAAATAAAGGACTAAAATCAAGGATTTCCATTAACTCCAAAGGACTTAATTCATCAGCATCAATATAATTTACTTCAGCTTTTTCTTCAGATGTTTGTCCAGTCCTAGATATGATTTTTTCTATCTCTTCATCTATTAAAAAGGCATCTTCACCTGATATAAAGAAAACATTTTTATTCATTTCATTCTCCTTAAAAATCTATTAACGGCTGTTTTCTTTTTTGAGTTTTGCATTAATAAAAATAACTCAACATGTGACTTTGGCTCAGGATGACATTTAAGTCGGAGTAAACTCTCCTCTATGGATGCAAGGGTTTTAGCGATAAAACAATTATTGGGCAAAATCCTCTTTTGGCTGTTAATGAATATTATAGCAGTACACGAAGAACTCTTTAACTCCTTTTTGCCAGATTTTGATAACTGCTTTATAATATTATAAGATGTAAATATTAATCCTTCTGCCAAAAGTAACATTTATACTTTATAAATCAATCGAGGAGACTTCATTCTCCCTAAATTATGCTATTCTGCTAGGCCGGAGACCAAAGTTTTCACTGCAGGAACAAAAATTAGCTCTTGCAGGGGGAATTAAATATTACCGTATACAATTACACTACCAGATCATTGCCGCACTTGCTTTAACAACTCTATATTATTAAATTATCACAATCATCATCTTTCACGTAACATATATTAAATGTTATAATCATTCACGTGTTTGGCAAGCACTAGCATTTTGGTTGGGAAAACCGCAACAACCAGATAAACCGTAAATCACCTATTTTATTTTCATCGGTGGTTGTGCCCTGGGCATGAGGGGTTAATGAGAAAATAACGCGAAAAATCATACCATAGGAGGTATGCTATTTGGATAATCATTTTGATGTAATTATCGTAGGCGCAGGTCCGGCAGGAATATTCTCGGCTATTGAAATAAGCAAAAACAGTTCTTTGAGAATTCTCCTACTTGAAAAGGGTAAAAACGTTGAACAGCGCAAGTGCCCTATAGGTAATACGACTACCACCTGCCTTAATTGTCAACCCTGTTCAATAATGTGTGGTTGGGGTGGTGCCGGCGCATTCTCTGACGGTAAACTAACACTAACTACAGAGTTTGGCGGATGGTTAGACAGGTACATGGAAAAAGAAAGTCTGCAGTCATATATTGATTATGTTGATAAAATCTATGTTTATTATGGGGCTCCCGATCGCATTTTTGGAGAAGATGCTGAAGAGTTTGAGGAACTGCGATTGAAATTTGCTCGTTACAATCTGAAGCTGATACCTGCACGAATAAGACACATGGGTACAGAGAACACGATAAAAGTCTTAAAAAATATCAGACGAGATATAGATAAAAAGCTTACAATAAAAACCAGTGAAATTGTAGAGGATATAATTGTATCTGATCAGCAAGTTAAAGGAGTTAAAACCAAAAAAGCTGTTTATTATGCCTCTAGAGTAATTCTGGCACCAGGACGAGATGGTGCCGAATGGTTTTCTGATCAAGCTAAAAAGCTTAATATTCCGGTTAGAAATAACCAGGTTGATATAGGTCTAAGAATTGAGCTGCCTGCAGTAACTATGCAAGAAATAACCGATAAGATATGGGAACCAAAAATTGTTTTTAATACCTGTGAATTTGATGATATCGTTAGGACTTTCTGTGTTAATCCTAACGGTCATGTGGTAATGGAAAATACCAACGGTATTATTACAGTTAACGGCCACTCTTATGCCAATAGTAAGAGCAATAATACTAATTTTGCGCTTCTTCTCAGCCAGGAATTTACCGAACCTTTTGATAAACCTATTTTATATGGTCGATGTATTGCCAGCCTTGCTAACATGTTAAGCGGCAGTCTTATTGTTCAAAGATACGGGGATTTAAAACGCGGGCGGCGTTCTACTCCCAACAGAATTAAAAAAGGTACTGTTGAACCTACTTTAAAAGGGGCTGTCCCCGGAGATTTATCTCTGGTTCTTCCTCACCGATATATGGTTGGGATACGAGAATGCCTTGAAACTCTTGATCTGGCTATACCAGGAATTGCTTCCGAGCATAATCTGCTTTATGGAATAGAAGCCAAATTCTATTCAGCTCGACCCCAGCTTAATAACTCATTACAAACTGATATTGAAGGTCTTTGGGCTATAGGGGATGGAGCAGGTGTAACCAGGGGATTGATACAAGCCAGTGTATCCGGGATAATTGCTGCCCGGGATGTTTTAAGTAAACAATAATTTCATCAGAAAAGCAGGCTTATATTATGCATTTTCATGTTAATAATACGCATTATATAAGTCTGTTTTTTCTTTTATTTACACAAGTTTTTTAAGTCTGTAGGTTCAGTTAATGTCCCTACAGCCATATTGAAGTATTTTCTATTACTCCTTATAAATATTTCCTTATTACTCTTCCCGGTTAAAGGCATTAATAAATTTGAATACTCAAAGAATACTGTCTCTCCAGCTATATCAAAGGATTCTTTTATTGGAGTATTATATATAAATTCCAGGGCAATTTCACTGCCTTTTATTTTCTTTTCTTCAGTCTCTGCCATTGAATAGCGAGTAAAATCCAAGCACTCAGGTTTCGCCAATCTTTCACTGATATGCTTTAGAATTATATTATATAGTTTATATTCTTCTGTTATTATAGTTTCTTTTCCCTGATTATAAATAATGATTTTTACCGGTTCTTCTAAAATAGTACATGCACTGGTTGTTTTATCATCTTTTGCATAGCACGTAAATGCAAATACAATTATTATCAAAATTATTAATAAATAATTGATTGTTTTCACCCTACTACTCCTAACTTAAAACTTGTATTTAATAGAAAATAAATGCTACTGCAAATACTTTTATTCTGGTATCTGTAGAGAAGACTTTATTCTCCAGCTAGCCAAAATAACCAAGTATTTAGCAGAAACTAGATTTTCTCGGTTAATATGATAAAATACTATTTTTTGCAGTTTGATGAATTATTTAGTTGTTTAAAGATAATACGTTAATTTAAACTTTTGCTTGCAAAAAAGGCTGCATTTTTAAATAAAATCTATTAATAGCCAAAATCTATATCACTAACAAATTAACAAGTACATGGTATAATTGTTAAAATACGTTTTGAAAGGATACTTTTATGAAAGGTGCATTACCTTTAATAATTATAACTATAATAATCTTTGTTGCAATATACATGGTCCTTGATAAAATATTTTAGAAACTTAAAAAAGGCTAGTTTAAAACTAGACCTCTTTTTTTAGCTATTTATTTTTACTATTAATCTACCATACAAAATAATAAATAGTAAAAGCTATCCCTAAAGATATAATTAACCATATAAGGGTTCGCAGCATTTCCACCTTGACCTGTTTATGTAATTCTTCCATTTAGAGTATTCCTCCTAATCAATAGAATAATTATGTATTTTCACATTTATAAGCTAATCCTATTATATCAAAAACCTGATTAAGATAACAAAAGATTTGCTTTTCTAAAGGTTATTCGAATTATCAAGCAAATGAAAGCTGCTTAATTTATTGTACCTTATTATCTAAAAGACTCCTGATCCATAAAGCTCTTTGGTATCCCTTTTTTAAAAAAGCTTGAGGAGTTTTATTAAAGTCCTGGTGACAGGGAAATACTTCAAGGGTAATATTTCCGTTGTAGGATCTATATGGAAATATATCTGTTACTTCTTCCCAGTCAATGTTTCCTTCACCAGGCAGCCAGTGTCTATCCTTTTGTCCATCATTATCTGACAGATGTACAGCCATTAACCTTTTACCGCTTTTTTCTAAAAGCTCTCCCTGGTTACTATTATAGAGCCAGTCATGAGAACTATCATAACAAAGGCCTAAATTTTGTGATGGTAATTCTTTTAATACAAACTGGTTATAGTCTGCTCTGGAGGTGTTTTCAATTGCAATAAGTATATTTAATTCTTCAGCAATCTTGAGGATGCGAGAAATACTATCTATACCATATTTATTCGGAATTGAAGGCGCTTTAGTATCGGAAATATGCATTACCATCATAGGAATACCGAAAACAGCGCAGTCATTTATCCATATTATATGTCTGTTTACCACAGCATCTCTAATAGATCTCTTTTCACTCCACAAATCATCACAGTTATCATAAGGTACGTGGATATTCTCCAAGTTTAGTCCCGATTCTCTGACTATAGCCGGCATATCTTCTTTGGGTATGCCTGGATGACCTATTTCGTCTTCCCACCACAAAGTAGTTGCATCAAAACCAGCTTTTTTTATTAAATCTAACCTTGCAGGTAACGGAAGCACAAAACCAAACCATGAAAAAATACCTAATTTAAATTCTTTACTAATTTCCATATTAACCTCCATGCCATAGGGCACAACCATTTATGAAAATAAGTAGGTGATAACCACAGATGAACCCAGATTCACGCAAGTTGTTTTTGTTTTGATAAGTATCTGAAACAATTTATAATATTTTACCTTTAGCTCTGCAGTTAATCCCTAATTCTTATATTGTGCCGTATCTTATATTGTTCCGTAGAGGGGACTTCAGTCTCTGACCAGCCAGAACTCAGGGTGTCAGGGCGGTGACTGAAGTCACCTTTACGGTTCTATCCGGTTGCTGCGGTTTTCCCAAAACGCCAGTTCGTGGACCAGCTTATCTAAGTAAGGTGACTGCATTAAGCGTTTGTTTTCTAATTAATCTCCTTTTAATACCATTATTATAAACTCAGGCCAATTTCAACCGGACGTATTCTATCCTTAATTATTTCTAAAATAGTAAGTGAACCCGGTTCTAGTACAGTTCCCCATAAAATATCCTTCACTCCTAGTTGATGTAAAACAGCTTTAATAACTCCACCATGGGTTACTACAGCAACCGGGCATTTATGTTTCTCTTTAATATCATTAATAGACGTCATCGCTCTTTCCAATAAATTTGTAAAGGATTCCCCCCCGGGTATTCCATATTTAATAGTATTGTTATACCAGGCATTATATTGATCAGGATATTCTTTATAAACCTCAGAAAAGGTCATTCCTTCCCATTTCCCAAAATTGATTTCCCTTAACCTCAAATCACATACTGCATTTAAGCCCAACCTTTTCCCAATTATATCAGCCGTTTCCCTGGTCCGAGATAGATCACTGCAGTATAGGGCTTCAATGTTTTCATTAGCGTGTAAATAGTTCGCTATCTTTAATGCCTGCTTCCTGCCAAAATCATTTAGTGGAATATCTTTATGCCCCTGGTATTTCTGCAGGTTATTCCACTGTGTCTGCCCGTGCCTTATTAATATTATCTTCATGTCCAACCCAGCCTTTATTTTAATGCTACCACCAAAACTGCAGCCATGATAAATAGAGTCTCTGATACTTCACATATGGCTCCATAGGTATCACCCGTTTGTCCACCTAAAACATATCCAATCCAGGCAGCTATTAATGCACTTATAAAAACAACAACTGCAATAATCAACAATCCGGTTAAATTAGCCGCCAGAAAACCTCCTATTAGCAAAACTAATGCTGCCCCGAAAAATTTGACCTTTCCTGCCTGGTTGCCAAAAGCTTTACCTAAACCCGGGCCAGAACGAGCATACGTGAAAAAAACAATACTATAGACCATTAAAAATCTACCGGTAGCTGGTGCTAAAAGAACAACCCATAGCTTATCTGAATACTCTAATAGCGATAAAAACGAAAACTTAAGCAATATAAGGGCTCCAAAAGTAATTACTCCCATTGCTCCTACTCTGCTATCCTTCATTATTTCCAACTTCTTTTTTCTATCTCGACCACTAAAAATACCATCAGCTGAATCCATTACTCCATCAAGATGCAGTCCTCCCGTTATGATTATCCATAAAACTATTATAAATGCATCTGCTCCCCAGCCCAATGAGATGCTGTGCCCCAAAAAAACAAAAAAGGCCAATACTCCACCTATTATAAACCCTACCAGGGGGTAAAAATACAACGAGTTTGCCATTTCTTCTTCCCTGGCAGTTTTTTCATATACAGGAATAATTGTTAGAAAACTTATTGCTAGTAATAGACTGCTCAATTTTTTATCTCCTCCAAACACCTAATACGTGACCATTTCAACCATTAATTTCCTCATTCATAATAACAATATTATTGATAACATAAAATAGTTTCTTAAACTATTTACTTTCAAATTATTTCCAAAAAACTCGCCGGGAGATGACATTATCACAACATTTAAAATATTTACTTCTTGTCTACCGGTTACATATTTTGTATAATATACTAAATAAAACAATATGTACATAAGTCAGGTGCCTTTATCTTAAATAAGGGTAAAAGGGAATCAGGTTAAAAACCTGAACGGTCCCGCCACTGTAACCGATTAGCCGGGATAATACAGTCACTGTCAGGTATTATTAATAGGCTATTGATATATATATATCAATCTATTATTAATTACTAAATGGGAAGGCTATCCATGCGGTGTTTGAGTCGGAAGTCAGGAAACCTGCCTGAACTTATAGCCTTAATGAGAATGATGGAAAAGTTCTCAAGCTTATAAAGCTTGAGAACTTTTTTATTTTTAAAAATATAATGAGGAGGAGAAGTAAAATGCAGTTTTTGCAAGAGGCATTGAAGAGTATTGAAAAGGTGAATCATCAAGCAGGAAAGGAGGCACAAAAAAGGTTAGATAGTTTAACTAAACCTCCCGGAAGTCTAGGGGTTCTGGAAAAAATAGGTGTGCAGTTAGCATCTATTCAAGGAAATGATATACCAACTCTTGGTGATAAGGTTATCATGATAATGGCAGGAGACCATGGAGTAATTGAAGAAGGATACCACCGGTGGCCCCAGGAGGTAACACAACAAATGGTACTTAATTTTTTAAACCAGGGAGCCGCTATAAATGTATTGGCAAATCAAGCCAATGCGAGAATAGTTGTAACCGATGTGGGAATAATAGGAGATCCTATTGTCCATCCTGACTTAAATATTTGTAAAATAATACCTGGTACAAGAAATATGGCGAAAGAACCAGCCATGACCCAAGAAGAGACTGTGGCTGCGATTAAAGTCGGAATAGAATTAGTGATAAGGGAAATAGAAAATGGAGCTTCATTAATTGCTACAGGAGAAATGGGCATAGGGAATACTACACCTAGCAGTGCAATACTGGCTTGTTTTAGCAACCAGGATCTCCACTTAATTACCGGTAGAGGCACCGGTATAGATGATGAAGGCCTGAGCAAAAAACAGCAGACAATAAAAAAGGCATTGGAAATCAATCAGCCAGATCCTTCAAACCCTATAGATGTATTAAAAAAAGTAGGGGGCTTAGAAATAGCAGCATTAACTGGGGTGATAATCGGGGCAGCTGCAAATAGAGTCCCGGTCTTACTAGATGGTTTTATATCAACTGCCTCTGCGTTAGTAGCCTGCAAATTGAATAACCGGATTAAAGACTATATATTCGCCTCCCATCTTTCTCAGGAGCCAGGACATAGAATAATACTCGATGAAATTGGGCTGCAACCCATGTTATACCTTGATCTGCGGCTTGGTGAAGGAACTGGAGCAGTTCTGGCCTTTAATCTTTTTGAAGCTGCTGTAAAGATTATGCATGAAATGGCTACATTTGATAAAGCTGGCGTTAGTAAGACCGGCTAAAAAATATAGAAAATATTTTCTATAGACGGCAGGTATGTAGCAACTTGAAATCAATTACCCAAGTAAAATAACAGATTTAGACATACTTAAATATTGCCAAGCCTGCCGTTCTCAATCTACTTAAAAGCAAACAAACACACCTTTACTAGAAATCTCGACAGAATATCAATTGCTATTTAGCCTAATCCACCGATCTACCCTGCTGTTTATTCAGTGTTTTTAATTCCAGGGGGATTCCGGCTATAGTTATGTATACTTCATCTGCATAAGACGCAATTATCTGATTTGCTCTACCTATAATATCCCTATAATCCCTGGCTAATGGATTATCAGGCACTACCGCCCAACCGACTTCATTACTTACAATAATAACAGTAGCATCAGCATTAATACTAATATTAGCTAGAAACTTTATTCTTTCTAATACTATTTCCTCTCTTTTTTCTGAAGCCAATTCCAAGATCCAATTACTCACTAATAGAGTCAAACAATCGATTAAAAAAACACGCCCCGGGTTATCCTTTTGATGAACAACTTTAGCCGGATCAAAAGGTTCTTCTATTGTCAACCAGTCATCAGGCCTGCGGGCCTGATGACTGGCGACTCTTTTTTCCATTTCTTCATCCTGGGGAACACAGGTGGCAATATAAATCACCTGCCCGTTTAAAGAAT
>CAYZYO010000087.1:0-9830 GCA_964482585.1 uncultured Syntrophomonadaceae bacterium | reverse complement strand
ATCGAACCGTTAGTCATTGAAGCAATCCGAGAGCTGATACAAAATCAGGATTTTGCAGTAGAAATCAAATTAAGGATTGGAAAAGAAATTGATACCTCCACCTTGAACAGGGAACTGAAAAATTACGAAGCCAAGCTAAAAGAGATAGAATTGAATAAAACCCGGCTTGAAAATGAAATCGACAGTCTGCCTGAGGATACCCGTTTTAGGGAACGCAAAATCCATGATATGACCCTCAGGCTTGATGGACTATATGACATTATCGTAGAGCTTGAAGTAAAAATTGAAGATGTTCTGCTGCGCCGAAAAGCTGTAGAGCAGGATGCAATCACTTTGGAAAACATCTATACCCTGTTGGCAAACTTCGACAAGGTGTACGACAAAATCAGCGATGAAGAGAAAAAATCCCTAATATCTTCATTAATCAAAGAAATAGAGATTTTCCCATGTGACGAGGCTGAGCTACCCCTAAAGTCTATTTTGTTTAATTTCCCTGTTTATAAAGACGGTGAAGATGCTTGTGATTTCTTGTGGGACAAAAGTACGCACGTCTCAACGTGAACGGTCCACGGAAACATATCTACCGGCTGAACTGAATTAATTCTATACGAGGATTGGCAGAGAATTTTTATATCTCTTGCCAGTGTAGCCGGGTTGCAGGATACATAAATTATTTGGCTGACTGGCTTTTTAATCAGCACCTGCAGGAGATCCTTATGGCAGCCGGCACGGGGGGGATCAAGTATTACCGTATCAAATTCCTGTTTTAGGTCAGGAATGATTTTTTCACAAGCCCCAGCATAGAATTCATAATTGTTAAGTTGATTAATCTGGGCATTATTATTGGCGTTATCGATGCTCCGGGCAGAATAATCAACACCAGTAACATAGTCATACTGACCTGCAAGATATATAGCAATGCTTCCGGTTCCACAATAGGCATCAAGAAGCCGCTTTCGCTCTTTACTACCGGCAGCTTTTTTTACTTCATCACATAGTATATTAGTCTGCCGGTTGTTTACCTGGAAAAACACTAATGGTGATACCTGGTAACGGTACTTGTCAATTCTAAACCCGAGCACCTCGCTGCCGAAAATATGCTCTAGTCTATTATTATGGTATATAAATAGGGACTCTAATCCTGGATAACCTTTAACCAGTGTTGTTAATCCTTCCTGGTCAACCGGTCCCTCGACAATAAGATATAATTTGCCATCTTCAGATCCCTGGCGGATTACTACCTGTTGGCCTTTTTTAATTCCGGTTATATCCAGGTAACAGTCTAAAAACTGGCTGAATTTTTTTATATCGGGCGATAATAGTAAACAATCACTGATAGGTAAATGCGTGCGGCTGTCAAGCTGGTAATATCCCAGCCTCTTCTTGCCTTTCTCCTCCCCTGTCTGCCAGGTGACTTTGTTGCGGTAGTACCAGGGGTTATCCATTCCTATTACATCTTTTACGGCAATTTTCTGCTGTCCGATCCTATGTAAGGCATCTGTAACTACCTGTTTTTTTAACTGCAGCTGCCGCGCGTAATTAACGTGCTGGTAACAACAGCCACCACACCGGTAGTAATTTTCACAGGGGGGATCTACCCGGTCCGGGGAGGCAGCAATAATCTCTTTGATCTTTCCTTTAGAAAAGCGGGAACGCTCCATTGTAATTTCTATATCTACTTCCTCCCCGGGAATAGCAAAGGGTATAAAGGTGGCTTTGCCTTCTATGCGGGCTACCCCTTCCCCGCGGTGGGTAATGCCATCAACTATACAGTACATAGCTACTGCCTTTCTTTCTGCAGGGCCTCAGCCAATTCGGCAATTTCCTTTTGAGCTAAATCATCTCTTCCGGCAAGTGACTCCAGGTGATGCTGCAATTCGTGCAGAACCGTATCCATAATTTCTTTTTCCCAGCATTCATAAGGTTCATTTTCCAATACTTCTACAAAGGACCCATAATAAAACATGATAAAACATCCCAGCATATCATCCTCAATATATTCCCCCAGTATATAATAATCATCTTCGCGTTTTATTTCTTTGTTCACATTAAATCCACCGGTCAAATTCCTGGTAAAACGCATCGGAATACGTTCTACTGCCCTATCAAGGAGATCAGCAAACTGGTTAAAAGACAGTTTACTCATGAAACCCCTCCTTCAAATTTATTTAAACACGTCCTTGAGACCCTTTTTTTAAAAAATTATAGGTTCGGGAAGCCAGGGAGATGATGATAGCTCTTCGTCTCTCAAAACCTTCCGATATCAAATGATCAGCACTCTACGCAAACCGGAAGAAGTCCCTATGGTTTCCGGCCGGATTTTTTCCTGGTGCCGGTAACGATCTGGACCCGGAATCCTTTGCGGCTTTGACGTACAGTAGCTCCCATGAAACCGAAGAATATCAAAGCCCATACAACTGAGGTAAAAACGATACCCAGCAGTACTCTAAAGAATGGTAGCCATAAAAACGGTCTGCTGAATAGATATGCTCCATATACAAGCAATTCCGGGAAACTTAACCTAAAAGCGACTGGAGGTATTTCACTCACAACCGCTATCAACTCTGTTGGCGGGAAGATATAGACCAGTCCTAAGGCTAGAAAAAACATAAATAAGAAATTTATTAGATACATTACCATTGATGCTCCCGGAGAAATCCGCTGCTGGGGATTGTCCGGATTAAATCGGCAGTTATTTATAGAGTAGAAAAGTCCAATGGAACTGGCTCCTGATGTCAATAATACAGCACCTACTGCCAGGGTTAAAGTTATTATTCCCGAAAAACCCAGGGCTATAGCAGTACCTACCAGTAATGCCTCCATTAGCAGTAAGGTAGGGATGACTGCTGCCAGCAACTTTCCCCAAACTACCGGCCATCCTGCCAGGGGAACACTATTTAACACCCACTCTGATTCTCCTTCCCGGCCAAAAGACTGAAGAGCCAGGTTGCCGCTAAACATGGCACTATAAATAACTAATACCATTATTGATGATGCCATGGTAGATTCCGAAGGTAAAAGCAGAAACTGGCCTGCAAAGAAAACCATAATTATTAGAGGAACCAGATAGCCAAACCACTCCCGGGTATCGCGTTTTAAATACAGCAAATCCTTGTTGGCAACAGCCCATACACCCAACCAGGGAGACGATTTCTGGATTGCCTCACCTTTAGCGGTAAACAAAGAAGAAAATTCCCGCTGAAAACCTTGAGCAGGTTTACCCCGGGTAGACCTTTTTTTTCGCCGGCGTACTTCTCCCTGGCTGAGGGTAATCCATCCGCGGCGAAACCCTCGTTCCACCAGTAGAAAGGTTGACCAAAAGAAGGCTGCTCCTACTGCCAGTAAAAGCATACTCCATCCTAACCCGGCCAAAAAGTTTCCCGCTGCCGCTTCTGCCATGGCTGAAGAACCCCACCCCCAGGGGAAGAAATCCATAATTCTCAATAATTCCTGTTGTCCAGCAAGCCAATTACCAATATCAACATTTTGGCCTCTGGTCATCAGTAAATTCGGCAGCTGGAACATCAAGGCAATCATAATCCCGGCTAAAGCTCCAATAAATCCGACAGCTTCCCGGCTGCGATGGGGAGGCACTATCCTCATTACCACCATATTTAATAGTTCTGCCAGAGCAGTCCCAATTATCCAAAGACCTAACACTACAATAATTACCAGAATATAAAAAGCAGCATTAGCCTGAAAAAGCAATCCATAAAACAAACCCGGTAAAAATACGAATAAGGCTATGGTCAGTAAATTACTGCCGGCAACTACTGTAGATTTTACCGCAAAAACTGCCCGCAAGGAAACCGGGGCCATAAATAACAACTCAAGATCGTCAGACATATACAGGGTAGCAAAGGCCGCAGTAACCCCAAAAAAAACCTGCCCAACTAATCCCATCATTAACAACAACGATAAAAACCCCTGGGCACTTTGAGGGGGCATTGATTGTAAAGTACCATAGGCTATAAAACCTAAATACGTCAGAAAGGCTAAGAGACCTGACCCGACAAGAACAACACTAATCCAGACTCCTATCGGCCAATGACGCATTTTTTTATAGCTTAATCGAATCTGGTTCTTTAACAGCAGGGTAAAATCCTGCCAGGGAGACCGGGCTGCGGGTGCCTGAGAAAGCGGGGGCGGCAGTACTATTTTCATCAAATGCCCTCCTCATCCAGACCTTTAATCAAGTCAGCATTCTCATTTCCACCGGTAAGCTCCAAAAAGATATCTTCCAGGCTTTCCTCTTCATTCCCTACTTTCCTGCGCAGCTCTTCTGGACTGCCCTCGGCAATAAGCTTGCCATTTTTGAGAATACCAACCCGGTTACACATTCTTTCAGCTATTTCCAGGATATGGGTAGAAACAAAGATGGCTGCTCCCATCGCGGCCATCTTCTGCAGTACATCCTTTAATAAACGGGCACTAGCAGGATCAAGGCCAACAGTAGGTTCATCAAGCAGAATAACCTGCGGTTGGTGAATCAAGGCTGAGGCCAGCACCACCTTTTGCCTCATACCATGAGAATATCCCTCCAATAATTCATCTGCCCGCTCTTTTAAGCCAAACATCACTAAAAGCTGTTCCGTCCTTTCCCCGGAAATATTTCTGGGTATACGATAGAGGTCTGATATCAAAAGTAAAAACTCCCGGGCGGTCAGCTTACCGTACATCTTTGGCTGGTCCGGGACATAAGCCATCAAGGCTTTAGCCTTTGAAGACTCTTTGTTTATATCATACCCACAGATATAAGCTTCACCGTGGCTGGGTTCTAAAAGACCTGTAAGCATTTTAATGGTAGTAGTCTTTCCAGCACCATTGGGTCCCAAAAAACCATATATTTCACCGCTTTTTACCTGCAGGTCAAGTCCATCAACTACTGCTGCCGAACCGAACCGTTTCGTCAGCTGGCTGGTCCTTATTAAAACATTATCCACTGATATATCTCCTTTTATTAAAATCAACTATATTATAGTTCTATACACACGCAATAGTTCCTTTTTGTAAAATGGGGAAATAGGCCGGAGCAGATATAACATGTAAATATCCCTGACTTCCGCAATACAGATACTGTACATACAGTTACCAGACTTTTATTAGTTATTTATTAATGCATTATAATCATATAACTCCTTAATATATTCTTTTTAGTGTTTAGGATTCGCTTAAACCTATAGAATAACTTGTAATTGTAACTATTTTCTCACTTGTCAAAAACACAAAATAGGAAGGAATGAAAGGTATAAAAATAGTACCAAATATTAATCCTGAAGTAGTAAATCTTACTATTTAACAAGAGTGTTTGAGAAATAGCTTCATTTGTAAAATATTTCCCATTTAAATGCGAACACCTGTTTTAAACCATAAACATATGTTATAATGCAATCAAACATGAGGGAGGTTGGGTTTTATGAGTAAGGAATTGAACTTGACTGAAAGGCAAAAACTTATACTTGATTTCATAAAAAAAGAAATACAGACCAAAGGATATCCCCCATCTGTAAGGGAAATCGGTCAGGCAGTAGGTTTAAAATCGAGTTCTTCAGTACATTCACAATTGGTGCAGCTCGAAGAAAAAGGGCTTTTAAAAAGAGATCCTACCAAACCCCGGGCACTTACTTTTGTTGATATGAAAGACCCGGAAATAGTAAGTGAATCTATTTCTCTTCCTGTAGTTGGTGACGTAGCGGCTGGTTTACCAATACTAGCAGAACAGAATATTGAAAACTATTTTCCGGTTCCAACTGATTTTGTCGGACAGGGAACCTATTTTATTCTTAAGGTTAAAGGAGACAGCATGATAGAAGCAGGCATACTCGATGGGGATTACCTTATTGTCAGGCAGCAGGCTGATGCTGCCAATGGTGAGATAGTAGTAGCAATACTGGAAGATGAAGCTACGGTTAAGCGGTTTTATAAAAGGGATGGCTATATAGAACTGAGGCCAGAAAACAGCATGATGGAGCCTTTTATAGTTGAGAGGGTCCAAATAGCGGGAAAAGTCTCCGGATTACTTCGCAGGTTATAATTGATGTCAAATATAAAATGCCATTTTAGATAGCTGTCTTTTCTAAAATGGCATTTTATATTTGAGTGATCTAATTATTAAAACTTCTCCAGGTATTCGCTTATCTCCCACTCGTATACCTTTGAACTGTAGTTCTCCCACTCCTTTATTTTAGCCAGGACAAACCGGGAATAAACGTGTTCTCCCAGGGCTTCTTTAATGACCTCATCAAGTGTTAACTCATTGATTGCTTCATATAGATTCTCTGGTAATGATTCAATATTATTAATCCTTCTGGTAGCTAGATCCATTTCGTATATATTCTGTTCAACTGGAGCCGGGGGTTCAATTTTATTTTTTATACCATCCAAACCGGCCTTAAGAATTACTGCCAGGCCCAGGTAAGGATTACAGGTAGGATCAGGATTGCGAACTTCAATTCTGGTTCCGATTTCACGGCGGGCTGGTATTCTTATTAACGGACTACGGTTGCGGTATGACCAGGCAATGTAAACCGGTGCTTCGTATCCTGGTACCAATCGCTTGTAGGAATTTACTGTAGGACTGGTGATTGCTGATATCGCTTTGGCATGCTTTATGATCCCGGCAATAAAATAGCAACAGGTATCACTTAGCCCATCTTCCTTTTGTGGATCATAGAATACGTTGCTGTCACCGTCAAATAAAGAGATATGCAGATGCATGCCGGAACCGGCTATACCATATATAGGCTTAGGCATAAAGGTAGCATGTAATCCATGACACTGGGCAACAGTCCTGACAACAATTCTAAAAGTGACAATATTATCAGCGGTTTTCAATGCTTTTTCATATTTAAAATCTATTTCATGCTGTCCCGGAGCTACTTCGTGATGGGCTGCTTCTATTTCAAATCCCATGTTTTGCAAAGTCTGAACCATATCTTTGCGCGCATCTTCTCCCTTATCTACCGGAGGAAGGTCAAAATAACTGGCTTTATCGTTAGTTTCCAGAGTAGGTATCCCTTTTTCGTCTACATGAAACATAAAAAACTCCGGTTCAGGTCCAACATACATGTCAAAGCCTAAATCTTCAGCCTCTTTTAAGACCTTTTGTAGAACATAGCGCGGGGACCCAATAAATGGCTTATTATCCGAATCATAAATATCACAAATCAGCCTGGCGGTTTTCCCGCTAACTTTGGGACTTACCCAGGGAAGAATCAGAAAGGTATTTAAGTCAGGTTTTAAATACATATCTGATTCTTCAATACGAACAAAACCTTCAATTGAAGAACCATCAAACATTAATTCTCCATCAATAGCTTTTTCCAGTTGGTCAAAGGTAATCGATATGCTTTTCATAACCCCAAGTATATCAGTAAACTGCAGCCTGATGAATTGTACGTCTTCTTCATGAGCCTTTCTCAAGATATATTCTTTATCCATAATAGCCCTCCAAGCTTATGTAATACAGTTAAATAACTAAATAAGGTTATCATATTGATTGATATTTATCAATTGAGAGTTTTACATAATTCAAAAACCTGTTCTGAGCCTAAGCGAAGAATGTTTAGCTCGTTTGGTTTTGTCTTTATGATGGAAATCAAGCCGAGACTAAGTCTCCTCTACGATGCAAGAAGGCAAAACTCTCAATTAAAATACGACTACAATAAAGGATACCATAATAACCACAGCTAAAATCAGCTTAAAAATTATTCCCGAGAATAGACCAACTACTGTGCCAATACCGACTTTAAACGCTTTATTCCAGTCATTAAGCTCAATATATTCTCCTATCACAGCACCCAGCCATGGACCCAAAAGTATTCCTAAAGGTGGAAAAATAAACAAGCCAATAAAAGTACCGATAAACGCGCCCCATATACCTTTTCTACTCGATCCAAATAATTTGGCTCCCATTACAGTTGAAAGGTAATCAATTAACATTGAAAGAATAGTTAACCCTGCTAAAAAAACAATATAGTTTACCGAAATAGTATTAAAACCCTCATACCACCCGTAAGCAGCAATAGCAATAAATATCAATGGAATCCCTGGCACCAACGGTACTACTGTCCCGGCCACACCTAATAGAATAATAATAAAAATTATAATTAAAACAAGAAGCTCCATTATCTCCCCCACCCTTCAACTTATTTATGCAGAATTAATCTATCAACAATTTTTTCTATTACATAGCGATAATGTTCATAGGTTAATCCACCCTGGATAAAAGCGCAGTAGGGATATCGCATCGGGGCATCACATGACATCTCAATAGAAGATCCCTGTATAAATGTTCCTGCTGCCATTACTATTTTATCATCATATCCTGGTAAATGGGCATATTCCAGGGTTACATCACTATCAATCGGAGAATTGGACTGGATTATCTGGCAAAACCTTAAAACCTCTTCGGCATCCTGAAACTCTATAACCTGCACAATATCAGCCCGCGGCTCATCCCATTTCGGAAATACATTATATCCATATCTGGCAAAAATACAGGAAAGCAGACATGCTCCTTTTAAGGCCTGTAATACAACATGGGGTGCTAAAAACAGCCCCTGGTATATATAGGTTTTGTTAATTAAGGTAGCACCAATTTCCTTACCCAGTCCCGGAGCAGTTATATGATATGATATCTGTTCAATAAGATCCTTTTTACCAGCAATATATCCGCCACTGGGTGCTAACCCTCCACCAGGATTCTTAATAAGAGAGCCGGCTATAATATCTGCACCTAATTCACCAGGTTCCCTGATATCAGTAAACTCGCCATAACAATTATCCACGAATACAATTGTTGCTGGATTTTTTTCTTTAACAACCTTAAGCAAACCAGTAATTGTTTCAATATGTAGTGAAGGCCGCAAATTATAGCCTCGAGAGCGTTGAATCATTACCATGCGGGTATCTGCTGATACCGCATCAGCAATATTTACAAAATCCGGATGCCCATTTCGATCCAGGGGAACCTCTCTGTATCTTATCCCTTTATCTATCAATGTACCTTTAATACTTTGGTTTTTACCTATGACCATCCCTAAGGTATCATAAGGGCTTCCAGTAATAGATATTAATTCATCTCCAGCTTCCAGAAGTCCAAAAAGGCAGGCAGATATGGCATGGGTCCCGGATACAATTTGGGAACGGACCAAGGCATCCTCCGTTAAAAAGATTTTCGCATAGATATCTTCAAGCAGGTCTCTTCCGGTATCTCCATATCCATAACCAGAAGATGGACTAAAATGAAAATCCCTGACCCGGTGCTCTTTAAAAGCATTAATAACCTTAATCTGATTCTGGTATGCAACTTGTTCAAACTTTTGGTAAATTCCTGAAATTTTTTCTTCTGCCTGTTCAATAATATTTATAGCATCCATTTATCTGTTACACCGCTTTCAATAGTGGGGGCTGAGCTGCCCGTCCCTTTGTTCTAAACCGGCTATTTTGCACCTTTATAGCTTCACTTTTACTATAATATTTTTATTTTTTAATACTGTCAACATCTACCGTTTCTATTTAAATTGATTGCTAAATTTAAGAATTCTTTATAATTAGCTTTTTTATTACAGATATTTTAGTACTGTAATCCTGAGGCAAAGCCGAAGGATCTTAAGATTCTTCGCTAATGTTCAAAATGACATGCCGAATTTTTTAATTATGCAAAACTCTCAATATATAACTATCTTCGGGCTATTATTATTGTATAATAATATTTAGTAAGAAAATAAACTCTTAATACAATCACCTTACTTAGATAATTTGGGCCACGCATTGGTCTGGGGAAGACCGCAGCAACCGGATAGAACCGTATAGGCGACTTCAGTCGC
>CAYZYO010000086.1:0-10292 GCA_964482585.1 uncultured Syntrophomonadaceae bacterium | reverse complement strand
TGGGCTAAGTTGCGGCTGATAGTTCGACCTTTCTGTGCTTTGGTGCATTGATCTTCTTTTATCACTCTCCCTCAAATCCTTTTTTGCTGGGTTTGCATTAGAAGCTATCCCATTGCATTTAAAATTCGATTTTCCGCAAGAATCCTGTCACTTTTAGTAATGAATATAGGTAAATTATGCCATATATATGCTATGTTTCCACTGTTTTTAGGATATTTGGGCCAAAAGCCCCGTGTCACCTACTTGACAAGTGTGGTCTATTGCAGTAGACTCATAAATAGGTCTACCGCAATAAACCTTTGGAGGTAATCCTTATGGAAAAATTAAAACTCTTTGATGCCGAGTATAAATTGGCCGTTCTGGTTTGGGAAAATGAGCCCATTAATTCCACCGATCTGGTGAAATTATGTGCTGACCAGCTGGGTTGGAAGAAGTCTACCACCTACACCATGCTAAAAAAACTATGTAAGCGCGACATTCTTCAGAACCGGGGAGCAACTGTTACTGCACTGGTTAAACGTGAAGATGTACAAAAATATGAAAGCAGAGCCGTACTGGAAAGATCTTTTGACGGATCGCTCCCCCAATTCCTTACCGCCTTCCTTGACAACCATAGGCTATCAGAACAGGATGCCGAGGAATTGAAGAAGATTATTGAGGAGGCGGTAGAATGAGTCTTTTGCCGAAACTATTTTCCACCATATTGGGTATGAGTATCACAGCATCGATTGTAATTATCGGAGTTGTACTGGTGCGCATATTCTTAAGAAAAATGCCCAAGGTCTTCTCTTATGCCTTATGGACGGTGGTTCTGTTTAGGCTCCTGTGTCCCCTATCTTTTACTTCTGCTTTTAGTTTTTTTGGGCTTCTTCCTATCAACTCACCGAATAATCCCGGAGGATTGGCTTTTGTACCCAATATTATCAATCCTACGCCGACATCCACCTCCCCGACGGGCATGGACAACTTGGAGCAGGTCTTGACCGCTTCTTCACCATTGACTCCAGCCATATCCAGCCCCACCCCTATGCATACGGCAATTGAGGTTTTCAGTATTGTCTGGCTGCTGGGCATTGTGGTACTACTTACTTACAGTGTGATTTCATATACCAAAGTAAGAAAGAAACTATTACCCTCTACCCTGCTTAAAAACAATATTTACGAATCAGATCAGATCGACACCGCTTTTGTGTGTGGTTTTATTAAGCCCAGAATCTATGTTCCAGTTGGGGTTAAGGAGGCTGATTTACCATACATATTGGAACATGAGCGTACACATATCCGCCGGAAGGATTATCTCATCAAACCATTGGCGTTTTTGGTAGTCATCCTGCACTGGTTTAATCCCCTGGTTTGGTGGTCTTTTTACCTTATGAGCCGGGATATGGAAATGTCCTGTGATGAGAGTGTGTTGAGCCGGTTGGGTAAAGGGGCCAGAGCTGCTTACTCCGGCTCCTTGTTGTCGCTTTCTGTAAGTAAATCATCTCCTTTGCTAGCCCATCCATTGGCTTTTGGCGAAAGCAATATAAAAGCCAGGATTAAAAATATTATCAATTACAAGAAGCCCGGGTTTTGGGTCATAATAATTGCTATCTTAACAGTTGGAGCTTCAGTGCTGGCTTTCACAGCCAATCCTGAGAAAAAGGAAATAGATGAATTAGATCCCATTCGCAGTATAGCCTGGGAAGTAATTGACCGGGATATTGCCAATTATGAATTAAACCCAGCAGTGAAAATTATTGACCAGAAAATAACCCGCCTGGAATTGTTAAAGAGTTTCGATGATCTGGCAGATACCCCCCTCGAGGTTTATTCCCTGGAATACCGTCTACTTCCAGAGGATCTAAGCAAAGTAGTCCTGGCTGGTGGTATGCAGGTAGATGAAGATGGTTGGCTGAAAGAAACCTGCAGCATGGGCAGTCCGCTATTAGTTGTATCTGATAATAATGGTAGTGTTAAACTGACAGGGATACTCTGGACCGGAGAAAGCTTAGGTAAGGAAGGATTAGAGTCAGCAGTTAAGGATTTACTGGCACAAAAAGACTTAAGGAAAGCTGAGATAGAAAAGCTGGTGGAAGAAAACCTTTCCATAATAATGTCTTCCCCTAAAGAAGCTTCCAATCCCTATGCTTATATTCAGGCCCATGAAGGGGAGTATGAAAATATTAAAAAATTCGGGGGAGAAGATGCTCTGCAATATATGCTGACCCAGTTTGAAAAAAATAATGCAGAGGGGCTGCGCGGGGTTATTATGATGCAGCTGTGTAAGGATCTTCTGGGCCTGCGCAACAACGTGACCGATGATGCACTGTCTCCCATGGAGTGGTACCGGGCCCTGGCTATCAGAGAAGAAACCCGGCTGCCGGATTTCCAGTATGACGGACCGGATCCTACCGAAAAACTGGTTTATGCTACCGAAATAGTACAGAACTCCAACTCTCACCTAGGCTTTACCATAGTTGCTTGCAAAATATTTGGCAGTTATGAAGAAGGCCAGCTCTTGAGAGTTTTTGTCACCACCTTTAGCGCTAGATACAGGCTTTACGATAATGTGCTGGACCTGGTGAGCGGAAGCGTTATCCCATCAGCTATCACTTATAAACAGAATGAAAACGGCAATTATGTGCTGCTTGACTATGAGCAGTCACAAGATGGCGCTCATTGGGCTCCTTCCGTCCGGGAGTATTGCCGGATGCCGGTATCCGGCCAGGAAATTCCAGGGCTGGCTGACACTATCATGCGTTCCAATTACGAAGACCTGCGCCAGCTTCATTATGACAACCTGTATAAGCATTTATCTGCCAACGGCATAGAGGATGCTACCCTTACTAATCCCCGGGGCGAGATTCTGTTTTCTATGAATGATTATGAATAATATAGACATTGCAAAAACTATTTATCATTAGTCAATAAGTTAGCCCGGTTTATTGCTTCAGGACCAAAGCGTTCCCTTATTTCGTCCATAAGCTGATCAATCCTTTTATAATCGGCGTTAAATTTAGGCCCGAACAGACTCCCCTGCTCCAAACTTGAAGCCGGGGACAAATGTCCCAGGGATAAGCCGAAAAGGCGCAGGGGGTGTTTGTTGCTATAGGAATGGTGCAATAGTTCGCTGGCAATTCGGGTTACAATAGTATCAGAATTGCAGGGGGTTATGGTCTTGCTGCGGGTGATGGTTTTAAAATTACTATATCTTAGCTTAATGGTGATGCTGGCAGCTAAGAGCTCTTCCCGGCGTAATTTCTTGCATAATTCAGCCGCGAATTGCACGATTAGTTTTTCCAGGTAGGTTATATCGGTAATGTCCCGGGGAAAGGTTTCTTCGCGGCCCAAAGACTTTCTTTCTCGTTCAGGTTTTACTGCCCTTTTATCAATACCATGAGCCAGTTCCCAGAATAAGCGACCTGCTGAGCCAAGTTGGTCTTCCAACCATCCCGGCGACACATCTTGAATATCACCAATAGTTTTTATGCCCAGTTCGTCCATTCTTTGCTGCGTCTTCTGCCCTATCCCCCATATTCGTGATACCGGCAATGGTCTTAATAGCTCCAATGACTGACTTTCAGTAATAATACGTAGGCCATCCGGTTTATCCATATCTGATGCCAGTTTAGCCAGGAATTTATTATAGGAAATACCTACTGAAATGGTGAGCCCCAACTCGGAATAAACCTGTTCTTTAATCAAACGACCGGTTTTTTCCGGGCTGCCAAATAGTTTGGAGCAACCGCTGATATCCAGGAAGGCTTCATCTATAGAAACAACCTCCATGATGGGAGAATACCGGCTCAGGATGGAAAATACCCTTTTTGATATTTCCTGATAGCGAGACATGTTTACCGGAAGAAATACTGCCTGGGGACAAAGGCGGCAGGCTTGAGCAGCCGGCATAGCCGATCGGATACCGAACCTTCTGGCTTCATAGGAGCAAGTGGATACTACTCCACGGGAATCTATATTGCCCCCTACCACAACTGGTTTCCCCTGCAGTGAGGGGTTATCCAATTGTTCAACCGAAGCAAAAAAGGCATCTAAATCACAGTGTAGGATATTAGTAAGTTTTGCCATGGCCTACCCTCCAAAAAAGCAAATATATAGGTATATTATAGCAAACCTTGAACTGTGTGAGGATTTTTCTAAAACCTGCAACCACCTTTTCCTTTTTAACACTGGAAAGGTGCCCCCCTCCCTCCTTTTCGGCAATATACCATGAAGTAATATATGGGTACCTGCTTTGCTTTTAAGTTCCTCTACTGCTTCATTGCTGTTTAAAGTTGCTCTTCAATTATCATAGTTGAACTCTTGCTCTCTTATGTCAATGCTAATTTTCTTTTGCAGAGATAAAAAATGCATAGAAATACCTATCATGGCAAAAAAACCAATATAACCCCAGATAGGATACATAATTGCTATGAGTTTTTTAAAGCCGGCAATACTTCCAATGAAAACCATCACAGCCAAGGCTGGAGTCAGGATGCTTCCCTTTATATTTTTGATTTTCTTGATGCGGACGGTTACTCCAAAAAGACAGGATAACGCACTTCCAAACATTCCGCAAAACAGAAGAATTGCATAGACTATCCCCAAGACAGGATGTATTTTTTCCGCCAGCGTAAGCATTGGAAGCTCTACATCCGCCAGCATAGTTTGATTCAAGATCAAGGGGAGTAAAATACATACGAATACAATTATTAATTGCACCGCTCCCTGAAGTATTCCTTTATTAATAGTTTTTTCTTCTTTTACATCTAATGCAATCGGCACCAGTATTGCGATAGCTGCCATCATGTTATAAGATACAAACGCAATCGTAGAAATCAACCAGTTACCAAGCAAGGGATTTGCCCCTGAAAACGGTCGGGCAACAATATTGCTTCCATCAAAATAGAAAAATGATAAAATACCGGAAATCATTGCAACCATAATTAAGAGAGGTACTGTAATACTAAATACAGTAAGTACTCCTTTAGCTTCCCACAGTGCTATTATCGCTAAACAAACAGCCATGAGTGCATTCCCCAGGATTGTCGGGATGCCAAACACCTGATTTAACAGTGCTCCAGCTCCCGCTGTCATAACAACTACAACCCCAAACAGAAAAAAAATAAATACCCCGCCAAAAATGGCTCGAAGCCATGGTTTTTCTTTTTCTACAATAATTTTATCAAACTCGATGATTCCTGTTCGTTGGGCTACTTTCATAACAAAGCAGCCCAACATAAAGAACATCAAGATGGAAAAAACCATTCCCAGCAGTCCAAAACTTCCAAATACCGCAAAAAACTGTGTCAGTTCCTGTCCTGACACAAAACCGGCTCCCAAAAAACTCCCTGTAAACGCCATAGCAATTTGGCGTGCTGATATACCTTTTATATCCAAGGAATCACTTCCTTTGATCATCAATGTTATGAATAGTCATTACTTTATCCTTTTTACCATTATTCATTGTATTACTTTATTAGTACACCACATTGATCCAAACTGTTAATGCTACTAAAAAAACTGGCCATATACTGTACAAAAAATAGGCTAGTTTAATAAACTTTCCGCTATGATTTGTTGTCATTGTGTATTATTATCATACAGCAAATAGTCATTGTGTCTATAGCCACGCAATCAATCTGAGCCATTGAATCTCCTGCTTCCTTCCCTTGCTTCCTATTTTAAATATTTCCCTCTTTTAATGCGTCAATAATACTCTCCTGTTTAATTTTGCTGCTGGAATACAGCATAGCAGAAATCACGATAACAAATACAGCCCCCATAAGAAATAGAATACTATTCCAGGGAAGGGTAAAGCTGTAGGTAAAGGTGTATCCTAAAGACCGGTAAATCAAATACATTACCGCTATACTGAGAGGAAGCCCGTAAACCAGCGATTTTATGCCATAAAAAACACTTTCATAATTCAGCATTTTGCTAAATCCTTTAGGGGTCATGCCCACTGATTTAAGCATAGCAAATTCTCTTCTGCGCAGAGCAATACTGGTAGATATAGTATTAAAAATGTTGGCTATAGAGATCGCTGTAATCAGTACAATAAACCCATAGGTGAAAACTGACATTAACAGCATTATCTGTTCCTCTTGCTCCCTCATCTGGTAGACATTGAAAATGTTCAAACTGCTCTCGTGCATATTCTCAATTTGGTGTTGGGTGGTCAGAGGGTCATCACTTTTTAGTACTAGCCTGTGGTCGCCAATTACCCTGTTGCTAGGCAATGCCTCGAAAACCTGTTCCGACACAATTACAGTTAGTACGTACGGCCTGTCTGAAAACACACCCATGGGGACTTTATCTGTTAATGCTGCAATTTGCAGCTGGTTTAAATAGGTCTCATTTTGCGTATCTTGATCAGTATGGTATAGTTCAAGGTCTTGACCTATTTCGGCATTTATGGCCTTGGTCTCAACAAACTTTCTGGCCTCATAATCCTGATAAGAAATGGTATCGATTACAATTCCAGAAAATTTATCTGTATCTGTAAGTTGATGGTAATCTGCGCCTACCTCCCGGGCATATTCCTGGAGACTCTCCTTATCCAAGGAATGTATGACTATATGGAAAGGATATTTCCCATTTCTATTCATACTCTGATTCTCTCGTAGATTTTGGGGGACCAGCCCCTTGTCAATCCAGGAGTTTAAAGTTAATTCTTTCACAATAGAATATTTGCTTACATGATTCAGACCCCTAATAGCCTGTATCAATTGTTGGTCTTCAGTCGCGTTTTCTCCGGACAGCGTTACCTGGATATCAAAATTTATTCCATCCCGGGAGATTTCAGCTGATTTTCGCATACCATCAGTGAAATAGGAAACGGTTAAAAAGAGAATTATGCTTATTACCAGTGAAAAAACGGTAGCCTGGTACCTGCGCTTGTTTCTTTTCAGGTTTTTTAAACCAATTTCCGCTTCAAATCCAAATAACCTGCGAACCAATTTACTGGTTTTCACGGCCTTCCTGTTAAGCTTGATATCACTTGTTTGCCGGATGGCATCAATAGCCGATATATTAGAAGCCCTTTTGGCCGGCCAATAGGTAGAAATAAAGATGGTCAATATGGAGATAAAGCAAGCACCCAGTATGGATAAAGGGGTAACTGACACGATAAATGTCTCGGTTACTCCTGATCCTCCTAGTACTCCCCTTATCATAGGATTAATAACCCAGAAAGTAACCGCCAAGCCGCCGAGCCCTGATAATACGCCCAGAGGGATACTTATCAGGGCTATCACCGCTCCTTCAAAAAAGACCGAGTTTCTCTTCTGCTTTCTGGTTGCTCCTACACTGGATAACATACCCAAATAACGGGAACGTTCCGCAACTGAGATAGCAAAAGCATTATAGATTAAGGCCACTGAGCCTATTACAATTATGGACATAATGATGGCTATCAATGAATTAAGGCTTTGTTGCAGGTTATCCCTATCGGTCACACCATAATAACGAAGCAGTTCATTATTAAATTCAACGGTTGCAATGTTATTCTGCTGGGCCAGATCCTGGGCATGGGTGTAGAGTGACCTTCTGACCTGGTTAAAAACTACTGCGGCATTAACAGTATCATTTGTTCCCAGGCTGTTTTCATCGACGGAGCTAATGGCAGTATATCCCGGTGCCCAGGCGGGTTCCCAGACGGGACGGGCAATAATTCCCACTACCGTATAGCTGCGGGTAGTGGTGGTATTCAAGGTTTCGGCAATCTCACCGTTTTTATTTTGTAAAGGGTCCTGCTGAGCCAGGGATTGGCCATCATCTTCAGTCTTAAACCTCTCACCAATATCAAGCACCAGATGATCACCAATCTGTAAGTTTACCTTGGCACTTTTGGCAATTTCTTCGGAAATGACAACCTCATTATTGTTCTGGGGCAAGCGCCCTTTAGTTAATTCAATGGGGAACTGTTCAAAACCCTGGGAATCGTATTCCTTGATAAACAAGTAGGGCTTATATCGATTTTGGTTTCCTTCCAGTAAAGCATAGCCCAGATCTCTTGATAAAACCAGGGTTTTAGTTTTTTCATCGTTCTTAATCCCCTGCAGCTGTTTCTGGTTTACCTCCTTATACAGGACATGCCATTCCCCATTCTGGGCGATAGTCTGTCTTTGCATCAAATCCATAAAGGATGCACCCAGGGTTGTCACCGCTGTCACCATAGCAACCGAAATAATAACCCCGATAATGGTAACCAGGGTTCTCTTTTTGTTTTGCCACATATTTCTTGAAGTCAGCCTATTTACAATATTCATGGACGAATCACCTCATCTTTGGCTATTCTTCCATCTTCTATGGAAATAATTCTATCAGCCTGTAAGGCAATTTGTTCATCATGGGTAATTACCAGCAGGGTCTGCTTATAAGCTTTATTGAACATTTTTAATAAACCAACTATTTCCTGGCTGTTCTTGCTGTCCAGATTACCGGTGGGCTCATCTGCCAGCATAAGAACAGGATTATTGATCAAGGCCCGGCCAATGGAGACCCTTTGCTGCTGCCCACCGGAAAGTTGATTAGGCAGATAGCTCAGCCGGTTTTTTAGATCTACAATGTTTACGATATTATTAAAATGCTGGTTATCTACCTGCTGCCCATCCAGCAATAAGGGCAGGGTAATATTTTCTTCCACTGTTAAGACCGGAATCAGATTATAAAACTGATAAACCAAACCAATCTGCCTGCGCCTAAAGATAGCCAGCTGGGTTTCGTTCAGATCATAAATGTCGGTATTATCAACCCACACTTTCCCGCTGGTAGGCCGGTCAACACCCCCCAACAAATGCAAAAGGGTAGATTTGCCTGATCCTGATGGGCCAATAATGGCAATGAATTCCCCCAGGGCAACTGAAAAGGAAACATTATCTAAGGCTTTTACGACTGTTTCCCCCTGCCCGTAAATTTTAGACAGATGTTCAATTCTTAAAATCTCCATAGTAAAACTCCTTTTTATATGTTCGGTTTAAAGTATATCTGTCTAAAATGACAAATAAGTGACTGTAATATTACAATTTAGTCACTTACGAAGTCAAGAGATTCGCTGGAGCAAAATAAAGGCCGTAGGGAAACTTAACTCTCCCTCGCCCTGGTCTAATACTATTCTTTATCCGATTTGTAAGGTATAGGTTTATTAAACGATTTGTTTGTAGAACTTAATCGTAAACTCAGTACCCTTTTCCTCCTCGCTTTTAATTTCGATATTTCCATTTTGACTGGAAATAATACTGTAAGCCATAGCCAGTCCAATACCAACACTATCATCGCCGGCATTTCTACCTTTATAAAAACGTTGAAAAATAAAAGGCAAATCCTCCTTAGGGATTCCGCGGCCATTATCAGCAATAACAATTTCGGTAAACAGGGCGTTCTCTGCAAAAGAAACCGAGATACTCCCCCCCACCGGCGTGTGTTCTACACAGTTTTTTAATATATTGATTAACGCCTCCCGGGTCCATTTCAAATCGCCAATAAAAGACACTCCATCTTCACCGTTTATGGTAATGGATTGTTCTTTGATGTCCATGGGGATAAGAAGTGGTTCAATTGCTTTTTCCAAAAGCCCTTTTACCTTTACCAGGTCCTTTTTGAACACTGCCGTTCCCGCATCAATTTTGGAGAGTTTTAATAAAGAGGAAACCAGCCACTCAATACGTTCTAGTTGCAGGCGAGTTTTACGGGTAAATTCGGTTCTTTTGGTTTCAGGCATTTTACTGTCACTCAATAAATCCGTCATTACCAGCATGGAGGTTAGCGGGGTTTTCAATTGGTGAGATATATCGGCTATTACATCGGTTAGTCGCAGCTTTTCCTGCTGCCACAGCGATGCCTGTTCTGATAGCATTAAAGTCACTTTGTAAATATCGCTTTTTAAAATACTAAGCTCACCTTCCTGATTATCCCGGACATCCAAAGAATAAGCACCTGTACTGATCTTACGCAGGTACTCCGAGAGCCGCGTTATTTCCTGATACCTCCACCGGGTAAATAACAGGCTGCATCCTATCAATAAAACAGCGGTAAGCAAAACAAGAGCAGCAGCGGACAGAGAGATCAATGCTGCGACCGCTGCGGCAACTAAACTTATCGCGACCATGGTCAATAGCAACAGCTGGATTTCTCTATTACGAAACATATCAACCACCAACCTTATAACCCAGGCCGCGTACAGTTTTTATAAGGGTGGGATTTTGCGGATCATCTTCCAGCTTGCCTCGTAATCTTTTTATATAGACGGTTAAGGTATTATCGTTTACAAAATCACCGGCTACGTCCCAGATCTGCTCCAAAATCTGAGT
>CAYZYO010000085.1:0-10608 GCA_964482585.1 uncultured Syntrophomonadaceae bacterium | reverse complement strand
AGAGCCTGTATAATTTATATACTCAAGTAATCGATGATGACAAAGGAGTAACCCTGGTTGCTGCTTCAACTGCAGAGCCAGGTATAAAGGAACTACCATCAAAGGCTAATATGGAGGCAGCGAAAATCCTGGGTAAAAGAATTGCCGAGAAGGCATTAGAAAAGAATATTACTAGAGTAGTATTTGATCGTAATGGATATAAATATCATGGGCTGGTAGCGGCAATAGCTGAGGCAGCCAGGGAAAACGGGCTACAGTTTTAAGCGTTAAATTCTAAGCTAGGAGGGAAATGATGATTGATAAAGAGCAGGCTGCTCCTGAAATGATAGAAAAGGTTGTGACTATAAAAAGGGTAGCTAAGGTGGTAAAAGGTGGGAGAAGATTTAGTTTTAGTGCATTGGTTGTGGTAGGTGATGGTCAGGGGCAGGTAGGTACGGGAAAGGGTAAAGCAGTTGAGGTCCCGGAAGCAATAAGAAAGGCAATAGAAAATGCTAAAAAAGGAATGATAACCATACCCTTGATAGATGAAAGAACTATTCCCCACGAAACAATTGGACGATTTGGAGCTGGAAGAGTCCTCCTAAAGCCCGCTTCTGCTGGTACAGGGGTAATAGCCGGTGGTCCGGTAAGAGCAGTACTGGAGGCTGCAGGAGTCAAAGATATACTTACCAAATCACTTGGTTCGGAAAATTCTAATAATATTGTACATGCTACTATGGAAGGGCTAAAAAGCCTTAAGAGGGTAGAAGAAGTAGCTAAACAAAGGGGTAAAACCATTGATGAAATAATCAACTAGGGAGGGATTAGGCTTGGCCAAACAGTTGAAGATAACCTGGACTAAAAGCTTTATAGGTTTCCCCGAAACCCAGAGAAGGACCATTAAGAGTTTAGGATTAAGAAAACTGAATCAGTCAATAATTAAAAAAGACTGTGTACAAATAAGAGGACAGGTAAATAAAGTTAAACATCTAGTAAACATAGAGGAAATTGATTAATACAAGGAGGTTTTGAAAATGAAACTTCAAGACATAAAATCTCCACCTGGTGCTAACAAAAAGATAAAAAGAGTTGGCAGGGGACCTGGTTCAGGGCACGGGAAAACCTCTACTCGTGGACATAAAGGACAAAAGGCTCGATCAGGTGGAGGAGTAAGACCGGGGTTTGAAGGCGGACAGATGCCTTTACAAAGACGTATACCCAAAAGAGGCTTTACCAATATATTTAAAAAGGAATATGCTATTTTGAATGTTAAAGACTTGAATATATTTGAAGACGGTACTGAAATTACTCCGGGACTTCTAAAAGCAGAAGGACTGATAAAAGAAATAAAAGATGGAGTAAAACTTCTAGGAGATGGAGATCTGGAGAAACGGCTTATAATAAAGGTGCATAAAATAAGCAGGCAGGCACAGGAAAAAGTATCTGCCCGAGGTGGCAGAGTTGAGGTGATTTAATTGCTAAATTCTTTTAGACAAGCATTTAAAGTTGGTGACCTCAGAAAAAAACTATTGTTTACCCTATTTATGCTTTTGGTATTCAGGTTTGGAGCCCATATACCGGTTCCGGGGGTTCTACCAGATGCACTTGAACAACTTTTAAAGGGACAATTATTCGGCTTTTTTGATATAATCTCTGGTGGAGCATTTAAGCGATTTAGTATTTTTGCCATGAGTATTACTCCTTATATTAATGCTTCTATCATTATGTCGTTATTAAAAGTAATAGTACCTAAACTAGAACAATTATCTAAAGAAGGGGAAGAAGGAAACAAGAAAATTGCCCAATATACGCGTTATGGAACAGTAGTTCTGGCTCTTATTCAGTCAATAGGTATGGCAGTTGCGCTGGGAAAAGCTAACGCGCTTATTAACCCGGGTATTGGATCCTATATTATAATAGCGATTTCTCTAACAGCGGGAACTGCTTTCTTGATGTGGATAGGGGAAATGATTACCGAAAAAGGCATTGGAAATGGAATATCTCTAATAATATTTGCTGGAATTGTTTCCAGGCTGCCATCACAAATTTCAGGAGTAGGGCAGGAACTTGCTGGTGGATTAATTGGAACCTTTAACATTCTACTGTTTATTGTGCTGGCCTTGGCTATAATTGTAGCTATAATAGCTGTAAACGAAGGACAGAGAAGGTTGCCGGTACAATATGCTAAACGAGTTGTGGGACGTAAAGTCTATGGTGGGCAGAGTACATTTTTACCTTTAAAGGTCAATGCGGCAGGAGTTATACCAATTATTTTTGCCATGTCCCTGATGATGTTCCCGGCTACAATAGGTGCATGGATGAATCCCAACTCGGGGTTTAACCAATTTTTAAACACATATTTTAATTTTGGAAGTGTTGCTTATAATATGGTTTATTTTCTATTAATAGTTTTCTTTACTTATTTTTATGTTGCAATTATTTTTAATCCATCGGATGTTGCTGAGAACATCAAAAAATATGGCGGATTTATTCCAGGCATTAGACCGGGCAGACCCACTGCAGAATTTATTGATCGAATTCTATCAAGGTTAACTCTCTGTGGAGGAATATTTTTAGGTTTAATAGCAATATTACCTAATTTCGTCATAGGGCTAACGGGAGTGACGAGTCTCTGGTTTGGAGGAACCGCTCTATTGATTGTTGTTGGAGTAGCACTAGATACTATGAAACAAATTGAATCACACCTGTTGGTACGCAGTTATGAAGGATTTGTAAAATAGGAGATGATAGAACAGTGAACATTATACTTATGGGTCCACCTGGTGCCGGTAAAGGCACCCAGGCAGAATTGATAAAAGCTGTTTATCCTATACCTCATATTTCTACCGGTGATATGTTTCGGGAATCAGTTGCCAGGGGTAGTGATTTAGGTAAAGAAGCAAAAGTTTATATGGATGCAGGAAAACTTGTTCCTGACGAAGTTACTATAGGAATTATTGAAGAAAGAATTCAGCAAGCAGACTGCCGGAAGGGTTTTTTGCTGGATGGCTTTCCACGTACTGTAGTTCAAGCTGAGGCCCTGGACCGGGTTATAGCCAAGCTGGATAAGAAGATTGAGGTGGCTATAAACATATCAGTTCCTGAGAAAGTTTTAGTTGATCGCATATCAGGAAGGGTAAGCTGTAAGAATTGCAAAACCATGTATAACCTCAAATTCAATACTCCAGAACAATCTGGAGTATGTGATAGGTGTGGGGGGGAACTGATACAGCGCAGTGACGATAAAGCGGAAACAGTACGCAACAGGCTTCAAGTATATATGGAACAAACAACACCGGTCTTAAATTACTATAAAAAACAGGATATTCTTTATAATATAGATGGGAATTGTCAGCAAGAAGAGGTATTTAAAGATATTAAAAAGATTATAGAGAGTATTAAATGAGGATTTTGCCTGATTACTGTTTTATATCATTAGAACTCTTGTATCTGTAGAGGAGACTTTAGTCTCCGGCTTAACTATCATCCCGGGGCAAAGTACATGGAGGATTCTCCAATTAGGCAAGACTCGCAAATGATAATTTAAATCAGCCCTGGATGATGCATGGTGTTTTTCGATCTGAGCTAATTGAAGTTGCAAGTGGTGGTTAATAATCTCGCCTTAGGATAATGGGGGTGGCCTGTAATTTTAGAGGAATTATTAGGTAAGGTTGTATATTCTAAATCTGGTCGTGATAAAGGTAGGATGTTCATAGTTATAAAAGTAATTGATAATAGACATGTAAAAGTGGCTGATGGTGATTTAAGAAAAATAGAAAAAGCAAAGATTAAAAATATTAAGCATATTCATTTGACGAATATAAAACTGGATGAGGTTGTTGACCACATTGTTAAAGGGGAAACGCCTGATAACCATGTTATTAGAAAAAGCCTAAAGAGAATCCGGGAGGCTGGAGAAATAGATGGGAAGGAGGTCTGGTAAATGGCTAAAGAAGATGTTATCGAGGTCGAGGGAAAAGTTCTTGAACCGCTGCCTAATGCCATGTTCAGGGTGGAACTAGAAAATGGCCATAAGGTCCTCGCCCATATTTCTGGAAAAATGAGAATGAACTTTATCCGGATACTACCGGGGGATAAAGTAATGGTACAATTATCACCCTATGATTTGAACCGGGGCAGAATTACCTACCGGTTTAAGTAGGCCTTATTTTAATCAAACCGGATAAAATTTTTGGAGCTAAAGGGAAATTCTTATTATATAAATTTGTGCTTTTTATTTAAGGAGGTATAATTGTGAAAGTTAAACCATCGGTTAAGCCCATGTGTGAAAAATGTAAAATAATTAAACGCAAGGGCAAGGTAATGGTGATATGTGAAAACCCTAAACACAAGCAGGTCCAGGGGTAAGTATAG
Source organism: uncultured Syntrophomonadaceae bacterium (assembly GCA_964482585.1). Classification (GTDB taxonomy): domain Bacteria; phylum Bacillota; class Syntrophomonadia; order Syntrophomonadales; family Syntrophomonadaceae; genus CAYZYO01. The sequence continues at coordinate 6,255 of CAYZYO010000085.1, read as the reverse complement.
TTAACCATTAGCTGCAGTTACTTAAATTAGACAGACTCTCAATAATTATGTAGATAAAACTAACAATCCAGGTAAAGCGTGAAATAAGGGTAATAAAAACCCATATCTAAAGAGAGGTGAAAGGATTTGGCAAGAATAGCGGGGGTAGATTTACCCCGGGACAAAAGGGTAGAAATATCTCTTACGTATATATTTGGTATAGGGAAATCTTCTTCCAGGCAGATATTAGAAGAAGCAAGTATAAATCCGAGTACAAGAGTGAAAGATTTAACCGAGGAAGAAATCGCCAGATTAAGAGATATAATAGAAAAAAAATACCAGGTCGAGGGCGATCTACGCAGGCAGGTTAGCATGGATATTAAAAGATTAATGGATCTAGGTTGCTACAGGGGTATACGTCATCGACGTGGTTTACCGGTTAGAGGACAAAAGACCAAGACCAATGCACGCACGCGAAAAGGTCCCAAGCGTACGGCAGGAGGCAAGAAAAAATAGCCTTAAAAGGAGGTTTACTTAGTGGCGCGAAAAACTAGGACTAGGGTAAAAAGACGCGAAAAAAAGAATATTGAACAGGGTATAGCCCATATTAAATCAACATTTAATAATACATTAATCTCTATTACGGATAAGCGGGGTAATGCTATTGCCTGGGCCAGTGCCGGAACTGTTGGGTTTAAAGGATCAAGAAAGAGCACACCATTTGCGGCCCAGCAGGCTGCGGAAACAGCTGCAAAATCAGCCATGGAGCATGGGTTAAAAGAAGTAGAGTGTTATGTTAAAGGCCCTGGAGCAGGACGCGAAGCTGCTATTAGGTCTTTACAAGCTGCAGGCTTAGAAGTAAACATGATTAAAGACGTTACTCCTATTCCACATAATGGATGTAGACCACCAAAAAGAAGAAGAGTTTAAGGAGGTAAGGTAACAAAGTGGGAAGATATACAGATTCAGTGTGTCGTCAGTGCCGCCGGGAAGGAGAGAAACTGTTCTTAAAAGGAGATAGATGTTATTCGGAAAAATGTGCGATAGAAAGAAAACCATATATACCCGGCGAACATGGTCGAGGAAGAAGACAGAAGCCTACTGAGTATGGACTACAGTTAAGAGAAAAACAAAAAACCAGAAGGATCTACGGAATACTGGAAAAACAATTTAGAAATTATTTTAAAAAAGCCGATCGCCAGCAGGGCATTACCGGAGAAAATCTATTGATACTTCTGGAAAGGCGTTTAGATAATGTTGTTTTCAGGTTGGGTTTTGCCTCTTCTCGTAAAGAGGCTCGCCAGTTAGTTAACCATGGCCATTTTACTCTCAATGGAAAAAAGGCCAGCATTCCATCGATGATGGTAAAAATTGGTGACATAATTCAGGTAAAAGAGAAGAGCAAAGAATCTCCAAAATTTCAAGAGATAAAAGATCAGGCTACCTATAAGACACCACCAGAATGGCTCAGTGTTGATGTTGAGAACCTGACCGGAAGTGTTCAGGCATATCCAACGAGAGAGCAGATTGACACTCAAATTTATGAACAGCTTATAGTTGAACTCTACTCTAGATAGCAACCTCTAACAGGCACTTAAAAATAAAATACGAGCAAATAAGGTGCTGTATAGAAAAAAGGAGGGGATAAATTAATGCTAGAGATGGAAAAACCTCGTATTGAATGTGTAGAGAAAGAATCGGATAGAAATTACGGTAAATTTATAATTGAGCCTTTAGAAAGAGGATATGGCACAACTTTAGGTAATTCATTGCGGAGGGTACTATTATCGTCACTACCGGGTGCTGCAGTTACCTCAATAAAAATTGATGGAGTTTTACATGAATTTTCGACTATCCCTAGTGTAGTGGAGGACACAACAGAGATAATATTAAATCTAAAAAAAATGGTGCTTAATTATGGCAGCAGTGAGCGTAAAATCATACGACTTGAACAGATGGGGCCTAAGGAAGTTACAGCTGGAGATATTGAACCTGATGCAGAAATTGAAGTTCTAAACCCGGATCTTCATATTGCCACTCTTGACCAGGACGGAAAACTAGAAATAGAAATGACTGTAGAACGTGGTCGGGGATATGTTAGTGCAGATCAACAGCCAATAAAAAATGAGGAAATTGTAGGTTTAATACCAATTGACTCGATTTATACACCAGTAACCAGAGTCAATTATACAGTTGATAATGCCCGGGTTGGCAAAAGAACTGATTTTGACAGTCTTACACTTGAGGTTTGGACTAACGGTAGTATAAATCCGGAAGAAGCAATAAGTTTATCTGCGCAAATACTTATTGAGTATTTAAAGCTTTTCACTGAAATAAATGATACCTATGCTGAAGTAGAAATACTGGTTGAGAAAGAAGAGGAAAAGAAGGATAAGGTTCTGGAGATGCTGATTGAAGAATTAGAGCTCTCGGTTCGTGCTTCCAATGGTCTTAAGCGAGCAAATATCAACACCGTGGGAGATTTAATTGAGAAGACCCGGGAAGAAATGAGCAAGATAAGAAATCTAGGGCAAAAATCCCTGGAAGAAATTGAAAGGAAACTAAAAGAACTAGACTTATCTTTCAAAAAAACAGAGGATTAGAAAGGAGGGTCTATATTGAGCTACCGCAGATTAGGACTCAGAAGCGACCATAGAAGAGCCATGTTAAGGAATTCTGTTACCTCATTATTAGATAGTGAGAAAATAAATACCACTGAGACCAGAGCTAAAGAAATCAAAAAAATAGCTGATAAGATGATTACTCTAGGGAAAAAAGGAGATTTACATTCTAGAAGGCAGGCCCATTCCTATATCATGAATGAAATGGTGGTGCATAAATTATTTACTGAGATTGCTGACCGTTACCGTGAACGTCAAGGAGGATACACGAGGATAATAAAAATGGGCTTCCGTAAAGGTGATGGTGCTCCTATGGCTATCCTAGAACTGGTTGATTAAAAAATGATACAGCTGATGAATGTGAGTTACTGGTATTCTTCCAAAGAAAATTTACCAGCGATTGCGAATTTAAATCTTGATATTAGGGAAGGTGAATTTGTCGGGATACTCGGGAGAAACGGTTCAGGGAAATCGACACTAACGCGATTATTGAATGGATTGCTGTATCCGCAGGAAGGGAAGATAGAGGTTGACGGAATGGATATTACCAATCCTTTAAACTATACCGAGATAAAAAAAAGGGTGGGGCTTTTATTACCTGTACCTGACAATCATTTTATATCTAATATTGTGGAAGAAGATGTAGCTTTTGGACCGGAGAATTTAGGATTATCAACTAATGAAATAAGACAGAGAGTAGATAGTGCTCTTAAAAAAGTGTCAATGGAGGATTTTGCCCAGCATCCTCCTTTACTTTTGTCTGGGGGACAAAAACAAAGGGTGGCTATCGCAGGCATATTGGCGATGAAACCAAAATATATGGTGCTAGATGAACCTACGTCTATGTTAGATACCAGGGGACGGAGAGAAGTAATAGACATTTTAATAGAACTCAAGGAGAAAGAAGGAATAACCCTGGTACTAACAACCCATGACCCCGGGGAAATAATAAGAGCTGACCGGGTAATAGTGCTGGACAAAGGTAAACTAATATTTCAAGGTTCTCCGGAATTAATAGTAAAAGAAGTTGAACTGTTAAAAGACATGGGTATAGAACCTATGGAGATAAGTACCATTATAAAAACTATAAACTCGCAAATGGGCAGCGCGATGCTAAAACAAACTTACGATATTAGAGTTTTGGTGGACGAATTATGTCAATTAAGATAGATAACGTGTCTTATATATACCAAAAAGGCACCCCATTTGCCAGGCAAGCTTTAAAAGACCTGACTTTTGATATACATGATAATGAGATTTTAGGAATTATAGGTCTTCAGGGTTCTGGCAAATCAACTCTTCTACAAATATTAAATGGGCTTATTAAACCTACTAAAGGTAGGGTTTGGGTAGATAACCAGAACATAAAGAGCTTAACCAAGAAAGAACTAAAAGGCCTCAGGCAGAAGGTAGGCCTGGCATTCCAGCATCCCGAACAGCAGATTTTTGAATTAAGAGTCTATGATGAAATTGCTTTTGGTCCCAGGAATCTAGGAATAGATTCCTGGGAGACTGAGAAAAGGATCAGAGAAGCATTAGACGGAGTAGGTCTTTCCTTTGAATTGTTTAAAGATAGACCGACTAATACTCTTAGCAGTGGTGAAAAACGAAGGGTAGCTATTGCTGGAATCCTTGCTTTAAAGCCCGGTTATCTGTTATTGGATGAGCCTACCAGTGGGCTGGACTTTGAAGGTAGCGAAGTCCTTATAGATAAGCTCAAAGTTCTAAACCAGAAGCACATGACTACAATAGTAATTGTATCCCATAACTTATATTACTTAACTCGCATATGTGATAGAATAATGCTGTTAAAAGATGGTGGGTTAATTTTACTTGAGGATACCAGTTTACTGACAAAATATTATAAACTGCTTAAAGAACACTTTATAGAAGTACCTGTGTTTCAGGGTCTAATATATCAATTAAATAACAGGGGCTGGGGGTTAAATACGGCAGTTAGAACGCCTCAACAAGCGGGTCTAGAAATAGCTAAAAGGTTAAAAACGAGCTCCAGAGGTGATAAAAGCAGGAGCTGATCTTGTTTTGTTAAACGAAAGCTTAGCAAGAGAACCACAAAATGGGATTTAAGGGGAAATACTTATGTTTAGCAACATTAGTATAGGCCAGTATATACCGGCTGATTCCATACTGCATAAGTTAGATCCGAGGAGCAAAATAGTAACAACATTCTTAATGGTACCGGCGGTATTTCTTGCAGCCTATCCTGTACAATTGGGACTAGTTTCTATGATAATTGGTTTCCTGGTAATTATAAGCAGACTAAAACTAAGCAGCTATGTAGAAGCTATAAGACCATTCTTTTTTATCATTATTGCGACTGTATTTCTACAGTTAATATTGATAAAAGGCAGTGTACTAATTGATTTACATTTATTAAGTATCAGTATAGAGGGGTTGCAGACAGCATTGGCTACCGCTATTCGTCTAATAACCCTTATTATTTTGGTCAGTATATTCACCATGACTACGACCCCGGGGGCTATCACTACCGGCATGGGAAAAATAATGAAACCCTTAAAGAAATTAGGGTTTCCAGTACATGAACTGGTTATGATTATAGCTATTAGCCTCAGGTTCATACCTATATTTATAGAGGAAACTAACCGTATAAAAAAGGCCCAAATGTGCCGAGGAGCAGCTTTGTTAGATGGGAGCTTGCTGCAAAGAGCCCGAGGCATTATATCAATTTTAGTGCCTCTTTTTAACAGCTGTTTTCAACGGGCCTATGATTTGGCCCAGGCCATGGAATCTAGATATTACCAGGGGAGAGAAGGCTGTAGCCATATTTATAAATCTAAATTTAGCCTGATAGATTATGGTTATATTTTATTAATATCAGCAGTGTCGATAGGGATTCTTATTTACAGGTAAATCTTTTAGGAGAAAAAGATGAAAAGAATAAAAATGATTATCGAATATGATGGTAGCAATTATCACGGATTCCAGATTCAAAAAAATGCCCATACAGTACAGGCGGAATTGGAAGAAAGAATATATGAGCTGACTGGAGAGGGAATTTCTATTTCAGCCGCTGGTCGCACTGATTCTGGGGTACATGCCCTGGGACAGGTAATAGCTTTTGATACTGTATCGACCATACCTCCAGCAAAGTGGAAATTTGCTCTTAATAGTCTATTGCCTGCGGACATCAAGGTATTAAAAAGCTGCGAAGTTAAAAAAAAATTTCATCCTCGATTCAATGCTCAAAAAAAACGGTATTCGTATTTTATCTACCGTTCCGGTAGTGGACAGACTTTTTTAAAAAAATATTCTTTTTGTACGACAGAAGAGTTAGATATCGGTGCTATGAGGAAAGGCTGCAAAATAATAGAAGGAAGAAAAAATTTTCAGTCATTTTGTGCCAGTGGTTCTTCGGCCAAGAGCTATGACCGATTTGTCAGTATGTGCAGCCTAAAAGAGCAGGGCCCATTTCTGGTAATTGATATAGAAGCCGATGGGTTCTTATATCATATGGTAAGAATAATAGTAGGAACTTTATTAGAGGTTGGCCGTAAGAATTATTCGCCAATGCATATTCAAGAAATAATCGATGCTTGCGATAGGGCATTGGCAGGCCCAACTGCACTACCAAATGGGCTTTTTCTGGTAAAGGTGTTTTACCCGGAAGATATTT
>CAYZYO010000084.1:0-10619 GCA_964482585.1 uncultured Syntrophomonadaceae bacterium | reverse complement strand
ATATATTGGATAAGTGGACTTCTATTACTGGAATATCTACTGCTTTTAAGGCATCATGGATGGCTATACTGTAATGGGTCAGGGCACCGGCATTAATTATAATTACCTTCACCCTGCCTAAAGCCTCTTGAATCTTATCTATTATTACACCTTCATGATTAGATTGAAAAAACTCCAAATCAATATCTTTCAGGATAGGCATATTTGCTATTTCTTTATTTATCTCCTCCAGGCTTTGATTTCCATAAATCTGTTTTTCACGGGTTCCCAGCATATTTATATTAGGTCCATTAATTATCAGTATCCTGTCTGCCACTACCCCACCTCCCCGGGATTATTCACCACTGATACTAAGACTTTTTAAACGAATAGTCGGGGCAGCCCTGGTACCAAAAAAACGCAGGTCGTTGCCCATAGTATCTATATCTTTAAGGAAATCCAGCATATTCCCAGCTATGGTTACTCCTCTTACTGGATAGCTTAGTTTTCCATTTTCAATCATCATTCCTGAAGCCCCCACGGAAAAATCTCCAGAAATAGGATTAGCAGTATGCATACCCATTACCCCGGTAATATAAAAACCTTTATTTAGTTCACTTATTAGTTTTGCCGGGCTTTCGCTCCCTGGTTGAATTATAAAATTAGTGGTTCCTACCGAAGGCAGGCCTCGAAAAGAGCCTCTCTGCCCATTACCTGTCGACTGTACTCCAGCTTTATTAGCAGTATAGGTATCGTATATAAAATCCTGTAAAAATCCATTTTCAATAACCAGGTTTCGTCTGGCAGCAACTCCTTCCCCATCATAAGGGAAAGAACCTATTCCATCTTTATACGTACCATCGTCTATAAGGGTAAAGACTTCTGCCGCTACCTTCTGCCCTTTTTTATCGGCTAGTAAGGATTTTCCTTTTTGAACTGCTTCAGCATTGATCATCTGGGCCATCATACCCATAAAACCAACAGCTACATAGGGTTCCATTATACAGGGCAGCCTTTCTGATTTTATTGTACGGGCATTAAGGCTTCTTATTGCCTTTTTAGCACCTTCTTCACCTACAGATCCCGGCTTCAGTTCGTTTATTCGTTTTTTAAGCATCACTGAAAAACCAGATTGAGCATCTTGTTCATCTTCAGCTACTAGAAGAATATATATTCCACTAAAATTTCCTTTTGAATATGCGTACAAACCATTGCTGTTAATTATTAATGAGCTGTATTCATTTTCTTCATATCCTGCTCTTTCTATTATGGTTATTCTTTTATCAACTGCTTTAGCCGCTTCTTCTACCTGACAAGCCATTTCCATTTTATCTTCTATAGATATCCGGGAGATACGGTTGTCATAAATCTCTAAATCCGGATAATATGATTCTGCAGGAGGCAGGGTATTATGCTTATCAGCCGCCGTGTATTTAGATATGCTTACTGCATCAGCAACTGCTTGTTTAACTGCAATAGTTGACAGATCACTGGTATAAGCAAAACCTAAACGTCCATTATTTATTACCCGTAATCCGAGTCCCATTTCCTCCGCCTCTTTTAATGTTTCTACCTGGTGATTTACTACCTCTATACTCAACTCCCGGTCATGTAAAAGAAAAGCCTCTGCTTGAACCCCCTGTTTCCTGGCAAGACTCACAGCTTTTTCTCCAATTGTCCGCAGAAAATTTTCCATTCTAAAAGCCACCTGCTCTTTCCTTTTTATACTAACATCATTTTTAAAAGCTCATTATTTACCTGATTGAGATTTTCACAATTACCAAACTCCAAATATAACACTTTGCCTTTAGCTAATCAGGCAGAATCCTCGATTACTAATGTAAAAGATTAGTACTAACCACCCATGGCCGCAGGCCACAACCACCGATGAAAATAAAGCAGGTGATTAACCACAGCGCGAACACAGATTCACGCAGATTTTTTTTGATAAATACTTGAAATAAACAATTTATAATATTTTACCTTTAACTCTACAGTTAATCCCTAATTCTTATACGGTACCGTATCTTACACCGTATCTTATACCGTAGAGGCGACTTCAGTCGCCGTCCAGCTGGGATTTAGGATGAAAGGGCGGCGACTGAAGTCGCCTCTACGGTTCTGTCCGGTAAGGTGATTGTAAGCCTTTATTTTCTTACTAAAAATATATTAAAGTTGTAAAATAACATAACCCTTTGCAAACCTAACAGCAGGTTCCTAATAATTGGAACTGCTTTACATTCCCTTTATTCTTCTTATGTGTGGTCCGCCTTCCATTGATGAAGTTCCGCCAACTGTAAGTTCTTTAATTCTAATAGTCGGCTGGGCATCAGATACCGGAACTCCCTGCCCGTCTTTACCACATACCCCGATGGCAAAACCCAGATCCTTTCCTACCATATCTATATTATTTAGAACCTCAGGTCCATTTCCAGTGAGAGTAGCACCTCTTACCGGGTACTTTATTTCTCCATCTTCAATAATGTAACCTTCCTGTACTTCAAAAACAAAATCTCCATTAATCGTATTTACCTGGCCTCCGCCCATTTTACTAACCAGCAGTCCCCGGGGAACTGATTTAATAATTTCTTCTGGGTCATCCATTCCCGGCGCAATAAAAGTATTGCTCATTCTAGGTATGGGTTTGTGCTGATAGGATTCCCTTCTGCCATTTCCAGTAGACTTTTTCCCATCCTTCTCCGCAGTCAGCCTGTCATACATATACCCTACCAGTATGCCTTTATCTATCAAAACCGTCCTTTCGCCCTGATTACCTTCATCATCAAATACAAAAGACCCATAATTGCCATTAATTTTAGCATCATCAATAACCGTTACTAGGCTTGATGCTACCTTCTGGCCAATTCTATTTTTATATACTGAAAGACCTTTTTGTACCAGGTCAGCCTCTAGCCCGTGTCCACAGGCCTCATGCACCATGGTTCCACCAGCTTCAGATGACATAACAACCGGCATCCTACCTACCGGTGCCGGTCTGGCAGACAACATATGGATAGAAAGATTCGCCGCCTTTCTGGCCATATCTTCCAGTGAAATCTTATCGAGTATCTCCCAGCCACATACACCACCGGCTGATTCATAACCGGTTTGGGTTATTCCATCCCTTGAAGCTACTGTATTTACGATAAGCCTGACCCTGGCATGCTCTCCCTCAACCAGCTCCCCATTACTATTGGCAATCTGGATTTTTTTATGTATATCACCGGCGGCAATGGTTACCTGCCGTATCTCATCACTGATATCCCGGGCAATTTTATTTGCCGCCAGTATCTTCTCAATTTTCTCTTCAAAAGCCACCGTTTCTGGAAGCCGCTTGAATTCAATATTAAAACCGGGCTTTTTTACTTTTAAATCAATTATCCTGTTTGATGTATTATCCCTGGAACCTGCTGTATGGTTGGCAACTGATGCTGCCTTGTAAAGCCCTTCAGTAGACAGATCATTGGTATAAACATAAGCAGTATTACCATCTTTTATTACCCGGATACCGGCGCCTTTTTCCCTGCCGCTGTTAATTTTTTCTATCCGGTTATCTTCACAAAATACATTGCTAACCTGTTTTTCTTCAATGTATATCTCGGCAAAGTCCCCGCCTTTTTTTAAGGCTTGATTCAGGACTTGAGCAAGAATATTCTTATCCAGCATTACTTTCCCTCCGGTTAAAAATTTTAGATTTGATTATAGTATAAGAACCCACTTATGTGAGAGTTTTTTGTATAAACAAAAAATACCATGGAACATTGCTACCAATGTCTCGAATTTGTTTATCGTGGTGCGCATAGCGCATGATAATTCTAATGTCAGCTAGACTCTTTAGCTGCTAAGCTCAATTCAGGATGACAGTACTAAAATCATGTAACAATGCTCCTAACAGCAATTATATCTATCCCTATTATTTGTTATTACCCGCAAACTTTATCCTTATTAAAATCTTCAATTTTTGGGCATAGGTTTTAGTTTGTTTTTTTTGACCCATTAAAAAAAAGGTTATCATGATAAGCTCTATAAACTATATGAAAGATAAAAGAATCATCCTTTTTTATACTCTCCAGATAATGAACAGCATAAATACGCGGTGCATTCTCAACCCGGGCCATAAAATTGAGCAGGTTAAAATAATCCCCTTTTATCTTAATTTCAAAATCCGCGAACTGTAAAATTTTTACCTCATTTTTATCATCCTCTTTAGATCCCAGTTTTTTACCGGGTTCACTATTTTCGTAGGTTAAAGATATAAATTGAACCCCGGTATCTCTAGCAGTATCAGCCAGGAAGGAAATAATCTCCGGTTCCTCTAAAACCCCCGGCACTTTAACCGACAGCTTTTCCCAGTCTTCATATAGTATTTGATTCTCCAAGCAAATATCTTCTTCCTTTATATTTCCTAATCTCTGCAGTAAAACTTCCAGATTTTTATTATCCGCAGCCACCGCAGATGTTTGAGTTTTTAATGGTTTAAAAATATATTTATTAAAACTGTAGCCTCCTACTGTAATCACCAGTAAATATAGTATGATTAAAAGGCTAACCCGTTCTAATTGATGTCTGGACAGCTTCACTTTATCTCCGCCTCCCATTCCATATGCAGGGTAAAAATTCCTTTATTTTCTTCTATGTTTGATGACAAAACCTTAATATTTTTTATCAAAGGGTTCTGGTTTAAGGCCAGCAGGAATTGAGTGAAATCAGTAGGTTCATAAAAGCAGCCATTCATAATTAGATCCCGGTCTTTAATCTCAATTTTTTCAAGCAGTATAGTAGTACCAGGTACAGCCTGTTCTATGGTGTCTAAAACCCTGATATAAGATACCCTTGATTTTTCCGCTTCCTCAACAGCCTGATTCTTCTTTTGTATATGGTTTTTTAGTTCCTGATTAGCCTTTAACAGTTCCCGGGAAATCTGTTTGGCTTCAATCTCTGCTTTTATGCCGGTATTGATATTTTGCTCCCGGGCCAGTTGATCTAATGCCAATCTATACTGCATTCCTATTAAACCTGCTGGGATTAAAAAAATTAAAATTGCCGATATGATAATAGAATTTTTTATCAATCGGCTGGTATCCCGTTTAAGTAGATTAATATAGATATCCTTTTCAGGTTCTGCCACTAGACCACCTCCCTGGCTGCCAATCCTACAGCCGCCGGGAAATCATACTGTAATTCTCTTTTATTATCTTCATTAATGTTTTCCGGAAGTATTAAACCAGGCAGGATATTAGCTATTTCGAAACTGCAGCCTACCCCCCGGGACAGGCTCTTATCAAGCCCTCTAATACGTGCTCCACCTCCACAGAGTATTATCTTGCTTATCTCCTGTCCCCGGTTATTCAGGTTATAGTATTCCACCGTTCTAAAAACCTCGTTTATAACATCTCTTAGAGTATTGTTATACTGGGGAATTACATTTATATCAATTTTATCTAATCCGTTACCATGAAAATCCATATCCTGCAGGAATAAGGAACTGCCAAACGCCAGGGAGTGAAAAGAGATGAGTATATTCCGTTTGAATACTGAAAAATATGAGCGGGAAGCACCTATATTCAAAAAAGCCTTTATCTCTGAATCATTAATTGTTCCTAATATACGGTATATTGCCAGGGGTTCAATTTCTGCCACAGCCAGTTTTAGTCCGGCAATCTGGACAGCCTCGATTAGTTTTTCTAGATGTTGCTTGCGAGCAGCGGTAAAAAACACCTCTATTTTTTCCCCTTCTTCATCCCTGAACTCCCGAAAGGGGCAGAAATCTATAACCGTCTCTTCAATTGGAATAGGCAAAAACATCATTGCCTGGTAAGTAATTGCTTCCTTTAATTCTGCCGGGTTCATCCTGGGCAAGATAATATTTTGCGTATAAACATGCTGTGCGGGAATCATAGACACCACACGTCTTCCTTTAAGGCTTAGATCTTTTACCAGGATTCCTATTTCTTGCCCCAGCCGCTGTGGATCAACAATATAACCGGTTTCAATAGCTGCCGGGGGAGTAAATATACTCTTGAATTTGACTATTTCTAAATAGGTGCTATGTCTCTTAACCTGGACCAGTTTAATTTTTTTACTGCCAATATCCAACCCTATACCTGGCCCCTTTTTAAAAAACACCTTAAACCTCCTATAACCTAGTTCTCAATTTTATAGGTAATAATTCTTCCCCGGTCTAAATAATTCCGGGAAATAAAAGATTCATCATTAGTATATCCCCCGGTATAATTATATCTAACTGTAACCTTAACCGTTTTACCAGCCCCTGCATAGAATCCGCTAGCTTTAACACTATAGATACAATAATTCTCCTCCTCAGGGTTCGAAGTCTGATTTAACCGGGTGATATAATCTATATTCACTGACCCCAGGTGGAGATCAGGACCGGTAAAAGAAAAAACTTCTGGCAACACTTCATCTGCCAGGTGGTTTTGCAGTTCTCTGTAAATTTTCTCTACCACCCAATCCACTCCGGCATCGGCTGCCTGCTGGGCCTGTTCAGCCTTAAAAGCATAACTGCTCATTTTGATTTCCATACTGGATATTTTGATAACTGCCGTTCCCATCACCAATAATGCCCAAAATATAATTAACGCTGTGAGGACCAAATTGCCATCTTGACTATGTTTTTCCTCTCTTTTTGCGGACAAAAAACCACCCCATATTTTGTATGAAAGTTAGTTCTGCCTCCTGGGACTAACACTGCCGGAAAGGGTATAGACTTCATCATTCACTACTGCCACAACAGTCACTTCTATTAACCTGAAACCAGTATTATACGTAATATCGCTGATGTTTTCAGCTACCGGCACATTATTACGAAGAAGCTGATTACTGTCATCAAGCCTATACCAGATACCTTCATTATCAGGGGTTTGAATAAGCAGTCTATTTCCCTCTATAGTAAATTCTGCGGCTTCCCTGATATCGGAAATAAGCCACTGCATAGCTGTTCGTGCCATATACCGGGCATCTGTTCCTGCAGTCTGCCTTTTAAATGCTCTGCTGCCGCTCCAATAGGCAGTCATTAGACTGCTCATGACAAGAGATAGCAAAAAAAGAGCCACCAGTAATTCAATAATTGTCAGGCCTTTATCATCCTGTATATGGTTCATAAAGTAATCACCCTTTGTTTTCTCTTTATTGAATTTTTCTGATTATTGTTGCAAGAATAAGGCTGTCCGGTATTTCCTGTTCAAACCAGCTGACAGTGACCGTAACCTCATATAGATTGTTCAGTCCTTGATCTCCCCGTAAATCTATTGTTATCTCTGCTGTCATATCATCCGGTTTACAGCCGTGATTCAGGTTAAGGTTTTCATCACCAGGAACAGTTCTGGTTACTTCATAGAGATTTTCATTATGGGCTCTGAGGTCTTCTATTATCCCTGATGCATAATAAAGCGCCCTGGTCTCTTTACCTGCCTTTTCCACCCACATAGCAGCCGGTATATACATCGATACTACAGATACTGCTATCAGGGAGAATATAACCAGGGCTATTAGCACTTCAATCAGGGTTAAGCCTTTTTCATCTTTTTTCAGGCAATTTATGTTTATGGACATAATAATAGCAGCCATCTAAACTCACTTTCGAATTAATCCCCAATGCCGGAGGACCCAACCACCCATGAAAATAAAGCAAGGTGATTAACCACAGATGAACACAGATTTAACACGGATTAACACCGTAAAGGAGACTTCAGTCTCCGGCCAGCCGGAATTCAGGATGAAAGGGCGGCGACTGAAGTCGCCTCTACGGTTCTATTCGGTTAGGTGGTTGCACTAAGCGTTTATTATCGTACTAATAATTCATATTAAATCAATTTTCCTCTTCTGGTTCTTCTTCTGGTTCTGGCTGTGGACCTACAATACCATCATTTACAGTATATTCTGGATAACCTGATGGCGGAGACAGCGCATCATCAGTTAAGTAACCTTTTTCAATTACATCTTTAAAATTCTCAACACTATCTGCATTTATTTCTTCATTAACTATGTATAAATCAACTGCATTTTGTAATAATTGTAGATTAGCTTCGTTAGCTTTCTCTCTTGCATCAGATAATACTTTGCCAAATTGGGGTACTATTATTGTTAACAGAACAGCTAACACCGCTAGAACAATAATCAGCTCAATTAACGTAAAACCCTTTTGATTAATATTCCTCTTTAATTTCCGGCTGATTTTCACCAACCTCCCTCCCCTTTAATTTTCGTAATTTGATTCCACTGCGTAAAGTAATATCTATACATTATAGCGTAGAGGAGACTTCATTCTTCTCTAAATACCTTTATTATTCGGCTGGCCGGAGACTAAAGTCTCCTCTACGATACAAGAATTAGAGTTTTTGCAGTGGAATTTAATTTAATTAAAATAAAAATACCAGGTCTAACTAGTTTGGTAATCTCCCTTTAGTCAACAATCCCTGGTTCAATCATTAAATAAAATATAGATTTGTCGAAAGCAAAACAACTTTTTAATAAAATTGGAAAATTTTGATTATTAATAGAGCATTATCCAAAAACCCTTTGGTAATTTTTTTGCATCCTGTTAAAGTCCCACTATACTCATCATTTTAAACAAGGGCAAAAGCATAGCTATAATTAAGCCACCTACTATCAATCCTACCAATAGTATGAGAAGCGGCTCGGCTAAAGACATCATGGTATCAATAGCATACATGCTTTCATTTTCATAGTAGTCAGCCATAAGTATAAGCATATCATCCAGGGTTCCTGTTTCCTCCCCGACCGCAATCATCTGGGTAATCATAGGTTCAAAAACTCCGGTTTCTTTCAGCGGGCCGGTTATTGAGGCTCCTTCACTGATACTTGTCCGGGCTTCTCGTATCCCTTTGGTTATAACTGCATTTCCGACCACCTCTTCACTCACCTGCAGGGCTTGAAGAATTGGTATCCCTGATTTCAATAAAATGCCCAGGGTACGGGTGAAACGGGCAACAGCAATTTGAGATACAGTCTGGCCAATAACCGGTATTTGCAGGTATAATCTATCGAAAAACATTTTCCCTCCAGGGGTTTTCTTCCATAGTTTTAAAAAAAATATAAGGAGTATAAAAAATATTACAATTGGTAACCACCTGGTTTTTAGAGCGGTCCCAATATTAAATAGCATCAGGGTAAAAAGGGGGAGTTCGGCCCCAGCAGATTGAAACATGGAAGCAAAGGTGGGCATTATGAATGCCAGGATAAAAACCACTACTGCCAGAGCAGATATCATTATTATTATAGGGTATATAGAGACTGATTTTATCCGGGAGTTAATGCTGTGCTCCCGTTCTAAATGGCTGCTGAGCCGCGCTAATACCGGTTCAAGTATACCTCCTGCCTCTCCAGCCTTAAGCATATTAACATATATAGGGGAAAAAATTTTAGGGTGTTTAGCTGCAGCCTGCCATAATGCCAGGCCAGTTTCTATATCATCTATTATCTGCCAAACCGCTTTTTTTAATGTTTTATTACTGGTCTGCTCCTCCAAGATTTTTAAACACCTTAAAATAGGTAATCCCGCAGATAACATAGCCGCCAACTGCCGGGTCATGATTATCAGGTCCCTAACCTTCACTCTGAGATTGAATTCTATATTAATATGGTATCTGGCTTTTTTTACTTCTTTTAATGAAAGTATATAAAGATTCTGATTTGCGAGCCTTTCTATAACTGATATCTTATCTCCGGTTTCTACAATACCTGTATAGGTTTTCCCCTTACCGTCTTTTACCCGGTATTCAAACTGCAGGCTTTTTCCCTCCCAACTTCTATCTAAAATCCTCAGCTGATGCTCAGGATTACATAAGGCTATGATTTTCATCAATGGTTGTGTTCTGCAGACATGAGGGGGTTAATTACCATCTATTTTTATACTGCCATCCTGACACCAAACTGAACTATTGGACTTATTCAAACTTCCCATTTACCTGATTAAGTAGTACTTCTTAAAATAAACTCTATCCCGATTATACTATTACCCTTTATGGATAACAATACAATTTTTGGATAAATTTAGATATTAATGGGCTTAATGTCTAATACCTAAATATTTGCCGCTTTTATGCCGATCTGGGCTTGCAACTGTGATTAGATCCGGCTCAATCAGTGGTGGGAATACCAGAAAAAGAGCTATCTAGATCCTTTGCTTAGTCCCGGTTCTAAAATACCCGTTAATTAAGTAGAATCCTCATAATAAAAAAAAGACAAAATAAAAGCAAAAACCCATTAATTGTGCTTCTATATTATAAGATCCTGTTTTGTGGTATTAAACTATTACTAATAATAATTAATGATATCAAGCGTACAATCTCAGGAAAGACCAATGGCTCGTAGCCTCATCCTTCCAGCATTACTGCTTTCATAACCTCCTCCAGGGAAACTATCCCCTGGAAGGCCTTATTGATTCCGTCCTGTTTAATAGAAACCATTCCTTCTTCTAAAGCGGCTTTTTCAATTACATCTTCGGAAGTTTCTCCTTTTATTATCAATTCTCTGATTCTTGGACCCATTACCATTATTTCCTGCAGGGCAATTCTTCCCTGGTATCCCAGCTGCCGGCAGATACTACACCCGGTCGGACGGTAGAATTCTCTGCCGCTTGCTTCCGGTATCCCTAATCT
>CAYZYO010000083.1:0-10640 GCA_964482585.1 uncultured Syntrophomonadaceae bacterium | reverse complement strand
ACTTTTCATGAAAAATATATTCTTTTATGATACTATGATCGGGCAGATTGGTATAGCTGAAAATGGATTCGGAATTACTAATATATTTTTACATAATTCTAAAATACCGGATGATCTGCAGCTTAAGGAAACGGAACTTTTAAAGGAAACCATAAATCAGCTTAATGATTATTTTGCCGGCAGACGGATTTCCTTTAACCTACCGCTTGATTTCCAATCCGGTACAGAATTTGAAAAATATGTATGGATGTATCTAAAAACAATTCCTTATGGAGAAACCCGGTCATACAAAGAAATTGCGCAGCTGGTAGGTAGGGTAAATGCTTTTCGTGCTGTTGGCAGCGCATGTAAAAAGAATCCTATTGCTATTGTTATTCCCTGCCACAGAGTTATTGGATCAGATGGAGGACTCACTGGATATGGTGGAGGAATTAATATCAAACAAATGCTGCTTTCCCTGGAAAAAAAAGCAGCGGTAAGACATAATACGAACCATAAAAGCTGTCAAATAAAAGAGTAAAACTACTCTAACCTTGTATCGTAGAGGAGACTTCAGTCTCCCGCCAGCCGGAATTCAGGATGAAAGGGCGGCGACTGAAGTCGCCTCTACGGTTCTATCCGGTTGCTGCGGTTTTACCAAAACGCCAGTGCGCGGCCAACTTAAGTAAGATGACTTTATTAAGGCGTTTTTTTTCTTACTAACCGATTAAAATTTTAAAAGGAGGCTAATGTTATGACTGATTATATGGCATTAACTATATCTATTGGAGAGAGTATAGCCCTGGCTCTATTATCACTTGTGTTTGGACTGATGATAATTAAATGGATTACTGGAAAACTAGAAAAATATATCCAAAAAACGTCTCTTGATTCTAGTTTACAGCCATTTATTGTATCATTAGGGAACATCTCCCTAAAGGTCCTGTTAGCAATATCAATTATTGCAATTTTAGGAATACCTACTACATCATTTGTAGCAGTTATTGCCGCTGCAGGATTTGCAATTGGCCTGGCTTTTCAGGGTTCTTTATCTAATTTTGCCGGTGGAGTACTATTACTCACTTTAAAACCATTCAAGATTGGAGATTATATTGAAGCTAATGGTTCTAATGGAACTGTTCAGGCAATCCAAATACTCTATACAGAATTGCTTACACCCGACAATAAGGTAATATTTATTCCGAATGGAAATCTTTCAAATACCAGTATAGTGAATTATTCGGTAAAGGATACACGTCGGGTTGATTTTAATTTTGGGGCTGGCTATGAAGCTGATACTAAAAAGGTTATTAGTATATTAAAAGAAATAGCCAATAACCAACCACAGGTATTAAAAGAACCAGAACCATTTGTTAGAATGTCTGAACATGGAGATAGTGCAGTCGTATTTACTGTTAGATTGTGGGTTAATGCCAAAGACTATTGGACAGTTTACTTTGATATAATTGAAGATGTAAAAACCCGGTTTGACGAAGAGCAAATATCAATTCCATATCCTCAAATGGATGTGCATGTAAATTCAAAGTAAGTACTACTAATTTAAGGTCTTAGGGCTCTCGAACCATCACACTGGTTTCTAATCACTACCTTTTGTAATTATAAATTTTCTCACTTGTCAAAAACACAAAATAGGGGGGCTGTAAGGTATAAAAACAGAAATAAAGATTATGGGAGTAGAATAGCAAGGAGAAGGGTATGAAAAATATTAAAAATACAATATTTGAAGTGGTTTTTGCCGTTCTACCGGTGACAATATTTATTATTATACTACAAATCTTATTACGATTGCCGATTCAAGTTGTGACACAATTCCTGGTTGGTGTTGTTTTGGTCACTATTGGCTTAATTTTCTTTTTACTAGGGGTTCATCTCGGTCTACTTCAAGTAGGGGAAGCTACAGGAGCAGCTCTACCCAAAATGGGTAAAGTATGGGTCGTCGTTCTTTTCGCTTTTCTCATAGGCTTTGTTGTAACATTAGCTGAGCCAGATCTTAGAGTTTTAGCTACTCAAGTAGATATGGTTTCCGCAGGAGCTATCTCGAAAAACCTTTTAATTAGCACTGTGTCTTTGGGTGTGGCTATATTTGTGGGTCTGGCTATGCTGCGGGTGATTCTAGGTGTTCCTCTAAAATATATTTTATTTGCTAGTTATGGCCTGGTTTTTATATTGGCCTTATTTACTCCCACTGAATTTCTAGCAGTTTCCTTAGATGCTGGCGGTGTAACTACCGGCCCGATGGCAGTACCATTTATTATTGCTTTGGGTGTTGGGGTTGCTTCTGTTCTAGGGGGCAGAAGTGCTTCAGCTGATGGCTTTGGGTTCGTAGCGCTAGGTTCTGTAGGACCTATTTTAGCCGTGTTGTTGTTGGGAGTGATTTATGGTTGAAAGAGATTCAGGTATTTACGGGTTTTAGTCATGTTTTGCTAGAAGTAGCGGTTGCTCTTTTTCCCCTCGTAATAATATTCTTATTTCTACAAATTTGGTTGCTAAGATTTCCAATACAGAGACTGTTTAATATAATTAAAGGCTTAATCTTAACATTTATAGGCCTGGCATTTTTTTTACAAGGGGTTTATGTTGGTTTTTTACCCGTTGGAGAAGTAATAGGTAGAGCTCTGGGTGGTTTATATCACAACTGGGTATTGATACCGATAGGCTTTGTTCTGGGTTTTGTTGCAGTATTTGCTGAACCGGCAGTACGTGTGTTAAATTATGAGGTAGAAAAGGCGTCAGGAGGATTTATTCCACAGCAACTAATGCTTTATACACTATCCCTGGGAGTTGCCGTCTCTGTCGCACTATCGATGGGGAGAATTCTATTTGGTATCCCACTGTGGTTTCTAGTAATTCCAGGTTATTTACTTGCTTTTATAATGGTTTATTATTCAACTCCCTCCTTTGTGGCCATTGCTTTTGATTCTGGAGGGGTGGCAACTGGACCTATGACCGTAACTTTTATATTAACTATGGCGTTAGGCGTTGCTTCTGTTATAGAAGGCCGAAATCCTTTAACTGAGGGGTTTGGGATGATAGCCCTGGTTGCACTTTCTCCAATTTTATCGGTTTTGTTAGTAGGACTACTATATAATAAAAAGGGGAAAGAAAATGAACGAAACCTTACGGATATGTAAGTTATTAATTACCATTGTTAATTGTGGTATGGGCAGAAAAGTAGTTAAGGCTTCAAAAGAAGCCGGAGCCGAAGGCGGAACCACTATTATTGGAAAGAGTACAGGGAGTAAGGAAATAAAATCTTTACTTGGTATTCCTATCGAACCAGAAAAAGAAATAATTTTTACTCTAACCAATAAAGAACAATTAGAAGGTATTTTACAGTCCATCATTTCTACCGCAAAATTAGATAAAGCTGGTCACGGGATTACTTTCGTAATTGACATTAACACGGTAGCGGGGATTTGTCATCTATGCATGCCAGTAGAAGCATCAAACAGAAGTTTTGGAGGGACTAAAATGGCAGATGGTAAGGAAGTTTTATACGATTTAATTGTAACTATAGTCAATAAGGGTGAAGCAGAAAAAGTAGTAAATTCATCCAAAGAGTCCGGTGCTGAAGGTGGAACAATATTGTTCGGCCGTGGAACGGGAATTCATGAGCACGCTAAACTATTTGGTATTTCTATAGAGCCTGAGAAAGAAATTATTCTAACCCTAATTGACCGTCAACAAAGCAATCAGGTTTTAGAAGCTATTATAAATGAAGCTAAACTAAATAAACCCGGGAAAGGGATTGCATTTGTGTTGGAAGTTGAGAGAGTTGTTGGTATTAATCATCTACTTAACAGGATGGTAAATGAGAAGCTCTCCGAAAACCAAGAGTAGCATTTTGCCGTACGGTACCCAGGGGACCAGCTAGCTCAAGTTAAGCGGTTTTGCATATAGTTTAGATATCTAACCCTGAACTTGACAGGCACCTGCATGTTGTTAAATATAAATACTAACGGAACTTAGCAACTACAAAGAGACGGCAGCCTGTGTGAAAAGTTTAAAAATCACCAGGTCAATTGACTAAAACGAAGGGAATCTATAAATAATCAGGGTTGTTTTAAGGTTTTAAGGCCAACCCCTAAAAATACCAGGTACTAAAACCTAAGTGTGACGAAAGAAATCGGCAAAATAGTTTTCACACAGCCTGATGGTTCGGAAGTCTTAAAAAAGTAAGGCTTGAACGTCAAACCCAATCTACTGTCATTTTCCTAGATGTTTAATGTATAAGAACAACATACCTTAATACCATCCAGTAATGGCAAAAGCTCCCACCCAAGACAAAAAAGTGAAAGATTTCATGAAACCCCAAGAAGCGTAGAGGTATTCGCGGCCATTTAGTGGCGTATATCAGAGCACCTAAAGTATATAATAACCCTCCCACAACCAGAAATACTGTACCAGCGGCTGCAATATTTTGCGATATTGGAAGTATTGCAATTACCACCAGCCATCCCATAAGGAGATAAAACAAAGTTGAAAGCCAGCGGGGAGAATTAAACCAGAATATTTTCAATATTATTCCTACAAAGGCCAACAGCCAGACTACCAGCAGTAATACCCATTTCCACCATCCTTCCAGGACAATCATACAAATCGGAGTATAGGTTCCAGCAATCAGGATATATATCATCATATGATCGATGCGTCGTAAAAACTGGATACCTTTCTTTGAAACATTAAGCAGATGATAAAGAGAACTAGCTGTATACAGAAGGATCAAGCTAATGCCAAATACATATAAAGAGAATAGATAACCGCTACTGGCATCAACTGGCACATTTTTTATCAATAGATATAACCCCAGGACTGAAAGAAAGACACCCAGCAGATGGCTAAAGCCGCTCACAGGCTCCCGCGGTCTAAACAAAGCTATCCACTTTTCAAGTTTTCCCTTTTTAAATTCTGATATCTCCTGTCGGTAATGCTTCACCATTTTGCACCCCCATGTTATAATAAGTAGTAATAAAAACTACATAGTATTGTTAACATATTACATTATTTTTTATCCCGGTTCAAGAGATTATACCCAATATAGCAATTATGCTTAAAAAAAGGAGGCAGTAAATGTTTACCAAAGATACTCTACTCGAATTGATGGAGGATATTACAAAGACAATAGAGATTCAATTACAGGATATTCCCGAAATAGATCTATATATGGACCAGGTTACTACCTTTATGGATAAAAAACTTGACAGCTTCAAAAGAGACCCGGAAGATAAAATATTAACCAAGACTATGATAAACAATTATAGTAAAGCAGGCATATTAATACCGTTAAAAAAGAAGAAGTATTCCCGTCAACATATGATATTACTAATAACTATATATAAGCTCAAACAAATCTTGTCTATTAATGATATTGAGATACTCTTTTCTCCTTTATTGGATAAAGCCCGGGAAGCAAATGATAAAAAGCTGATAGAAGAGGTTTATGCTGTTTATCTAGAGGTCGAACAAAACAAACCCTGTGGTTTTGAAATCATTTCTGATTCCCAGCTTGAATTAATAGAAAAACACACAGCACAGTTTAATAATGAAGAGGCAGAACTATTAAAATGGTTTCTTATGGTAATGCTGCTGGTAAATGAAGCCAATGACCGCAAACGGTTGGCAGAGAAAATCATTGATAAATACTTTAAGTAATTACAATAGAGCTATACAGATTAATGGTAGTAGATTTTTAATTAACCACGGATGCACCCGGATTGTCCCAGATAATATCAAGGTTTGGTGTGATTTTCCCAATGATATCAATTATACAAAAATTCATGTAAGAAAAATTATTCTTTAACCGTACTCCTTATTACAAGGCGATTAATTTGGCTCTGAAATGAGTGAGAAATAATGACGAAAAGATTGACCGCGATACTGGCAGCCACAATTCTGGCTGGAATAATAACTTATGCTGTTCTAGAGCTGCAAATATTTCCCGGAGCTATTTCAAATAGAATAGAAAGATTTTGTGCTGTCAACTTTTCCCCTCCTAATAAAGTCTACATTCAAAAGGGAATCGAAAATCCTTATACTACTTTGCAATTAGAAATGGCTGCGGTTAGGTGTAAAGAACATCACCGGGAGACTATACAAATAAAGAGCAGAGAATTTCTATTTCACAATGGAGATGTCTATTGGCATGATAAAATTACTTTTAAAGATGGAGCAGAAAACCTAAATTATGTAATCAATTATGAAGGAATAAATGGAACCCTTACCTATTACAATGAATCCGCGGGCAAATGGGAAGAACAAAAACTTGCCAGTGGAAACCTACCGGTTACAGATTTATTTTTAACCATAGATAATAAACACATTATATTAAACCAGCCTTTTCTGTATCAGGATTTAGGGCAGGGAGTGGTAAAGGCTCTTGATCACTTGAGTGGGAAGATCAAGGTAACTAAAACAGCCCGGGGATTTAAATTAGAGCTATTTTTCTTGAATAAACCTGGTACCTGGGGTGAAATATGGGCCTTAGAATCAGATAGCCCCTTAATTGATTGGGATTATGGTTCGATTAAGCAAATATGGCCCGGGTACAGCTATGTAAAAGAAAACCGGTGGTTAATGAATGGAGCCTATTATACAACTCCTGCAACCTATACTCCCTGCGAAAGGAATAGTTACTGGAAACACCCGGGAGGATATATAGTATCAGGTTTTATTCAAACCGGTGGAAGCAGAGCTGCAGATGATTTGGGTTATGCCCAACTGTATATCCAGGCACAGAATATGGAAAAAGAAGGCTACATCAAATCTCATCCCAGGAGCAATTGGCTTTATGAAGAATATGGAATAAAGGCGGGTTTCTGTGATACCAGGTTTAATACTGATCTGGGCATTTTATTTATCGAGGCTTATAAAAAATTTGGTGAAGAAAAATTTTTGGACTATGCTCGGCAATATGGAAATTTCTTTAAATGCTTTGCTGCTAAACATCATTATAGTGTTTTCGATTCCAGGGGAGGGGAAGGATGGCTGGTACAGGACTATTATCATGAAGAAGAAAACTACCGCTTACCACACAGTTCTCTTAATCATCAGTTAAATGAAATCCGGTTTCTCTACAAGTTGGGCAAAATAACTGCAGAGCCTTCATGGATGGTTTTAGGCAACAGATTATTAAAAGGAATAGAGATCACCTGTGACTCATGGATTAAAGAAGATAGCAACCTGCATTATTGTTACTATGCAGATGGAAGTTTCGGAGCAGTGGATTATCCATATCTGACTTATAACGATCTTTTTTACCTGCAGGCATTATTGAAAAATAACACCGGTAGCAGCAGTCCATACCTGCAGAAACTAATGGCTGCTAAAAAAGAATACATGGATTTTAACGGAATAACAGCATATAAGAAATAGGGATGTGGTTTTAAATACAGGGTTATACTCTGCCTGGCCTAATGCTTAGCACAAATTTACTGGTAAAGCCGGGTGATTAATATAATAACCCGTTTTTTTATCCTTTCAATACAGTAAAATCTGCAAAAAGGTTTTAGCTAATCATGAAGCAATTATTAAAAAATTATTTTGACCCTTAAATAGTAAACTTTCCCTGCGCATATATCTATAAGAATAGTAAAGGAGGGACAATTATGAAGAAAGGCTTAACATTAGTACTGGCATTACTGCTGACGGTTGTATTATCTACCGGAACCGTATTGGCTAAGCCAGACAACCACATTCCCCCGGGCCAATTGAAAAAAGCCCAGAAGCAGCAGGTACAGAAACTGGTTAATAAGTCATTACAAAAACAATACCAGGTCTATTTTAAGAAGGATTTCCAGGAGAGTAAAAAGGTAAATTTTCCCGATATCTCTCGCCACTGGGCAGCCCCTTGTATTGAAAAAATGACTGTTATCGGGTTATTTAAAGGCTATCCCGATGGGTCTTTTAAACCCGACCAGAAACTCACCCAGGCTGAGGCCCTGGTTCTGGTAATGCGAATTGCCGAGGACAATGACACTATTGTAGATGAAGACCAGGATAAAATATCGTGTTTACCGGCATGGGTTCGGGCAGATGCCGGCAAAGCTGCCTATAAGGGTATTATCAACCTGAACCGTTTCCATTCGGGTGTACAGGCAGCCAGAGCCCAGACTGCAGTGATGATTGCCAAGGCCCTGGGATTAGAACCGGTAGATGCTTCTGACATGCCTTTTAAAGATGGTATTCTAATTTCTAAAGAAGATGTTGGCTACATATTAGCACTGTATCAGGAGGGAATTCTTAAAGGGACTCCTAATGGAAAGTTCAATCCTAACAGCGCTATTACCCGGGCAGAAATGGCAACTATACTGCAGCGCCTGCTGGATAAGGAAGATACTATAGCAATAGATTTACCGGAAACAGCACAGGTTGAACAGGGCAAGTCTATAACCCTTGACGCCACTGTCAAATATCCTGATGGTAGCAGTGATAATAGTATTACCTGGTCCAGCAGTGATACTTCTCTAGCCACTGTTGAAGACGGAGTAGTTACTGCAGCTGAAGACAAGACAGGTACGGTTATTATTACCGCTACTGCAACAAGTGGAGAATTAAGTGATTCGGCCACCTGTGAAGTTACCGTAATAGAAAAAGAAACAATTGTTGCAGGAATATTCGAAGAGAGTGGCAATGTAGGAATTCATGAAAACAAGGTTTATGAAGAATTTGTTTTAGTAGTAGATGACAGAGTAATCAGCCTGCACCAGGATAATGTAGAATCAATTACTGTGCAAAAAGGCGATGACCCAGCAGTAAATCTTACACCTAATACTGACAGCACCTTATGGTTCAATGTGCAGAAAGAATCTGGAGAATATACTCTACGGGCTGTAGATAAAGAAGATAACATCTATGAAGCTGTTCTCGACTGGACTGCTCCCAGTGCCGTATTAGCTTCTGCTACCGGCAATGAAGGGGAATACGATGGCAATAACTATATCGAATACCAGCTGGGAAATCTAGACCTATCTGACTTCGATTATATGTACCAGATCAAACCCGATGGCGAAGTAGTCGAGCTTACTGCCAACAGCGATTCAACCCTGTGGTTCAAAACCAACGATCAGATCAGTGGTAAACACACCTTCCTGATTAAACAAAGCGGCATTTGGTACACTTCTATTATTACTTACTAATTACCAGAAATTTTAAACCCGATCCCTTTAAGCCGGGATCGGGTTTTGTTATATTTTTGCATAATAGTATAGACATGTGAGAAAACCACTGTAAATCGTACTCTTAGTTAAGGATTTTACCTAATAGCTTTTTATTATCATAAGAATTCTTGTCCGACAAGGACACTTTAGTCTCCAGCTTACTGCCATCGGTGAGGCGAAAGCACATGTGAACTCTTCTACCCCAAGCTCCAATTATTAAACCGTAGAGAGCGACTTCAGTTCTTATCTTATACCGTAGAGGAGACTTTAGTCTCCTGTCAGCCAAATAATAACGATATTTAGGGCGTGACTAAGGTTTCCCCAACTGACCAACGTAGATCATGTATAAATACTACTTTTCGTAGTGGATTTAATATATTGATACGTTTATTAAAACAGCTAACCTTGACTATTATATTACTACAGGTTAAACTAATACGAGTATCAGGAATCGGTGATGGAGTCCGCCGAGAACCACCCTTTGGGGCTAATGACTCCTGTCAATGAGTTTGTTTTGGCAGGAGTTTTTGTATTTATAAGAAATAAAACTTCTGCCAACTAGAATGGTAGAAGTTTTTTTATGGAATCAGAGGATGCAAGAGTTCAAATTACATAAAGCACCTATTATGCAGAATCCTCAAATAAAAGATGCTTATGAACAATGCTCATATATGGAATACTTTTTAGAATGTATTTATTGAGGTGATACAGCAATGGAAACAGCAAAAGCACATAAAGAGCTCATTATTAATTCCAAAAAATTATTAAATGAAATTCAGGTAACCTGTGAGGACCTTTGTCTGAATTCACTACAGAAAACCATGGGAAGCATAAAAAGTTTTACTAAATGAAGAGATAATAATTCAAGAGTACAATGATGTTTTTCCTTCCTGGAAGGGTAATCTTTACCAGATAGCCAGGAGGTTTGAGGAATGGATTAATCAATCATTAACTTCTGAACTTAAAGAAGTATTGCTAAAAGAAGAAAAATCGTTTGAGTTATTGAACTTAATAAAAAAACACCTATCCTTTTACCTCAAATCATTCCGGGAACGACTGGGTGAAAACTTACACCGGGTATTAAATGTGGAAATTAAGTCTGAGGAATGGGAAATTAATATAGGACAGTAAGAAGACCGGATATTTCAATCAGCTTCACGCAGGCGGTTAGAATATACAATGGTAGTCCTATTTGGTCTGCAACCAGCCTTTCCCCCGGGAGAAAATACATCATCATGCCGCTTTTTCCTATTCGCAGTATAGTGATTCACCATGGAATCCAGATTACCCGCTGATACTCCAAAAAACAAACGCGGAGCTCCCAGTTGTTTAAAATCATCAATACTTTTCCAGTCAGGCTGAGCTATAATTCCAACCCGGTATCCCTGCCGTTCAAGAAAACGCCCCAGTATAGCCGAAGCCCAGGTAGGATGGTCGACATAAGCATCCCCACTCACCAAGATAATATCCAGCTCATCCCACTTT
>CAYZYO010000082.1:0-11103 GCA_964482585.1 uncultured Syntrophomonadaceae bacterium | reverse complement strand
TTATAATATTTTACCTCTAACTCTGCGGTTATTCTTTAATTCTTGTATTGTACCGTATCTTATACTGTACGTAGAGACGATTTCAGTCTCCGGCTAGGCGGAATTCAGGGTTTCAGGGCGGAGGACGGCGACTGAAGTCGCCTCTACGGTGGTTCTATCTACGGTTCTATTCAGTAAGGTGACTGCATTAAATTTATTTTCGTATTAAAAGCTATATACAATGGTATTATTCTCAATAAGTTTAATTTATTACATTAAGGGGCAAAATATGTTCGATTTTAAGGTTATTAAAAATGCAGATGCATTTTCAGCACGTCTGGGTAGATTAACAACCGGTCATGGTACTATTAATACTCCAGTTTTTATGCCGGTAGGTACTCAGGCAACAGTAAAGACTTTAACTCCAGACGACCTGTACCAAATAGGGGTGGAAATTGTCCTTGCTAATACTTATCATCTTTATCTGCGACCGGGAGAGGATCTGGTAAAAAAGGCGGGTGGACTGCATTCTTTTATGAATTGGAAAAAGGGGATTTTAACTGATAGTGGAGGGTTTCAGGTTTTCAGCCTGAGTAAACTCCGGCAGATAAATGATGATGGGGTTTACTTTAATTCCCATATTGATGGTTCCCGCCATTTTTTAACTCCAGAAAGAGTAATGGAAATAGAAGAAAAACTAGGTGCCGATATTGCTATGTGTTTTGATGAATGTGCTCCTTATCCATGCAGTTATGAGGAAGCCAAAAGAGCAGTTGACCGGACCAGCAGCTGGGCAAGACGTTGTAAATATGCTCATAATAGAGAAGATCAAGTATTATTTGGCATAGTACAAGGAAATGTTTTTCCCGATCTAAGGGAAAAGAGTGCCCGGGAAATAGTTGGCCTTGATTTTCCCGGATATGCCATTGGTGGTTTGAGTGTAGGTGAGCCAAAAAGGGAGATGTATAATACCCTCGAATTAGTAGACTGTTTGCTCCCAAAAGATAGACCTCGTTACCTCATGGGAGTGGGTGCCCCGGAAGATCTTGTAGAAGGGGTTAAAAGAGGAATAGATATGTTTGACTGTGTTTTACCTACCCGTCTTGCCAGACATGGCACTGTTTACACCCGCAAAGGAAAGATTACCATTAGAAATGCCGGATTTGCAGAGGATTTTTTACCAATAGATGAGGACTGTAACTGCTATGTTTGCCAAAATTTTAGCCGGGCATATATAAGACATTTAATAAAGGCTGGAGAAATCCTGGCTCCCAGACTACTCACATACCACAACCTGTATTTTCTTACCAGGTTGATGCAGACAATAAGAAGTGCTATTCTAAAGGAAGAATTTTTACAATTCTATAATAACTTTTTTGTTAATTACAGCTTTTAACAAAAGGATTTTGGATATTTTTAGCGAATAAAAATAGAGTTTTACTAATTTAAGGAGTGATATTTTGGACGGACAAACTTCAAGTTGGGTAGGCATAGCCATTTACTTTGGAATATTTGTATTAATATTCTATTTGTTAATCATTGCTCCCCGTAAAAAACAGGAAAAGAAGCATAATGAATTGATGGAGAATCTAAAAAGAGGAGAAAAGGTAGTAACTATTGGTGGTATTCATGGTGAGGTTGCTCGTATAAAAGACGATATTATCGTTTTAAAAGTAGGTGAGAATACCGAAATTAGTTTTATAAGAAAAGCAATAGCTTATAAAGTTATGAGGGACGATTGATGGTAACTTTCCGGGATGTAAAATCAAGTATGCTTATTAATACTTTTATTGAAAGTGGTAATAAGCATCTGGGAGCAATAGGCTTTACTGATCATGGATTTTTGCATGTTAACCTGGTTGCTGAGCTCAGCCGGGAAATAATAAATAAACTAGGCTATGATGAACGTACCCAGGAACTCGCAGGTATTGCCGGTTATATGCATGACATTGGTAATGTTATTAATCGTATTGGCCACAGCCAAAGTGGTGCATTAATGGCAATGGAAATACTGCGTAGAATGGGAATGAGTCCTGATGAAGTTGCAATTATTTGTGCAGCCATAGGCAATCATGACGAGGGTAACGGATACCCGGTTAACGAAATAGCAGCAGCCCTTATACTTGCAGACAAGTCCCATGTACATAGAAACCGGGTAAGAAACATGGATATTGCTACATTTGATATTCATGATAGAGTAAATTATGCTGTAGAACATTCAATTCTTGAAATAAATGAAAAAGATAAAATCATTACCATGGAACTAATGATAGATATTGAAATATGCCCGGTTATGGAGTATTTTGAAATATTTTTAAGTCGTATGCTTATGTGCCGCCGGGCAGCGAATTTTTTAGGGTGTGAATTTGAATTAATAATTAATGGGGCAAAACTTTTATAAATCGTTACCGAGGTGGAAGGAGGATATAAGTTGCAGAAGAATTCCAGTATTCTGATAATTACTGCTCTAGTCGCTGCTCTGGGGCTTTTGGTTTATTTTGCTGGCCAGCCTGTTTTAAAAAACATAAACCTGGGACTGGACTTAAGGGGTGGCCTGAGGGTAATCCTTGAGGCTCAAGAAAAGGAAGGACAAACGGTAACTCAGGATACGATAACTAAAGCAGTGGGGATACTAAGGAACCGGGTTGACAGTTTGGGAGTCAAAGAAACCGCATTATACCCTCAGGGTGATAAAAGAGTAGTTGTTGAGATAGCAGGAGAAGAGGACCCGGAAGCAGCAGTTGATATATTAAAAAATACCGCTCAATTAGAATTTTGGGATGAGCAGGGAAATGTTCTGGTAACCGGTGAAAGCTTAAAAAATGCCGAAGCCAGAGTGGATTCTAATACCCAGGAGGCTCAGGTATTATTAGAATTTGATAAAGAAGGCGGGAAGCTGTTTGGTGCTGCAACCAGTGCTAATGTAGGTAAGCCTTTATTTATTGTTATTGACAATGAAGTAATAAGTGCGCCAACGGTTGATGAGCCAATAAATGATGGCAATGCGGTAATTAGAGGAAACTTTACTGCCAAAGAGGCACAGGATCTGGCAGTTCTTCTTCGCTCCGGTGCTTTACCGGTAACTTTTAATGTCATGGAAAAAAGATCAATTGGCCCCACATTAGGTTCGGATTCCCTGGATAAGAGTATTAAAGCAGGGATCATTGGGCTTATTGCTGTTTTGATCTTTATGTTAGGATATTATCGGCTTCCCGGTTTAGTAGCTGATCTATCCCTGGTAATATATGCGGCTATAGTTTTAGGAGTAATGTCTCTTTTAGGAGCGGTGTTAACCTTACCGGGAATAGCAGGATTTGCCCTATCAATAGGGATGGCAGTAGATGCCAACATTATTATTTATGAAAGAATCAAGGAAGAACTAAGGTTTGGGAAAACTCTTAAGGCGGCAATTGAAGCCGGGTTTAAGCGGGCATTTTGGACAATTTTTGATGCCAATATAACTACCTTGATTACGGCCATGGTTCTTATGTATTTTGGAACCGGACCGGTAAAGGGATTTGCAGTTACCCTTTCTATAGGTATTCTTGCCAGTTTAGCGGTGGCACTTACTTTTACTCGATATGTTCTGGTGCTGTTTGCCAACATCACCAACAACCAAAAATTATATGGGGTTTAGAGGAGGGGTAGCAGGTGCAAATTATTGAACGAAGAAAGATATTCTATATATTATCATTGATAGTGATTATTCCCGGTTTGATTTCCCTGGCTGCGCAGGGACTTAATTTGGGAATTGACTTTACCGGTGGTTCAGTACTACAGGTTAAAATAGATTCAGCTATTAATGCTGCTGAGGTCCGGGAGAGCATTAATAAACTGGATATTGGACAGGCAGATGTAACCAAAAGTGGTGATGAATTCTTCATCCGGACGATAGAACTGGATCAGGACAAGACAAACGAATTAATGACCAATCTGAAAAGTGACTTTAATAATGTTGAGTTTTTAAGTGCAGAAAGTGTGGGGGCAAAAGTAGGGAGTGAATTAACCCGGAATGCCATTATTTCATTGCTTTTAGCTGCAGTTCTTATGCTGGGTTATATTACTATAAGGTTTGAGTGGTCCTTTGGAGTAGCAGCTGTTATAGCAATTATTCATAATATTTTGATAGTTCTGGGGGCATTTTCATTATTCCAATGGCAGATTGATTCTGCATTTATAGCTGCTATGTTAACGGTTATAGGTTACTCGATTAATGATACCATTGTTATCTTTGACCGGGTGCGTGAAAACCTGCGTATGAAACGTAAAGAAGATAATGTATCCCTCTTAAACCGGAGCATTTTGCAGACCCTTAACCGGTCAATTAATACCGTTTTAACTTCTACCTTTGCTCTTTTGGCTCTTTTGTTATTCGGGGGAGCTACTATCAAGCTTTTTATCATTGCTATGCTGATAGGTTTTGTAAGTGGTGCCTACTCCTCAATTTTTATTGCCAGTCCTCTATGGTTGGAAATAAAAAATAGAACATAAAATATGGAACCAAAATAGAATTTAAATAAATAGGGCTTCTAGATGAAGCCCTATTTTTTACCATTATAATTGGCATACAATGTTTGAGAAAACTTAGCATAGAGGTTGATCAATATTAGTAAAAGAAGCATTAATTATTAAGAATAAGAAAGGTATTATTAATTTTTGCTCGAATAGAAAACTTAGAAGAGATATTTTATTCTTTTCAGGAGTAGGAGGTATTAGTTTTATGCAGTATTCTTTATTATTAGCTTTAGTTTTTTTAGTAGGGATAGCTGTTTTTGTTTTCCAAAATACTTCAGTAGTTACCGTGAATTTTCTTAATTGGGGTTCTCCGGATATACCACTTGCGGTAGTGGTTTTGATTGCTACCTGTATTGGCGCTTTAACCACATTTCTACTAAATAGTGTTCGTTATTTTAAATTGGCTAAAAAAATAAAAGAACTAACAACCGCTAATAAAGAATTATTAAAAGAACTAAATGAATTGAAGGTTGCTGGTGTAGCTAATAAAGACGAACAGAATTTTATAGAAACAAGTGCTGAAAGAGAATAAGAGTTTTAAACTGATAAACGCTTAGTTTATTGTATATATACTATATATGACTCGGGCTATAAATCCCGGGTTTTTTATTTATAATATCAAAACTTAGGATTGTATTTATGCATAGTGTATATTTAAGCCGATATTATTGACGCAGTAATTTACAAAATGCTAAAATAAGCACAATTTACGAAAATACTTTTAGGAGAGTGGAGTCTTTGTATTTAACAGGTACTATGAAGATAAACAATAATAATCATTTAGAGGTAGGAGGAATAGATACCATTGATCTAGCAAAAAACTTTGGTACTCCATTATGGGTAATTGATGAAGCGGGCTTTCGCCAAAACTGCCGCAGTTTTAGGGATGCTTTTAATAGATTGGGTGATTCTTTAGTACTTTATGCCAGCAAAGCACTGACTAATCTAGCTATTTGCCGTATAGTTGAACAGGAGGGGTTGGGATTAGATGTGGTGTCTGGTGGAGAACTCTATACCACTTTACAGGCGGGTTTCCCGCTGGGGAAGGTCTATTTTCATGGTAATAATAAAAGCCAGGATGAATTAAAAATGGCTTGTAGAGCTGGTGTAGGGCGAATTGTAGTTGATAATTTCTATGAGCTGGAGTTATTAAATACAATATGTGCCCGGGAGGAAAAAAACCAGGATATTATGTTAAGAATAACTCCGGGAGTTGAAGCCCATACCCATGAATATATTCAAACCGGGCAGCTTGATTCAAAATTTGGGTTCACTATTGGCGATCAGGCTATGGCAGGTATTAAAACCGCTGTTAAAAATAGGCATTTAAAATTAGTAGGACTGCACTGCCATATAGGTTCACAGATATTCGAAATGGAGTCTTTCAGGCACGCAGTGTCGGTAATGATAGATTTTATGCACCAGGTAAGGAATATGACCGGGCATGAATTTGATGAACTAGATGTGGGTGGTGGTTTTGGAATATATTATTATCATGGTGATACTCCCTGTACACCCCATCAATGGGCAGAAGCAGTAATGCATACGGTACAGGAAAAGTGCCGGGAAAGGAAGTTGAAGATTCCCAGGATAGTTATCGAACCTGGAAGGGCAATATCAAGTCCTGCAGGAATTACCCTCTATACTGTTGGTTCAATAAATGAAGTACCCGGAGTGAGAAAATATCTGGCGATTGATGGTGGAATGACTGATAATCCGCGACCAGCACTTTACAATGCGCAATATACTGCGGCTATAGCTAATAAAATGGATCAAGCTCCTGGGGAAACAGTGTCAATAGCAGGCAAATGCTGTGAATCAGGTGATATGTTGATATGGGATGCTAAATTGCCCCGGGCAGAACCGGGGGATATATTAGTAGTTTTTACAACTGGGGCCTATAACTATTCTATGTCCAGCAATTATAACCGGGTGACTAGACCGGCCATGGTTCTTGCTAATCAAGGTATTGCAGAAACCATTGTAAAACGGGAGACCTATGATGATTTGATACGAAATGATCTTGTACCTGACCGGCTTAAATAGATATTGGGGGACGGGTGATTAATCCTGTCCCCCCTAACCCTTTGTTTTAATACAACTGGTAGTAAGGTATGTTATAATTCATGTATCTAAAAAAGGGGGGAGTTTAAAAATTTGGAGATAATTACATCTCATAATGCACTGGACTTTGATGGTTTAGCTGCTATGATTGCTGCTGGCAAAATTTATCCTTATGCGACCCTGGTATTTTCGGGCACCCTTTCCAAAAATGTCAAGAAATTTATGGGATTATACAAGGATTCATTAAATATTAAGTACCCTAAAGAGATTGATTTTAATCAAGTCAGCCGTATGATAATAGTAGATACAGCAAATGCAAATAGATTAGGCCATTTAAAACCCCTTGCAGATAGAAAAGACATTGATTTCTATGTTTATGATCACCATCCAAAAGCCCCTGACGATCTTGAGGGAAGTCTAAAAATAAATGATCAAGTGGGTGCAGTAACTACAATTCTAGTAGAAGAAATCATCAAGAAAAAAATTAGTATAAGCTCTTTTGATGCTACTATTTTAACCCTGGGTATTTATGAGGATACCGGAAGTCTTTTATTCTCTTCTACTACACCACGGGATGTTTTGGCAGTAGCCTTCTTGTTAAACCAGGGGGCCAACCTTTTTATAGTAGCTAACTTTATGGAACAGCCTTTTTCAGGAGAGCAGAGAAATCTTTTGCATAGGCTGCTCAATAATACTACTCATTACCGGATAAAAAATGTAGATATAGTTATCGCTGTTTTAGATATCGAAGAATTTATTCCCGGTCTTGATGAAGTGACCCATAGATTGTTTGAAATTGAAAACAGTGATGTGGTTTTTTCTTTAGTTCTCATGCAGGGGAAAGTAAATGTTGTGGGAAGAAGCCGAACAAGTAATGTCAAGGTAAACGATATTGTAAGAGTACTTGGGGGGAGAGGGCATGAAAAAGCGGCATCGGCAATAGTCAAAAATAAGAATACGGGAGAAGTTAAACAGGTAATTCTCAGGGAATTAAAAGATAAAAGCTACCCAGGCTTGCTGGCAGGAGATATTATGTCTACACCGGTAAAGACAATTCCTATGGATATTACTATGGAAGAAGTAGGGCGATTAATGCTTAGATATGGCCATTCCGGCTTGCCGGTTACTGAAGGTGATAAGATAGTTGGCGTAATATCCCGAAGGGATGTAGATAAAGCAAAAATTCATGAACTCGGACATGCACCGGTAAAGGGTTTTATGACTACCACAGTAATAGCGGTTTCACCGGATACCTCCCTTGCTGAAATTCAAAGACTGATGGTTGAGCATGATATTGGAAGACTGCCGGTTATAGATAATGGGAAAATGACTGGCATAGTCTCGCGTACTGACATTCTAAGGACCCTGCACGGAGATGATTATCCTGAGGACCATGAGGTATTATACTCGTTTTCTAATAATGGGGAGAACAATTATTCTAATTTACTGCAGAATAGGCTGCCAACGAAAATTCTTTATAAGCTCAGGCTGATCGGTGAAATAGCTGAGACATTAGGTTCTAGAGTATATTGTGTGGGGGGATTTGTAAGGGATTTCTTTTTACAGGTACCTAATTATGATATAGACCTGGTTGTGGAAGGAGACGGGATACTACTGGCCAAAACCATAGCTGAAAGGCTGGGTGGAAGAGAGCAGGTACATGAACAGTTTAAAACAGCGGTAGTTGTACTACCTGATGGAAACAAGATAGATGTAGCAACCGCCCGTACCGAGTATTATGAATTTCCTGCAGCCCTTCCAAGGGTGGAAAAGTCGTCACTTAAAGAAGATTTATACCGGCGTGATTTCACTATTAATACGTTAGCCCTTTGTCTTAATCCCGATATATTTGGCAATTTAATTGACTATTTTGGTGGGCGAAAGGATCTGGAGCAAGGATATATCCGTATCCTTTATAATCTTAGTTTTGTTGAAGATCCTACCAGAATCCTTAGAGCTATACGATTTGAACAAAGGTATAAATTTACCATAGAATCAGATACTCTGCGTTTTGCCAGGGATGCGGTAGAACGAAGACTATTGGGAAAATTATCCTATAAACGTATAATACATGAATTAGTCCTTATTTTAAGCGAGAAAAATCCGGTTCCTTCACTTAAACGGATTCAAGAAATAGGTATTTGGAACTACTTATTTCCCCAGGTTAAAATTGAGGATCTCAACTGGAATATCTTTAAACGAATCCCTATTGTTGTCGGGTGGTGGGAGGAAAGATATCACCGGATGAACGTAAAATCCTGGCTGGTCTATCTTATGGTTATATTTAATAAACTAATCGAAAGCGATGTTGACGCAATTGTAGATAAATACCCGGTTAAAAAGGATGTC
Organism: uncultured Syntrophomonadaceae bacterium; assembly: GCA_964482585.1. Lineage (GTDB taxonomy): Bacteria > Bacillota > Syntrophomonadia > Syntrophomonadales > Syntrophomonadaceae > CAYZYO01. The sequence goes on along the minus strand of CAYZYO010000082.1, from coordinate 2,196 downwards.
CGCAAGAATATAATCGAATCATTAAAAGTACCGGCAGTAGTTGAATATTTTGCAGCCAACCCCGACCTACTTCCCAGTCAGATTAATCAAATAATGCATGCCTGGCAGGCAGAAACCGTAATTTATTTGCTCCTTTGTGTTAAAGACGAGCATCTGTGGGAGAAGATTGTCAGGTATTTAGATTTAAAGGATACGGTAAAGGTTCATATTAACGGGAATGATCTTAAGCAATTAGGACTCAAACAGGGCCCCTTATTTGGAATTATCTTTCATAATCTATATAATCTTAAATTGAATGGAGCAGTAAATACCCGAGAAGAAGAAATAGCGACAGTAAAACAATGGATAGAGGAGGGAAAGTTTAATAATGCCGTCTTTAGTTGAAATGCTAATCTGGCTGCCGGCAATAGTAATTGCTTTAACTTTTCATGAATATGCACATGGAAAGGTAGCTTATTTACTGGGTGATAATACAGCTTATTACCAGGGGAGGCTTACATTAAATCCCCTGCCGCATATTGACTGGATCGGTTTTCTAATGCTTCTAATATTTAAATTTGGCTGGGCCAAACCGGTTCAGGTAAATCCCTATAATTTCAAGAATATTGGCATAAAACAGGGAATGATGCTGGTGTCATTAGCTGGACCGGCTATGAATATTTTATTGGCTTTTATTGGTATGATTTTATTAAGAATTGTAGTACCATTTCAAGGGGTAGAATGGGGGGAGATGGCGATTGCCTTAATACAACCTCTAATATACATTAATCTTATTTTAGCCGCCTTTAATCTAATACCGGTTCCTCCCCTGGATGGCTCCAAAATCCTGGCAGGTATCCTTCCAGATTCAGGCACCAGATTTATGTACGCACTAGAACAATATGGTTTTGTAATTTTGCTGGTGCTAATTATAACCGGAATTATCCCTAAATTGCTGTGGCCTTTAACCAATTTATTTTATAATGCTTTATATTTTATAATATTTTAATCCTTTTTATCAAAGAGGGTTCGCATTTTAGAAATCATTACCTAATTATAATATTTATTAATAGGATTATTTTAGTACGAAAATAAACGCTTAATGCAGTCACCTTACTGGACAGAACCGTAGAGGCGACTTCAGTCGACGCCCTTTCATCCTGAATTCTGGCTGGTCGGAGACTGAAGTCTCCTCTACGGTAAGATATAAGAATTAGGGATTCACTGTAGAATTAAGGTAAAACATTATAAATTGTTTGAGATGGAAAACAAAAGCATCTGTGAAATCTGTGTTCATCTGTGGTTAATCCACCTCTTTGTTTTCATAAGTGGTTGTGTCCTGTGGGCGTGAGGGGTTACTTGAGTAGGGGAGAAGTAAATGAGGTATGTAGTGGATATTGAAGCGTTTCATGGACCTCTTGATCTGCTTCTCTATCTTATTGAAAAAGATGAACTGGATATTTACGATATCCCGGTGGCAGTCATTACTGAACAATATCTGGAGTATTTAGATGCTACCGGCGACTTTGAGCTAGAAAAGCTGGGGGATTTCTTGATTATGGCTTCCTATCTGCTCAACCTGAAATCTCGAATGCTGTTACCACATTTTCCTTCTGATGCAGAGATGACAGATGAGGAAGATAACTTAGATCCCAGAGAGGAACTAATACAAAGGCTGCTGGATTATAAAAAGTATAAAATAGCTGCCGAGCATTTGAGATTAAGACAAGATGGGCAGTGTAAACGGATATTTTATCGCGATAATGATGGCTTTACTTTTCAAGGGGAAGAGAAGGTTGCAGGAAATACAAGGAACTTGTTTAAAGCGTATTTATCTGTGATGCAAAGCCGGGTTAAAACGCAAAATAGTATTAAACTTCCCCAGGGTGATATTAATATCAGAGACAAAATGGAAGAGATTATTAAAATTTTACTAGTGAATAAAGATGGACTGGTTTTCCAGGAATTGTTTACAGGTGTAATCAGTGTCAAAGAGGTATCAGCTCTTTTCCTGGCTTTATTGGAATTAATCAAATTACAGAAAGTACAAGCTATACAGCAAAGACTGTTTGATGATATTATCATTATTTTGCAGGTGAACGATTAAATGTTAATGCGGGATGAGATAAAGGGAGCAATAGAAGCTATTTTATTCATACGTTCAGAACGGGTAGGGCTTGAAGAACTGGTTGAGGCCCTTAATGTACCATTAGTAGA
>CAYZYO010000081.1:0-11204 GCA_964482585.1 uncultured Syntrophomonadaceae bacterium | reverse complement strand
AACAAAGGTACCATAAACTACGAAAAATAGGAGAGTTTAACGAATAGAATAAATGAAGATAACAAAAAAACGGCCCGGTAAATTACCGGGCCGTTTTTTTGTTATAGATCATAGTATAAAGCGTATTCTACAGGATGTGGAGAATCATTTACTTGACGAGCCTCTTTTCGCTTGTTTTTAATCCATATTTCAATAAGCCGTTTAGGAAAAACATTGCCGGCCATCAAAAAATCCTGGTCTTTTTCCAGGGATTCCAATGCTTCATCTAATGAAGTCGGCAGCGATTTAATCCTGGCTTGTTCTTCCCCGGGAAGATTATAAAGATTAACATCATAGGGCCCAAAGCCTTCAGCAGTTGGATCAATCTTATTCTTAATACCATCAAGCCCTGCCATCAGTATAGCTGAAAAGGCTAGATAAGGATTACAGGTGGCATCTGATGAACGGAATTCGAAACGTTTATCTTCTGGAGTCTTGGCATATGCAGGAATTCTCACCACAGCACTACGGTTGGCGGTAGCAAAGCATATACTTACTGGAGCTTCGAAACCGGGAACTAAACGTTTATAGGAGTTGGTACTGGGATTAGTAAAGGCTAGAACAGCTGGTGCGTGTTTCAATAATCCGCCAATAAAATAAAGGGCATTTTCACTTAATTGCGAATAGCCTTTTTCATTATAAAATATGGGGTTACCATCTTTAAACAAATGAATATGAACATGCAGACCGCTGCCTACTTCACCATAAATAGGTTTAGGCATAAAGGTGACTGTTTTACCTTCCTGGAAAGCCATATTTTTAATTAAATACTTGGCCAGCATAGTTTTATCGGCCATTTCTCTCATACCACCACACTCGACTTCTATTTCTACCTGTCCGGGCCCCCCAACTTCATGGTGATGGTATTTTACCGGGATGTTATTTTTCTCCATGAGCAGACACATTCGTGATCTAAGGTCATAAAGAATATCCTGGGGAGCAGCGATATGATACCCACCTTTAAGGGGAATTTTATAGCCCAGGTTCTGGGCCCCGGTTTCTCCACTATTCCAAACAGCCTGCTGGGCATCAACTGAAAAACCGGTCTTCTGAGGACAACATTCATATGTAACATTATCGAAAACAAAAAATTCGTATTCGGGACCGGTTCTCATTTCATCAGCGATACCAGTAGACTTCATGTATTCTTCAGCCTTAACGGCTATCGAGCGAGGGTCTTGATCAAAGCGGTAGTTTTCGGGTTGGGAAATCACATAAACATCGCCAATCATACTAAGGGTAGCGACTTCGGTGAAAGGATCATGAAAAGCACTTGATATATCTGGAATAAACACCATATCGCTTTTTTCTATGGGAGCAAATCCATAGTTAGATCCATCGAAACCAATACCAGCTTTAAGTGTGTTAGGGGTAAAACGAGATGTAGGAATACTCAGGTGCCGCCACCTTCCTGTTAGGTCAATCATTTTAAAATCGATTATCTGGATTGCATTCTTTTTACAAAAGTGCATGAGTTCTTCGTATGTTTTAAACACAATATAGGCCTCCTTTGCCCTTGACAAAATTCCTGCAAATTATATCAAATTAGAAACCGGTCGTAAAGAGAAATATATGCAGTTTAAAGAATTTATCTGGAATAATATACTACTAATTACTAGTTATATATCCTGAAAGTAATTAATAAAATATACTACGCTATAACACAGCACAATTGAAATGTTGTTTGATGAGGGGTGATTTAGTATTAACAGAACCCGTTGGGTAATATTAATTATCCTAGTTTTGGTTACAGGTCTTCTGGCCTCAGCCAATACTATAAAGGAATACTATATTAAATCTAAACTTGAACCATCAGTAGAATTAACCGAGTCAATTAAAAATATGAACCAGGTTAAGAGTTATCGATACCATTTATTATCAACTTTCCTGGTAGATGATCGAAAGGAGGTGATAAGTGAGGTACAGGGAGAAAAGAATAGTGGAAATACGCATATAAAGGGGGAGATGGTTAACACACCTGTTGATATCTATTATATTGACCACACCATTTATAATTACGATTCTTTTTCCCAAAAATGGCTGGTGATTGAAAGTGAAACCAGTAATTGTGAAGAACTGCTTATATCAGAGCTAAATCCATTATCTAATTTCAAGTTTAACCAGGTGAATAATGTAAGTAAAGTTAATTTTGAGAAAGTTGATGGTGTGGAATGTCTGGTAGTAAATTGTAAACCTGCTATTGAAACTCAATTACTGGAAACCATGTGGAAAGATTTTGAATGCCAGTTCTGGCTGGATTACAAGAAAAGGCTTATAAGAAAAGCTGAGTTGAACGCTGTTAACAAAAAGGAGGCTAAAACCAGGTTATATGTTAAAGCAACGTTCTCCGACTTTAACCAGGCTATTAGCATAAAACCGCCGGAAAAATAATGTAAATAAAAATGGGTTTTTAGAACAGGGGCTTAACAATAGCCCCTGTTTATATTTTTCTTGTTAATACGAAGCAAACATTTAATGATGCAGTCACTTATTTAGATAAGTTCGCCATGCCCTGGCGTTTTGGCCCGAGCCAAATCGAAGCAACCGGATAAAACCGTAGAGGCGAATTGAGTCGCCGTCCTAACACTCTGAATTGCGGCTGATCGGGGACTGAATTCTCCTCTACGTACAGTATAGAATTAGGGATTAACTGCAGAGTTAAAGGTGAAATATTATATTGTCCAGATACCTATCAAAACAAAAACCAAAAAATCTGCGTGAATCTGTGTTCATCTGTGGTTAATCACTTCTTTGTTTTCATAAGTGGTTGTGTCCTCCGGGCATGGGGGGCTTAATATATATTATAGTTACGATTGCACGTTGTAGTGGTTGTTTGTTATAATTCTTGAGGGAGGGATAGAAGTGAATTTAGTGAAAGTCGAAGTTTTATATAGTCGAGAAGAATTACGACAAAAGGTTGCGGAGATGGGGAAGCAAATAACCAATGATTACAAAGGGCAAGAACTATTAGTAGTAGGAATATTAAAAGGAGCCTTTATTTTTATGGCTGACCTGGTAAGGGAAATTAACATTCCCCTGGAAGTTGATTTTATGGATGTTTCCAGTTACGGGTTATCAACTTCTTCTTCTGGTGAAGTACGAATAATTAAAGACCTGGAGTATTCCATACATGATAAAGATGTATTAATTGTAGAAGACATTGTTGATACAGGGTTAACTCTGAAATATATTAGTGAAATCTTAAAGAATAGGAACCCCCGCAGTTTAAAAATATGCTGTTTGCTTGATAAGCCATCGAGACGAAAAGCTGATATTGTTCCCGATTATGCCGGTTATTCTATTCCCGATAAATTTGTGGTAGGATACGGGCTGGATTATGCTGAACAGTATCGTAACTATCCAGAAGTCTATATATTAAAGCCATCAGCTTACGAGAGGTAGAGAAGAATATGGTAAAAGAATTAGTCCTTATACTTGATTTTGGAGGACAGTACAACCAATTAATCGCACGCCGGGTGCGAGAGTTATCAGTCTATAGTGAAATGGTACCATGCGATATTTCTTATGAAGAAGTTGTTGCTAAATGCCCCCGGGCAATTATTCTTACTGGTGGACCTGCCAGTATCCATGCAGATAATGCACCTTATTGTGATCCCAGGATTTTTGATATGGGTATTCCGGTTTTAGGTATATGTTACGGTATGCAGCTTATGGCTTATAAGCTTGGTGGTGAGGTGAAAGCCAGTAAATTAAGGGAATACGGCCGTACCCAACTTATAGTTGGAAAAGATGACCTGCTGTTCAAAGACCTCAAAAAGAACATGCAGGTATGGATGAGCCATGGGGATTCAATAAATATGATCCCTGAAGGTTTTAGTATTACTGCTAGTACCGATAACTCTCCTATAGCCGCAATGAGTAATCCATTGCGCAAGTTATATGGGGTTCAGTTTCATCCGGAAGTAAAGCACACTATATATGGAATGGATGTTTTAAAGAATTTTCTGTTTAAGGTATGTAAGCTGAAGGGCGATTGGGATTTAAGTGATTATATTAATGAAATGGTTGAAGATATTCGCGCCATGGTAGGAAACAAAAAAGTTCTATGTGCTTTATCCGGGGGAGTAGATTCTTCAGTTGCTGCGGCTCTTGTACATAAGGCTGTTGGTGATAGATTAGTATGTGTTTTTGTTGATACTGGAATGATGCGTAAAGATGAAGCTGATGAGGTTATTAAGACGTTTAAGAATAAGATGAAAATGAACCTGGTTTTTGCCGAGGCGAAAAATCGGTTTCTGGTTAAATTAGCAGGTGTAACTGACCCGGAAAGAAAGAGAAAAATAATCGGGGAAGAGTTTATTAGAATATTTGAAGAAGAAAAAGCCAAACTGGGAGAAATCGATTACCTGGTGCAAGGCACAATTTATCCTGATGTTATCGAGAGTGGAACCAAAACTGCGCAGACTATAAAGAGCCATCACAATGTTGGCGGTCTGCCCGAAGATATGGATTTTCAACTCATAGAACCGCTTAGATTACTGTTTAAAGATGAAGTAAGGGCCATTGGAGAAAAACTGGGAATTTCTAAAAAAATAGTCTGGCGACAGCCATTTCCAGGACCTGGTCTGGGAGTAAGGGTCCTGGGAGAAGTTACCCTGGAGAAATTAAATATTTTACAGGAAGCAGATGCGATTGTACGTGAGGAAATAAGCAGAGCCGGCCTTGATAATGAATTATGGCAGTATTTTGCGGTATTACCACCAGTTAGAAGTGTTGGAGTAATGGGAGATGCACGAACATATGCTTATCCTGTTATTATCCGGGCAGTTACCAGTGATGATGCTATGACTGCTGAATGGGCCCGTCTTCCCTACGAACTGTTGGATATTATGGCATGTAGGATTGTTAACGAGGTCAAGGGAGTAAACCGGGTTGCTTATGATATAACATCTAAGCCCCCGGGAACTATAGAGTGGGAGTAGACGTAAAAATGCTTGAACCCAGCTAAATAAAGGGTTACAGAGGCTTAATTTTTGCCCGTGGCAACAGAATGGCAGTAATACAAGCACCCAGCCCGCACATGCCAAGAAGCTAAGCCGACGGGTTTTGAAGTTCAATAGATGTTTTATGCAGTTAAGATTGCTGGATTTTTAAATAATGCAAAACGCTCAGGGCAGGAAAGAGGATATAAATGGATTGTGTTTTTTGCAATATTAAAAATACGGTTATAGAAAATGAGTATGCTTATGCTATTTTTGACAGGTATCCTGCCAGCAAAGGACATATGCTTATTATCCCCAAACGCCATTTTGCAGATTATTTTGATATTACTGAAGAAGAAAGAAAAGCTGTTTTAATATTGCTTGATGAGTGTAAAAAAATTTTAGATACCAATTACCATCCTGATGGTTATAATATTGGAATTAATTGTGGAGAAGCTGCGGGACAGACTATATGGCATCTACATATTCATCTTATCCCACGGTATATTGGGGATGTTGACGATCCCCGGGGAGGGATCAGGGGAGCTATTCCCAGCAAAAGAATTTATGGATAAAGATACTTAGTAAAAACCCGGGCATGAAGCCCGGGTTTTTTAATTCCTTATTATATTGGGATCTCTTTTTAGAGGTTCACTTATATCCCAGTGGCCTGCCAGTGATTCTTGTTCTTCACCTTCAACAAGTATTTGGACTTTATCTATATCGTCTAATTCGGTTAGAGAATTGACAATTGAGGTAATTGTCATAGTTTCGCCTGCTGACCCACCCCAGTGATTAGTTTTCAACTCTTCAGAGAAATCAACTAATGCAGTTTTATTGTCTATTACTATTGATAAAAGCTCGGTGCCTGTTGGTATAGTAGGGCTTAAAGTGCTGTCATTAGGACCTGCTATAAGCTCACTAATTATTTCCTCAGCTAATTGCTGGGAAGATGCATCACGATCTATTTCCACAGCCCGATTTTCTGGAATAAGATATTCTGCCTGAGAATCGCTAAAATACACAACTACTTCATATTGTGATGTCTGGTTATTATTGGCAGGAACATTTTCTTCCGGTTGTTGAAAAGTATTACAGCCGCTTAGTGTAATAATCAGGAAAAAACAAAGAATTAAGAAAACTGTATTATTTCTTATTTTCACCATAATCTGTCCCTTCTTCTAGTTATTTTTCTATATTATATATACGTTTAATTTATATAAATCTTACACGAAAGATAAGCAGAAAGATAGATAAATGCCATAGTATTTAATAACTAGTAATTACATATAATAAGGAAAACACAAAATATTGAATAAAAGCGGCTGGTATATGGGAATAATATCCACAAGTAAAAGGGGAGGTTTTATGGTGTTAATCCTGCCGCTTATAAAAAAACTGGAAGTCGTAGATGGATTAATTCTTATCTACCAGACCGGAGTAAAGAAGGAAGAGATGCTTTGGACGATTTAATAAAAAACATTGGCGATAATATAGTTGCCAAACTTGAACAAATTGAAGAAGGAAGTGAGTTTGCTTTACTTCTTAATTCATCTGAAAGAGAAATAAGAGAAGAAGGAATACTGCTCCAACAAGAAATAAAAGGTATTAAGGCCTTGTTGAAAGCACTATAGTATTACCTGATATTATTATTGAGGAAGACTTGCAAATAAATCTTACATCTAGAGTATTTCTTCAGTTGACATGCCTGAGAAGCTTTGTTAATATCAGGATGTAGTTAAATAAAAATGAAACTCGAAAGTGTGTCTAGGGTTCCGCATTATAACATGGACTGGTCCAAGTGGCACAGGTGCTTATAGCACTACACCGTATAGGGATAAAAGCCCAGGCGGATAGGTTTCGGAACGAACCTATCTCCCCGGGTTTTTTGTTTATTTAATATACAAGGAGGGAATGAATAGTGCCTGAAGTAGGAATAATTATGGGGAGTGATTCAGACCTGGTGGTTATGAAAGAGGCAGTGGATATTTTACAAGAATTTAGTGTGGATTATGAAATCACTATATGTTCAGCCCATCGTTTACCGGAAAAGACTGCAGAATATGCAGCCAAAGCAGCCGGAAGGGGACTTAATGTAATAATTGCTGGAGCCGGGGGCGCGGCTCACCTGCCAGGAGTAATTGCTGCCTACACAGTCTTGCCGGTTATCGGGGTTCCGATTAATACCAAGACACTTTCAGGTATAGATTCTCTTTATTCAATCGTACAGATGCCTCGTGGTATTCCAGTAGCTACTGTGGCTATTAATGGCAGTGCTAATGCTGCACTGCTCGCTTTAGAGATTCTGGCTATAAAAGATGAAAAAATATCCCACAAGCTTATTAAGTACCGGGGAAAAATGGCTGATGAGGTTATAAAAAAGGACAGGCAACTAAAGGAGATAGGAATAGATGTTTATCTTGCAGGTAAGGGGGGCGAAAAATGATAGAGCGATACACTCTGCCTGAGATAGGACTAATCTGGTCAGAGGAGAATAAACTAAATAACTGGCTTAAGATAGAGATCGCGGTTTGTGAAGGCTGGATGAAACTAGGCAAGGTACCTGCGGAAGCGGTTGCTAACATAAAAAAACGAGCTGATTTTGAAATTCTTCGGGTAAAAGAGATTGAAGCTGTAGTTCATCACGATGTAATTGCTTTTTTGACCAATGTAGCAGAACATGTTGGCGACGATTCTAAGTATATTCACCTGGGATTGACTTCATCAGATATTCTTGATACCGGGTTGGCTTTGCAGATGAGGGATTCAGCTGATTTAATTATCGATAAACTAGAAAAACTAAAAGAGATTGTTCAAAAAAAGGCTATAGATTACAAATATACTTATAACATTGGACGTACCCATGGAATACATGGAGAACCCACTACTTTTGGGCTTAAGATGGCTCTTTGGTACACTGAGTTGCAGAGAAGTATTAAACGGTTAGAAGAGGCTAGAGAGACTATTTCCTGCGGAGCGATATCAGGTGCTGTTGGTAATTTTGCTCATTTAAACCCGGTAATAGAAGAATACGTTTGCAGTTTATTAAGTCTGAAACCGTGTGAGGTTTCCACCCAGGTTATTCAACGGGATCGTCATGCCCAGTTTTTAACTACCCTGGCGGTAATTGCTAGTTCCCTGGAAAAAATGGCTACTGAGATCCGCAATTTGCAGAGAACTGAAATCTATGAAGTGGAGGAACCATTCCACCAGGGACAAAAGGGTTCTTCGGCTATGCCCCATAAACGTAATCCTATGATGAGTGAAAGAGTCGCAGGGCTTGCCCGGGTGATCAGGAGCAACAGTATGGCTGCCATGGAAAATGTAGCACTCTGGCATGAACGCGATTTAACCCATTCTTCAGTTGAAAGAATAATTATTCCTGACAGCTGTATTTTACTCTACTATTTATTGGATAAGTTTATTAATATAGTTGAAGGCCTAGTAATAAATACAAATAATATGTTAGAAAATATTTATAAAACCCATGGGCTGGTTTTTTCCCAGGAGTTAATGCTGGCTTTAATCGACAAGGGAGTTTTGCGGGAGGAAGCCTATCATATGGTCCAAAAAAACGCTATGCAAAGCTGGGCAGAAAAGACGGATTTTAAAGAGTTAGTTATTAAAGACCAGGATATTATGAATAAATTATCAGCTGCAGACATAGATAGAATATTTGATATATCTATATATTCAGATAATGTAGATTATATTTTCCGGCGCTGTGGGTTGGAATAAAGGAGATAAAATATGAAAAAAGGTAAACTGATTTATGAAGGCAAAGCGAAAAAGGTTTTTGCTACTGATAAAGATGATTTGCTGTTAATAACCTTTAAAGATGACCTTACTGCTTTTGACGGTTCCAAGAAGGGAAGCATGAAAGGAAAGGGATTACTTACTAATAGAGTATCGTTTTTGCTGTTTAAACTACTGGAACATAATGGGATAGACACCCACCTGGAAAAACAAATCGATGAAAGAAGCACACTGGTTAAGAAACTGGATATGATACCTGTAGAGGTGGTAGTCCGCAACCGGGTGGCGGGAAGCCTTTGCCAGCGAATCGGGAAAGATGAAGGCTTTATACTACCCAGCCCGATTCTAGAATTCTACTATAAAAATGATAGTTTGCATGATCCTATGATTAATGCCTACCATATCTTAGTTATGAACGTGACAGATGAAAAACGGCTAGAGGATATGAAGATTCAAGCCTTGAATATAAATAAATTATTACAGGTCTTCTTTGATAGTATCGATATAATTTTAGTTGATTTTAAACTGGAGTTTGGTGTTTTTAACAACCAGGTTATCCTGGGGGATGAAATATCACCTGATACCTGCAGGTTATGGGATAAAAATAACCTGAAAAGGCTTGACAAAGATCGTTTTCGCTGGGATATGGGGCAGGAAAGAGAATCGTATCAGGAGATATTAAGCAGAATAGAAAGCACTGTCATATAGTCTTAATTTAAAATTAACCTGGGGGGAAATAAAGAATGTTATTGGATGATAAATTTAAAGATGAATGTGGAGTATTTGGAATTTTTTTTAACCATCCTGATAATGAAACCGATGCTGCTCGAACAACCTTTTATGGCTTATATGGACTGCAGCACCGGGGACAGGAAAGTGCTGGAATTGCTGTTTCTAATAGAAATAGAATTCAACTACAAAAAGGAATGGGATTAGTATCTGAAGTTATAAAAGAAAACCATATTAGAGAGCTCAAAGGCAGTATAGCAATTGGGCATGTTCGTTATTCAACAACCGGGGAGAGCCATGTGGTTAATTCACAGCCCATGGTGTTTCATTATTTAAAGGGAATGGTAGCTCTAGCCCATAATGGAAATCTGGTTAATACTGTAGATTTAAGAAAAAGACTGGCAACTTATGGTTCTATTTTCCAGAGCACAACTGATACAGAATTAATTGCTAATCTTTTAGCAAGGTATTCTCAGGATAATATGGAAGATTCTCTGGCCAAGTGCATGATAGACATGAAGGGTGCATTTGCTTTGATTATTATGACTGAAGACCGGCTTGTTGGGGTAAGAGACCACCTGGGAATTAGACCCCTTTGTATTGGAAATCTTAATGGAAACTATGTCCTGGCATCCGAGTCAGCAGCCTTTGATACCATCAGTGCTGAGTTTGTCCGGGATGTAAAGCCAGGAGAAATTATTGTTATAAATAAAGAAGGAATTCAATCAATACAGGTAGCTAATCCACTTACGAGTGCCCATTGTATTTTTGAGTATATTTATTTTGCTCGTCCTGATAGTACTATTGATAGAATAAATGTATATAAAGCCAGGCGTGAGGTAGGAAAACAGCTGGCCAGGGAGTGTAATATTGATGCTGACCTGGTGATTTCAGTACCTGATTCAGGCACTGCGGCCGCATTAGGTTATGCTGAAGAATCAGGCCTACCTTTTGAAGAAGGCTTAATGAAGAATCGTTATATTGGACGCACATTCATTCAACCAACTCATGAAATAAGAGAACTTGGAGTACGGCTTAAATTAAATGCGGTAAGTGAAGTAGTGAGTGGGAAGCGGATAATAATGGTTGATGATTCCATTGTAAGGGGAACTACCAGTAAAAACCTGGTGAAGATGTTGAGGGAAGCTGGAGCAGTAAAAGTCCATATGGTAGTAGCATCACCTCCTACTAAGTACCCTTGTTATTATGGAATAGATACTTCACGGCGCGAAGAACTCATTGCCAACACTATGGAGCCTGAAGAGATAGGAGACTATATAGGTGCTGACAGCCTGCATTATGTAAGTATGGAAGGGTTGTTTTCAGCATTAAAAAACGATCAGGGATTTTTTTGTGCAGCATGTTTTAGTGGGAAATATCCTATTGAAATAGAATCATAAATAAGAAATAAACGTTTAATGCAATCATCTTACTTGGATAAGTTGGCCACGACTGGTGTTTTGGGAAAACCGCTGTAACCGGACAGAACCGTAGAGGCGACTTCAGTCGCCGCCCTGGCACCCTGAATTGCACTGGGCGGAGACTGAAGTCTCCTCTACGTACAATATAAGTGGTCGTGCCCTTTGACATGGGTGGTTAATAAGCAAGAATTGAGTTTTATAAGCCAAAATGGTAAAGATGCTAATGGAGGTAATGAAATGGATAAACCAGGTCTAAGTTATAAAAAGGCAGGAGTTAATATAGATGCTGCCAATAAATCAGTGGGAATGATTAAAA
>CAYZYO010000080.1:0-11220 GCA_964482585.1 uncultured Syntrophomonadaceae bacterium | reverse complement strand
GATCTATTCACTATTTTTAAAACGATTGCTACCGTAATTTTCATTCCCCTTGTGATGGGAACGGCTACCTACTACCTTATTTTAAGGAGATACACTGAAAAAGAATTTAATACCCGTTTAAAGCCGTATTTTTTGGCTGCCAGTGCCTGGGGAATGGTATACATAGTTTTTACATCTATCAGTGTTAATTCTTCCAGAATAATATCCAGGCCTGACCTGCTTCTGATGATGTTAATAGTGCTGTTGCTTTTCTACGGAATAATCTATCTGGTATCGGTTAAAATTGGAAGACGTTATCTTAATACCAAAGACTCTATAGCACTAATATTTGGCAGTGTACTGCGGAACCTGGCTATAGGAATTGGGCTTGCAGCTACTGCCTTTGGACCTGATGCAGCACTGTTGATTACACTGGCATTTATAATTCAACCACCAGCAGCTTCTTTATTTATGCGAATAAATAAGAAATATGGTTTACTGTCATCAAATAATCACGATGATTGACAACCCGGTAAGGGAGCGAGGATCTTGATTAAATACCAGGGACAAGCAATAAAATTGGGGGCAATGGGCTGGGCTGGGATTATTATTCTAGGTTTCTTTTTATTCCTGGCCTTAGCTGCCGGAATTCTTGCTCCATATGGTGTTGGTGAACAGGTGGATGCTTCATTTTTAACCCCATCCCAACAATATCTGCTGGGAACCGATGACCTGGGATATGATATATTGAGCCTATTAATCTGGGGAACCCGTATAAGTTTGCTAATCGGGATTTCTGCGGCTTTACTCGGTGTTGGCGGCGGAGTAATATATGGAATGATTGCCGGTTATGGGGGAGGAATAATTGATAGGGTTCTAATGAGAGTTAGTGATATTTTTCAAAGCCTTCCTAGTATCCCACTATTTATTCTGATTGCAGCCTATGCCGGGAGCAGTATAAGGAATATTATTCTTATTATTGCTATTTTTGCTATACCTAGAACCGGTAGGATAATAAGAGGACAGGTAGTATCTTTAAAACAAAATGCATATATTCAGGCAGCCGGCATGTTTGGAGGCAGCTCCCTGTATTTAATGAAACGTCATTTTATTCCCGAGCTGCTTCCGCTGGTATTTACAGCTTTAATTGAAATGGCGGGAAAAGCAATACTAATGGAATCGGGCCTGGCATTTCTGGGGATAGGAGACCCGGGTTCCAAAAGCTGGGGAATGATACTCCATTATGCCCTGGAATACTCTTCTACATATCTGACTTCAGCCTGGATCTGGTGGGTAATGCCGCCAGCCCTGTGTATTGCTCTGCTTTGCGTGAGTTTCGCTTTACTAGGATTTGCCCTGGAAGATACAGCAGATCCCCGGCTTAGAGAAATGTAAGCTTACAATCAAATATCATCACTAAAATATTCCAACACTTAACAAAAATCTCCGAATCGAAAGTTATGCTAAAAGCAGGTAAATCTTCTGATTCAATATATTGTATTTAAACTTATAAATTAGGTATGAAACTTTTGTATCAAGAGAATACCTAATAGTAATAGCAATTATGCTTGGTTTGCATGTGAGCTGCGGTTAAATAGCTGTTTTAATTAATTTAATTAAAAGGATATATATTATATCCTAAAACAATCTAGACAAAAGTCCTGAAACAACTGCTTAACCTTATTGCAAATGAAAAGAAACATATGTAAACTACGTATAATATAAAATTTCCCTACAGTACTCAGCCTTTTATAGGCATTAAAGTCCAGATGATGAACCGGGAAGCTATCTGGATTTAAAATCACCCTTTATTCTCGAAAACATAGTATTATCAATCAAAAAAAATTATTATACTGAGAATTTTGCATAATACTGATTTACATCACGAAAATCTTACATTTGCCCAGAAGAATTAAGTTTCCAGCAGGATTATTGCTATCAGTAGAGAAGACTTCAGTCGCCGGCTGGATTGCATCCCGAGCCAAGTCATGGGGAACTTTTATTATGCAAAACTCTCTAAAAAAGGAGGATGATTCAAGTGTTAGTAGGAAAGAAAGTCCCTGAGTTCAAGGCCGAAGCTTTTGTGAAAGGCGACATCAAGAAAATAAGTGTAGATGACTACAAAGGACAGTGGTTGGTTCTCTGTTTTTATCCGGGAGATTTTACCTTTGTTTGACCAACAGAGATATCCCACATAGCCGTGAGTTATGATGAATTAAAAAAACTAAATGTAGAAGTTTTATCTATCAGTGTGGACAGTGTATATTCCCACAAAGTATGGAATGAAACTGAGTTATCCAAAATGGTGGATGGCGGCATACCATTTCCCATGCTTACTGACCGCGGGGGCAGTATAGGACGTCTTTTTGGAGTGTATGATGAAGAAGGTGGAGTAGATGTTAGAGGACGCTTCCTCATAGATCCTGAAGGCATTATACAGGCAGTAGAGATATTATCTCCACCAGTTGGCCGGAATCCCCATGAACTCCTCCGGCAGATTAAGGCTTATCAGCACCAGCAGAAAACGGGAGAAGTTATACCTTCAGGCTGGATGGAAGGGGATAAAACCCTTAAGCCATCAACTGAACTTGCAGGGAAAGTGTGGGAGGTATGGCAGCCTGAAAAGTAGAAAAATAGTATAAAAAAGGCGGGAGTTATTCCCGCCTTTTTAAATGCCTGTTATCCGGGGCTTTGCCCGGGGATAACATTCCAACCAAATAATTCCTATCCGATTACCTGTGGTTAAACCCAAAACAGTACTTTAACTTCCAGGCAGGTCAATAATTGTCTAATGTAGAAATAAACATAGTCAGCAAAAACCAGTCCCATATTTTTTTAAAATGAGGATTTTGCATACTTAATTCTTTGATATAATTAGCTTGTTGTCTGTAGCAGGACTATCCTCTTTAAAAAAATTTCCTAGCAGCGACAGGACTGTCATCTGTAGAGGAGACTTCAGTCTCCGGCTGGACTGTTATCCTAGTATTTTCTCACGTCATGTCGGGTAAAGCCGAAGGATCTTAAAATTATTGGCTGACACTGAGGATGACATAATGCTGACACTGAGGATGACATAATGCTGACACTCAGAAAACATATTAGATTATTAATTCCACTGCGAAAAAGCCTAATTCTTATACCGTAGAGGAGACTTTAGTTCCGGCCACCGAGATAATAACGGTATTTAGGGGATACTGAAGACTTTTTTATTGCATATGAAGCATAGATACTACTTTTCCAGTGGAACCAATATTGAATTATGCAAAACCTCAAGAAAATAAAAGCAGTGCCAATAGAGCTAGTACAAACCTTTACAGTAGTATAATTAAAACGGAGGAATTATGGAAGCACATAGTATTTGGGAATTAAATGAATGTGAAGATTCGCTGGCAGAGGAAATAAAAAACAGATTGGGAATATCGACAATAACTTCTAGATTATTAGTACAAAGAGGGATAGAAACCCCTGATAAAGCCTTTGAATTTCTCTACGGAGAACTAAAAGACTTAAGTGATCCTTATAAGCTTAGTGGAATGAAGATCGCTGTTGACCGTATAATAATGGCAATAGATAAAAAAGAAAAAATCTTAATATATGGTGACTATGATGTAGATGGGATCTGCAGCACCGTACTGCTTAAAAAATGTATTGAAATCCTGGGGCATAAAGCGGATTATTATATACCGGATCGCTTTATTGAAGGTTATGGGTTAAACCTTGAATCTGTTGACCAATTAGCATTACAGGGATATAGACTTTTGATTACAGTTGACTGTGGCATATCTTCTGTTGCGGAAGTGGCCAAGGCTTCAGCCAGCGGAATGGATGTTATCATAACTGACCATCATAACCCCGGGAAAGAACTTCCCCGGGCAGCTGCAGTAATAAATCCCAAGTTAGATAATGATCAGGACAGCCGGGATTTAGCCGGTGTGGGGGTAGTATTTAAACTGGTGATGGCATTATGCCGGGATAGAGGTTGTGAAAACTCAGTTTTTGAATGGCTTGATCTGGTGGCACTGGCAACAGTAGCCGATATTGTACCACTTATTGGTGATAATCGCATCCTGGTTAAATATGGACTGGAACAAATAAAGAACACCAGGCTAAAAGGGTTGAAAGCGCTGCTGGTTAAAACCGGCCTGCAGGATAAAGAACTATTATCATGGCATATATCTTTTATTTTGGCACCCAGGTTAAATGCCGCCGGCAGACTAAAAAATGCTGGATTAAGTATTGAACTACTCTTGGCAGATGATGATGAAAAAGCGGCAGAATATGTAGAAAAATTATGTTCCATGAATAATGAGAGGAAAATTATTGAAGAATCTATATATAAAGAAGCAGTGCTCCAGATTAATAATATGGATGATTTTACCAGAGAATCGGTTATTGTTCTTGGAAATGAGGCCTGGCACCAGGGAGTTATTGGCATAGTGGCTTCCCGGTTGGCAAACAAATATAACCGTCCGGTGATTCTAATCTCCTGGAAAGGAGAAATAGGCAGGGGTTCAGGGAGAAGTATTAGGGGTTTAGATCTTTATGCTGCTTTAGACAGCTGCAGACAGTATTTAGTAGGTTTTGGCGGGCATAAAATGGCGGCTGGAATGGAGATTAATAAAAACAGTTTTTTAGATTTCAAACAGGAAATCTATGAATATGTAAAAACTAATCTTAATGATCAACAACTATATAAAAGGCAGATAATAGATAGTGAAATTGAGTTGAGTGAAATAACCCCGGATTTATTCAGGGAGCTGCAATTATTACAACCCTTTGGGGAAGGAAATTCTTATCCGAATTTCGTGTTAAGGGGTATTGAATTAGCCTCTGGAATTTTGGTAGGCAGAAACCGGGAACACTTTAAGGCTGCTGTAGAAACAGCTGATTTAGAAGGAATAGCCTTCAATAGACCGGATCTCAAGAATTTGCCTTTAAAGGAGTGTTATTGTGATACCCTTTTTGAGCTTCAGAAAAATGAATTTAAAGGCAAGAAAAGTATCCAACTTAGAATAAAAGATATGAAATGTACTTATGTACCTGACAATCTGAACAACCCCCATAGTGAATTAAGGACTATCCTTAAAAAAAGCATTGATGAAATTATCAAAAAACGGGTAGTACTATTTATTTACCCTACTTATAGGAGCTTAACCAAACATAAAACTATCCTTAATCACTATTTAAGGACTACTGTACTCCAGGAATTACACGGGAGACTCCCTCTTGAGAAGAGGTTAGCAGCGAAAAAGGAATTTGAGCAGGGATTAAGCAAAATATTTTTAACCACGGAAGCCTTTATGAAGTATTACCTTAAACACAAAAAAATGCCGGAGAATCTAGAATACATTGTTGAATTCTGGCCCCTGGATTCTAACCGTAAATGGCTAAAAAGCCAGAACAGTTTTTATTATGATACATATCATGGAAAGAAGAAAAACCTTTCATGGACTAATTCAGGATTTGACCTTGATAATGGTAAACGTTATATAATATATACTAATCGTCTTAGTACCATCAAAAGGATATCTGAGGAACGTTCAGACATTATTATTGAAGCAGGGATTAGAGAAACCAAAACCCGAAGGGAACTGCGCAGGAGATTTATAACCTCCAAAAACTCAATTTTATTGTGGGATGGTGAATACACAGGGGGATTAAATAATTATACTATAGATAAAATCGATGAAGTCCTATTTGCTGATGCACCTTATAGTATTTATGAAACCAGATTAATGTTTGATAATATTTCCACTAAGGATAATATATTTGCAGTGGCGCTTTTTAACCCGGAAGATATAAGATTTAATTACAATTATCTGGAAAAATTATATCCTGATTTTAAACTGGTAAAAGAAGTCTTAGAATACTTTCTAAAATTGCGCCGAAACCCGATAAGAATGAAAACGACTCAAATTGTGCAGGCTGCAGCAGATTTCCCCTCAAGGGGTGGCAAGACATATGATTTAATACCTGTTTTAAATATACTGGTAGATCTGGGCTTGTGTCATGTTAAGAAAAAAGGTAGTATTATTGAGATAACATTTATAAATACCAATAACATGGTTTTTGATATTTCTAATTCTCCTTATTACCTGGAAGGGTTAGCAGAAAAAAGAGCCTTTTTAAGATGGAAAGAAGAATTTAATAGATCCTTGGCAAGGTGATAAAATGCAGGCAAAAAAGATAATAGAAAATGTAACTCAATATGATCCTCAAGCGGATTTTAATCTCATAACCGAGGCATATAATTATGCCTTAACAGCGCATAGCGACCAAAAAAGGATATCTGGGGAACCTTACATAATTCACCCCCTACAGGTGGCTATTATCTTGACCGGGATTGAAATGGATACCGCATCAATTTGTGCTGCTCTGCTGCATGATGTTTTAGAAGACACTAATATTACTTATGCCCATATTGCCAAAGAGTTTGGTCCTGAAATAGCCATGCTGGTGGATGGAGTAACCAAATTAAGCCGTATAGATTTTAAATCCAAAGAGGATGCTCAAGTCGGCAACTTACGAAAAATGTTTATTGCTATGGCCAAAGATATAAGGGTTATTTTAATTAAGCTTGCAGACAGGCTGCACAATATGCGGACATTAAGTTATCATCATGAAAAAAAACAGAAAGAGATAGCAGCTGAAACTATGGAAATATTTGCCCCTTTAGCTCACCGCTTAGGTATATTTAAATTTAAATGGGAATTAGAAGACCTGGCTTTTGCCCATTTGGATCCGGAAATGTATTACGAAATAGCCAAGAGGTTAAAAAAGAAACGCAAGGACCGGGAAAACTACGTCCACGATATAATCTATCAAATAAATAATGGATTAGGGCAGATAGATATTGAAGCCGACATCCAGGGCCGGCCTAAAAATATCTATAGTATCTATAAAAAAATGATCAAACAGGGGAAAGATATAGATGAGATATATGACAAGATTGCTATCAGGGTGCTTGTCGATGATATCAGGGATTGCTATGGAGTTTTAGGGATTATTCATACCATGTGGAAACCCATTCCGGGCAGATTCAAAGACTATATTGCTACCCCTAAACCTAATATGTATCAATCACTACACACCACACTTATTGGTAAGGGTGGTGAACCCTTTGAGGTTCAGATACGCACGTGGGATATGCATCGTACAGCCGAATACGGGATTGCTGCCCATTGGCGGTATAAAGAAGGGGTTAGCAGTAAAGATAGCAAAGAAACCAAATTTGACAAAAAACTATCCTGGTTAAGACAGATACTGGAATGGCAGCAGGAGATTAAAGACACCAGGGAATTTATGGAATCGCTAAAAATCGATCTTTTTGATGATACAGTTTTTGTTTTTTCTCCTAAAGGAGCAGTCTTTGAACTACCGAAAGGTGCCTGCCCGGTTGATTTTGCTTACCGGGTACACACTGAAGTTGGGCATAAATGTATAGGTGCCAAGGTTAATGGGCGAATAGTTCCCCTGGATTTCGCCCTGGCTAATGGAGACATAGTAGAGATATTAACCACCAAAAATCCTTCTGGCCCTACTCACGACTGGCTTAACTTTGTTACCACCTCTTCAGCTAAAAGCCGTATAAAACAGTGGTTTAAAAAAGAAAAACGCCAGGAAAACATAATAAAAGGGCACGATATGCTTGAAGAAGGATTAAAGAAAAGACATTTAAATCCCAAAGAACTGCTAAAAGAAGATAAGCTGTTAGAAGTAGTTAAGAGATTTAGTTTTAATTCAGCAGATGACCTTTTTGCTGCCCTTGGTGATAGTGCTGTCACCGTAAACCAGGTAATAAACAAGCAGAAAGAGATGTATTTTAACGATGCCCATGTTGAAGATATAATTAATCTTCCTCAAAAAGATACTCATGTTCCCCGCAAAGACACAGAAACTAGTGCTTTAAGGATAAAAGGGGTAGATGATGTAGCATTCAGACTTGCCAGGTGCTGCAACCCCCTACCGGGAGATGCTGTTTTAGGCTATATAACCCGGGGACGTGGAGTTTCGGTTCATCGAAAAGACTGTCCCAACATGCAGAACTATTTAAAAAACGAAAAGGATAGAATAATTGAAGTTGAATGGGCCAATGAGCAAGGGCTCTATTATGTAGAATTAGAGGTAAAGGCATTAGAAAGAGATAGACTAACAGCAGAAGTAATGAATGTAATTGCTGACACCAGAATTCATATAAATTCGGTTTATTCAAGAGTTACCAAAAACAAATTAGTGATCATGAATTTCAAGCTGGAAATAAAGGCTATAGATCACCTGCATGCAGTTTTTCAACGCATCCAAAAAATAAAAGATGTAATTGAAGTAAGAAGAGTATTACCTGGTGAAATAAGGGGGGGATAGATTGCGGGCAGTTGTTCAAAGAACCAAATACAGTAAAGTATTAGTAGACAATGAGGTAAAAGGGCAAATAAACCAGGGATTAGTGGTTCTATTGGGGATAAAAAAAGGAGACACTCCAAAAGAAGCCGAATATCTTATGGATAAGATTATTAACCTGCGTATATTTTCCGATCAACAGGGTAAAATGAACTCCTCTCTTATTGATATTAAAGGAGATGTATTACTGGTCAGCCAGTTTACACTTTATGGAGATGTACGCAAAGGAAGAAGGCCCAGCTTTACCAGTGCTGAATTACCCGAAAGGGCAAATGAGCTTTTCAACTATTGTACCAATTTTTTGCACAAACTAGGGATAAAAGTAGAAAAAGGCGTATTCGGAGCAGAAATGCAATTAATAATAGAAAACGATGGACCGGTTACAATACTATTAGATAGTGAAAAGCAGTTTTAATCAGGGAGGGAATTAATAATGATATTAAAAGGGATAGAAATAAGATCCATGGGAGTTAATTGCTATATTGTCGGTTGTGAAGAAACCAAGGAGGTTGCAGTAATAGATCCCGGAGGTAATGCCCGGGGGATTTTAAAATTACTGGAAGATGAAGGTTTAACCGCGGTCTATATTATAAATACCCATGGACATATAGATCATATGGGAGCTAACAGGGCAGTAAAAGATGCTACCAATGCGAAAATATTAATACATGAAAAGGATGCTAATATGCTGGTGAATGAGGTGTCTAATTTATCATTCATGATGGGAACCAAAGTAAGCAGTCCTCCAGCAGATGAATATATAAAAGAAGGAGACATAATAGAAATAGGAAATACAGTTAAATTGGAGGTTATTCATACCCCGGGGCACAGTCCAGGGGGAGTATGCCTTAAATTGGGTAATATAATTTTTGTAGGAGATACTTTATTTCAGGGTTCTATTGGCCGAACCGATTTTCCGGGCGGTTCCCATAAAGAGTTAATCCAAAACATAAAAGAAAAACTATTATGTTATGATGATAGTGTAGTATGTTATCCTGGCCACGGACCGGCAACAACCATAGGAATTGAGCGACAACACAACCCGTTTTTAAAGTAGTTGGAAACACAAGGAAACACAAGGGGACGGTTCTCCTGTGTCAATAGGACGTGCGCCTATGGGCGCACCGTTTCTATTGACACAGGAGAACCGTCCCCTTGTGTTTCCCTATTGACACAGGAGAACCGTCCCCTTGTGTGAGAGAAAAAAATTTCATTTTAACAATTGACATCATATTAGCATTATGCTATTATTCAATTTACATATTATTAAATGCTGTGAAAAAGTAAAGTAGGTTTGTGGAATTATTCAGAGAAGAGATGTCACCGGCTGCAAGCATCTTCATAAGGAAGCAAATTGAAGTTCACTTTGGAGCACCCGGCTGAAACAGTTGCAAGTAGGTCGTGGCGGAACTCTCGCCGTTAAAAGAGAGGGGATATCGGATAAAACCTGTATCTTTACAAGCGGGCTTACTAGCAAATTGGGTGGTACCGCGGGTAGCTTATTAGGCTTCTCGTCCCATGGGGATGAGAAGCTTTTTAGATTTTATAGTTGTTTATCCTGTATTCTAATTAAGTGGGCCAAAATGCCAATCCAGGTGGTACCGCGGGAGTTCCTGTAACCTCTCGTCCTGAAAGGACGGGGGGTTTTTATTTTTTAAAAAGGAGGTAATTTTAAATGACCAGTTTATTAACCAGACCAAACGGGAAAATGTTGGTTTCCAGGGACAATAAGCAAAAAACTACTCGGATAAAGGTTAAAGGATGCACAATTGGGGGTGAACAGATAATAGTAATTGCTGGTCCCTGTGCAGTTGAAAGTGAAGATATCCTAAAGGAGACGGCTTTCAAAGTTAGAGGAAGTGGAGCCTCAATGTTAAGAGGGGGAGCATATAAGCCCAGGACTTCACCTTACAGTTTCCAGGGATTGGGGCAAGAAGGATTAAAGATCCTGGCGAGGATTGGAGAAGAAATGAATATGCCGGTAGTAACTGAGGTTATGGATAGTAGTGATATCAGTTTGGTATCTGAGTATGCTGACATATTACAGGTAGGAGCCAGAAATATGCATAATTTCTCTTTACTACGAAAATTGGGCCGGATCGATAAACCGGTAGTATTAAAGAGAGGAATGGCAGCAACTATAGAAGAATGGCTCTTAGCGGCAGAATATATTCTTGAAGGTGGCAATACCCGGGTAATTTTATGTGAAAGAGGTATTCGTACTTCAGAGAGATGGACCCGGAACACTCTTGATTTATCAGCTGTAGCCCTGGTTAAGGAATTATCCCACTTACCGGTACTGGTTGATCCCAGCCATGGGACCGGTATCCGGAGCCTGGTTCTTCCAATGGCTAAAGCTGCTGTTGCGGCCGGAGCTGATGGAATAATGATTGAGGTTCATCCTAATCCCGAAAAAGCCTTATCAGATGGTGAACAATCCCTTACACCAAAAGGGTTCAGCCTGATGATGCGGGAACTGGATGTTTTTGCCCAGGCTACTGGAAGGAGGATCTGATAATGGCTTACGCGGTACTCGGACCCAGGGGAACATTTAGTGAAGAGGCTGCCAATCTTTATTGGGGAAATAGAGTAGAATTGTATGCTGCCGGGAATATACCAGAATTATTTGCACTGGTAGATCGGGGGCAGGTTCAAGGGGCATTAGTTCCGATTGAAAACTCCCTGGCTGGATCAATTAATCCAACCATAGAGTGCTTATTATCGAGCAGTATCAGCATAATAGGCGAAATTTCTATGCCTATAAAACAGTGTCTTTTAGCTGCAGGTAGATATAGATTAGAAGATATTGAACTACTTATATCTCAACCCGCGGTCTTAAGGCAG
>CAYZYO010000079.1:0-11375 GCA_964482585.1 uncultured Syntrophomonadaceae bacterium | reverse complement strand
ACCTTAGTTAATTCGATAGTTAATCAATTACTCCATGAACCAATAGTTAAACTTAAAGAGGAGGCTGCCAGCAACCAGGGACATTTATATGCAGAAGTCGTGAAAAAGCTTTTTTCTTTGCCAATAAATGAAGGAGAACAAAAATATGAAAATTCTGCAAATAGGAACAAGGGGTAGCAGACTTGCTCTCTGGCAGGCAGAACATGTTGCAAGTGAATTAAAAAAAGCTAAGCCTGATCTTAAAATTAATATACAGGTAATAAAGACCATTGGTGACAAAATCTTAGATGTTGCCCTATCCCATATAGGGGATAAAGGTCTTTTTACTAAAGAAATAGAAAATCAACTTATAAAAAAGAACATTGATATCGCTGTGCATAGTATGAAAGATATGCCTTCAGAACTGGAACCGGATTTATGTATTGGGGCTGTACTGAAACGCGAAAACCCCCAGGATGTATTAATATCCCACAAGGATTACAGATTTAAAGACCTACCGATGAATGCTGTAATAGGCACATCAAGTCTAAGGCGAGCTGCACTGTTAAAAGTGATTCGGCCTGATATTTCTACAGTAGACATCCGGGGTAATGTTGAAACCCGTATTAGAAAAATGAAAGAACAGAATCTAGATGGAATTATACTGGCTTTTGCAGGTGTAAGACGTTTAGGCTTCGAGGGTTTAATAACTGATATTTTACCCTGTGATTTGCTTATGCCTGCTGTGGGACAGGGGGCTATTGCAATCGAATGCAGATCAGCTGACCAGGATATATTAAAACTGCTGCAGGAGATTAATCACCGCTCCACTTTTTTAGCTACTATGGCAGAAAGAGGTTTTTTAAATGAGCTTGAAGGCGGCTGTCAGGTACCTATTGGTTCTTTGGCTTATATTAAGGAAGAGATACTTATACTACAGGGGGTAGTTGCTTCTTTAAATGGCAAGAAGTGTTTTCGAGCTAGCCGGGAAGGAAATTGTCAGGACGCAGAATTGATTGGACGCCAACTTGCGCGGCAGCTGTTGCAGGAGGGTGCTGGCAGGATACTTCAAGAAATACGTAATACAGGGGATTAAGACTATGAGAAAAAAGGGAAAAGTCTATCTTATAGGAGCAGGACCTGGGGATCCGGGTCTGTTCACCCTAAAAGGAAAGAAAATTTTAGAAAAGGCGGAAGTTGTTATATACGACCGGCTTATAAATGATATAATCTTATCCTTCGCTAATCCTAAAGCTGAATTTATTTATGTAGGGAAAACATCAGGAAAACATGCTCTTTCCCAGGATGAGATAAATGCTTTACTGGCTAAAAAAGCCGGTGAAGGTAAAATAGTTGCCCGTTTAAAAGGAGGGGATCCTTTTATATTTGGAAGGGGCGGAGAAGAAGCCTTATTTATCAGACAGCATGGTTATGAGTTCGAGGTTGTACCTGGTATAACCTCTGCGGTTGCAGTGCCTGCTTATGCCGGTATCCCAGTTACCCACAGAGATTTTACTTCTAGTTTGGCGATAATTACCGGGCATGAAAAACCAGATAAAACTGAAAGTTCAATTAATTGGAAAGAAATTGCGGGTGGGTTAGGCACTCTGGTTTTTCTAATGGGAGTAGAAAACTTGGAGTATATCTGTGATAACCTGATTGGTAACGGGAAGGATGGAAAAACTCCAATTGCTCTTATAAGGTGGGGAACCCGGCCTAATCAGGAAGTAATAACCGGCACCCTGGAAAATATAGTTGCTAAAGTCAGGGAGGTTAAATTTCAACCACCTGCTGTAATAGTAGTTGGTGAAGTAGTTAAGCTGCATAATAAGCTAAGCTGGCTGGAACATCAACCATTATGGGGAAAGCGAATAGTGGTTACCAGAGCCAGGGCCCAGGCTAGTGCATTAATTGAAAGGATATGTGAATTTGGCGGAGAAGCGATTGAATTTCCTTCGATTAAAATAGAAAAAGTAGACGATTTAACCCCGCTTTATGATTCATTTAAAGAAATTGATATATATAATTGGCTGCTGTTTACCTCGGTTAATGGAGTTGATATCTTTTTTGACGAAATAAGAAAGCAGGATATGGATATCAGGATATTAAAGGGTATTAAAATCGGTGCCATTGGGGCAGCAACCCGAGACCGGATTGAAAGTTATGGATTAAAGGTGGATCTAGTACCGGATGAATATAAAGCTGAAGGTATATTAGAGAAGCTGAGTAAGGTAATCAATCCCGAAGATCGAATATTATTACCCCGGGCAAAAGGGGCTAGAAAAATTCTCCCGCAAACAATTAGCAGTTGGGGTGCTTATGTTAATGAGATAAATATATATGAAGCGAAAACGGCTGCCCTGGTAAGCGAAGATATCCTGCAGGAAATAAAGACCGGCACTTTTGATTATATTACTTTTACCAGTTCATCGACAGTAAACAATTTTGTTGATCTTATTGGGGAGGGGAATATAAAGGAACTGGATAAAAAGGTTAAGGTTGCATGTATAGGGCCCATAACTGCTGATAAAGCCAAAGAATATGGATTTAATGTGGATCTCATGGCCAGGGAATACACCATTGAGGGTTTACTTGAGGTAATAATGGAAGACCAAGCTAAAGCATAAAGGGGAGATATATATAATGATAGGATGCACAAAACTATTATGCGGTACTGCTACCGTATCCGAAGTTATTAAGTATAGTGGAGAGAATGAAAGTATTCCACCACAACTACTGCAATTTTCAGATAAGAACCGGCCCCTGGTAGTTTGGAATGTAACCAACCGCTGCAATTTAAAGTGCAAGCACTGCTATATTAATGCTGAAGATCGCAGCTATGAAGAAGAATTGACTACTGAAGAAGCAATAGAATTTATTCATGATCTTGCCAGAATGCAGGTTCCGGTCTTACTTTTTTCTGGTGGTGAACCTTTAGTAAGAAAGGATATTTTTGAACTGGGAAAACTGGCTGCTCAGTTAGGGTTAAGACCTGTAATATCAAGCAATGGAACCTTGATCAATGATGACACGGCCAAAAAGATAAAAGCAGCCGGGTTTCAATATGTAGGCATAAGTATAGATGGTTCTCCGGCTACCCATGATGAGTTCAGGAATAAAAAAGGTGCTTATGATGCGGCATTAAAGGGAATAAGAGCATGCTTAAGCAATGGAATTAAAACCGGTATTCGCTTTACAGTTAATAAGTATAATCAGCATGATCTACCACATATAATTGATCTTATAAAAAATGAAGGGATTCCTCGTTTTTGTATGTATCACCTGGTTTATGCCGGTAGAGGTGAAAAGATGGCCAAAATGGATACTACTATAGAAGAGAAAAGAAGAATACTGGAATATATAAGTAAAGAAACCCTTAATCTACACCATATAGGAGTAGAAGTGGAAATACTAACTACGGATAATCATGCTGATGGTATATATTTATTAAACTATATTAGAGAAAACGAGCCAGAAAGGGAAGATGAGGTAGTACAGCTGTTGAATATGCATGGCGGATGTTCTGCAGGAACTAAATTTGCCAACGTAGATCCTAAAGGTAATGTTCATCCATGCCAGTTCTGGCAGGATTATACGGTTGGAAACGTACGGGAAAAACCGTTTAGCGAGATATGGAATTCTGATGATCAATTATTAGTAAAATTAAGGGAAAAAGACAAACATGTTCAAGGTAAATGCAGCCGCTGTTTATACAAAGCGTTATGTTCAGGCTGTCGGATAAGAGCCAGGGCAGTTTATGGTGATTTATGGGCTGAAGACCCTGCTTGTTATTTAACTGGAGAAGAAATTAGCACTTAGTTTTTAGAGCGGTCAGGGTCATGAAAATAATAGATAGGAGGGAATTAGATAATGGCTTTTCCAACAAACCGAATGAGGAGACTTCGCAGTAATCAAACTATTCGCAATATGATAAGGGAAACTGATTTATCTATTAATGATTTTATTTATCCACTTTTCATTACATTTGGTAAGGATAAGAAAATACCCGTGGAATCAATGCCCGGGGTTTTTCAATTCTCTTTGGATAAGTTGAGAGAAGAAATCAAGGAAATTGAATCCCTGGCTGTACCTTCTGTCTTATTATTTGGTATTCCCGAGTATAAAGATAGTATTGGAAGTTCCGGATATAATGATGATGGGGTAGTTCAAAATGCGATTAAACTCATAAAAGATACCTGTCCGGAATTAATAGTTATTACCGATGTATGCTTATGTGAATATACTGATCACGGACACTGTGGGGTAATAGATAAAAACGGTATAGTAGATAATGATGAAACCCTCAAATTGCTCGCTAAGGAGGTTATATCCCATGTTAAAGCCGGGTGTGATATAGTAGCTCCTTCAGATATGATGGATGGAAGAGTTGGATATATTAGAAAACAATTAGATGAGAACCATTTTTCTAATATTCCTATAATGGCTTACTCAGCTAAATACTGTTCCAGTTTTTACGGCCCATTTCGAGATGCAGCAGAATCGGCGCCCCAATTTGGGGATCGTAAGACTTATCAGATGGACCCTGCTAATATACGCGAAGCATTAAGAGAGGTTAAACTTGATATTGAAGAAGGGGCAGATATAGTAATGGTAAAACCTGCCCTGGCATATTTAGATGTCATCAAGGCAGTAAAAGAACAATTGGCTTTTCCTACTGCAGCCTACAATGTCAGCGGCGAATATTCAATGGTTAAGGCGGCGGGAGCATATGGTTGGCTTGATGAACAAAGGGTGATGATGGAAATACTGACTTCAATAAAAAGGGCCGGGGCTGATTTGATTATAAGCTATTTTTCCAAGGATGTTGCTAAATTAATCAACAGATAGATTGAATACATGAAAACACATTAATTATTAAGGGAGGTGCATTTTGACAGACCTTTTAATAAAAAAATAAACGCTTAATGCAATCACCTTACCTAGATAAGTTAGGCAGGCATGGCGTTTTGAGAAAACCGCAGCAACCAGTAGAACCGTAGAGGCGACTTCAGTCGCAGCCCTGACACCCTGAATTTAGGCTGGTCGGAGACTGAAGTCTCCTCTACGGTACAATATAAAAATTAGCAATTAACTGCAGAGTTAAAGGTAAAATATTATAATTGTTCCAGATACCTATTAAAACGAAAAAATTTTAGTGAATCTGTGGTTAATAACCTACTTTAGTTTCATAGGTGGTTGTGTCCTGCGGACATGAGGGGTTAATATTAAAACCGTCTGTCAATAACTAAATGCTTATATCCTGGAATTCAACTAATCAATGTAATATGTTTTGTGATCACTGCTACCGTGATGCAGGAGCGAAGCTTTCAGATGAGCTTTCTACAAGAGAGGCTAAAAAAATGATCCGGGAAATTAAAAAAGCTGGATTCAAAATAATGATATTTAGTGGTGGAGAACCAGTCATGCGGCCGGACATCTATGAACTGGGACAATTTGCTTCAGAACAGGGGTTAAGGGTAGTGATGGGAACCAATGGAACCCTGCTTACGCTGGATGTAGTATCTAAATTAAAAAAAGCAGGGTTCATGGCTGCTGGTGTTAGTCTGGATAGCCTGGATAAAAAGAAACATGATGCTTTTCGCGGACTGGATGGCGCATTTGATCTAACTGTTCAGGGAATGAGAAACCTCAAGGAAGTTGGACTCCCTTTCCAGATTCATACTACAGTTATGGATTGGAATGTAGAAGAATTAGAAACGATAACCGACTTTGCAATAGATATTGGAGCTATGGCTCATCATGTGTTTTTCCTGGTACCTACCGGGCGAGGAGCCGAGATTGAAAAAGAAGCTCTACGGGTGGTTGAATACGAAAAGACGATTGCCCGGTTATTGGACAAACAGAAAAAGGTAGAAATAGAGATAAAACCAACCTGTGCTCCACAATTCATGAGAATTGCTGATAAGAAGGGTATTCCAATGCGGTTTAGCAGGGGATGCCTGGCAGGAATAAGTTATTGTATAATCAGTCCTAAGGGTGATGTACAACCGTGTGCCTATTTAGATATCCGCCTGGGTAATGTTAAGGAAAAACCGTTTGACCAAATCTGGCGTGATAATGAGGTGTTAAAGAAACTCAGGACCATGGATTATAAAGGTAAGTGCGGAGTATGTGATTATAAGCTGCAGTGTGGAGGATGTAGAGCCCGGGCATTTTATTACAGCAATGGAGATTATATGGCGGAAGACTCCTGGTGTCTTTATAATCCCAGGAGGAAAAACAATGAGCAGTAAAATTAGCGATTTAGACAAAAAGATATTAAATATGCTCCAGAACGATTTTCCAATATCTACTCAACCATATAAGATTATGGCTCAAAGGCTTGACATTGGCGAAGATGAACTCCTGCAAAAGATTAAGGCTTTTAAGGAAAACGGCATTATTAGGAGAATAGGAGGAATAATAGATAGCCGGAATATCGGGTATTATTCCACGTTGTGTGCGTGCAGATTGCCGGAAAATTATATTAGAAAGGCAGCATCAATAATTAATAAAGAAAAAGGAGTAACCCATAATTATCTACGGGATAATTATTACAATTTATGGTTTACCCTGACTGCTCCCTCTTATAATGAAGCTCTACAGATAATCGAGGATATTCAGAATAGAATTGGAACAAACATAATTAATATGCCGGCAAAAAAGGTTTTTAAGATAAAAGTTATCTTTGAAATGGGTGAGACGTGTGATAAGTGAAATAGAATCAAAAATCATTAAGTTTATACAAGGGGATATACCCTTAGAAACATGCCCTTATAAGCAGTTGGCAAAAAACCTACAGCTTGAGGAGGAAGAAATAGTTGCCCATATAAAAAAAATGCAAGAAAAAGGGTTAATTAGAAGGTTAGGAGCGGTACTGCGTCATCAAAAGGCAGGATTTACAGTAAATACCCTGGTAGCATGGAAAATCGATGAAAATAAGGTTGATGAAGTAGGAAATATGATTGCTCAATATAATGAAATAAGTCATTGTTATTTAAGAGAAGTCCCGGAGAGTTTTGGCTATAATTTTTTTTCCATGATTCACAGCCGTAGTGATGAAGAAAATTTACAATTGATTCACAAAATTGTTAACCAAACAGGTATAAAGGATTATATTGTAATCAAAAGCCAGGCAGAACTAAAAAAGACCAGTATGACCTATTTTTAGTAATATAGCTTAATCTGACAACATATATTTTTAGGAGGGTTTTAGGGTTGTGAAAACTAATAAATCTGAGGAACTTTTTTTAAAAGCCAGGGAGTATATGCCAGGTGGAGTAAACAGTCCAGTCAGGGCTTTTAAAGCAGTAGGATTAACACCTCTTTTTATAAAACAGGGCAGGGGTTCCAAGGTTATTGATGTAGATGACAACGAATATATTGATTATGTATGTTCCTGGGGACCATTAATACTTGGTCATAGTCATCCTGAAGTGATTCAATCAATATGTGAAACCGCTGAAATGGGTACCAGTTATGGTGCGCCTTGCAAAAAAGAGATAGAATTGGCCCAACTTATATGTGAAGCTTTCCCATCTATAGATAGAGTGAGGATGGTTAACTCAGGAACTGAAGCAACCATGAGTGCTGTACGGCTTGCCAGAGCTTATACCAGAAGAGATAAGATTGTAAAATTTGCCGGGTGTTATCATGGACATGCCGACAGTTTCTTGATAAAGGCGGGTTCCGGTTTATTGACTTCGGGTATTCCTACTAGTCCTGGAGTTCCGGAAACATATGCCAGAGATACTATTATTGCAACATATAATGATATTGATTCAGTAGAGAAAATATTTAAAGAGTATAAGAAGGATATAGCGGCAGTTATTGTTGAACCAGTAGCAGGGAATATGGGACTAGTTGTTCCCGATAACGACTTTTTAAAAGGGCTGCGTGAATTAACTGACCAGAATGAAAGCCTGCTGATTTTTGACGAAGTTATAAGTGGATTTAGAACCTGTTATGGAGGTTACCAGAATATAGTAAATATTTATCCTGATTTAACCACCTTAGGGAAAATAATAGGTGGTGGTTTACCTGTGGGAGCTTACGGGGGGAAAAAAGCAATAATGGATCTGGTAGCTCCAGAAGGTGATGTTTACCAGGCAGGTACCCTTGCGGGTAATCCCCTGGCTATGGCTGCAGGTACAGCTACCCTGAACATCCTGAAAAACAGTGAATGTTATGCCGGGTTAGAATTAATGGGGGATTTATTAATCACTGGCATCAAGCAGGTTATGCATACTAATAATTATGATTTAGCGGTTAACCGGTTGGGGTCGATGTTTTCATTATTTTTCACAGAACCGGAAGTAAGAACTTATGCCTCAGTCATAAAAAGCGACACTTTTAAATACGCAGAATTCTACCGTGAGTTGTTACAGCAGGGAATATACTTTCCTCCAGCTCAATTTGAAGTCTGTTTTATTTCCCAGGCCCATAATGTAAGGGATATTAATAAGACAATTGAGGCTATAGATAGAGCTCTTCAGGCGATTCGTTAATTTTTACTTAATTAATAAATTATTAAGTAAAATTTTCATCAATAATCTCAAAAAAAGAGGAAATACAACATAAATATCGAAACTCTTAATGGGTTATTTTTTATTCATATATAAAAAATTCTTATGTCGACATAAAAATGTCTTATTATGTCGAATCGACGGTAGAATTGCCGTAGGCAAAAAATATATATATTTGTTTATGGAGGTGGTTACTAGAGAGTTTGGCGTCTGCGAGTTTAAACTGTGAAAACCCGAAGGACTAAAAAAAGAAAAGGAGGAACGAACTTGAAGGTTCTAGTATGTGTTAAGCAGACATTTGACACAGAAGCTAAGATTGAATTAAAGGATGGCAAAATATCAAATACGGGTATTAATATGATTATTAACCCGTATGACGAAGTAGCTGTTGAAGGTGGTATACAGCTTAAAGAAAAGAAAATTGCTGATGAAGTGGTAGTCTTATCAGCAGGAGCCGACAAGGCTATGGACGCAATTCGTACCGCTTTAGCGATGGGTGCAGACAGGGGGATTCTAATTAAACAGGATCCAGACGCTGATGAGTATGCTAGAGCAGTTGCCTTAGCTGCAGCTATAAAAGACGAAAATCCGGATATTATTCTCGCAGGCCATGTTGCTGCTGACGATGGTTCTTCGCAGGTCCCTACCCGTTTAGCAGAAATCCTTGGTCTTCCCCATGTTAATGTTATAACTGATATCGAGATTGCCGATGGCAAAGCAGTATGTACAAGTGAAGCTGATGGAGGTACCCAGGTTACGGAGGTTGCTCTTCCAGCTGTAATATCCAGTCAGGTAAGTTGGAATGAACCCCGCTATCCATCCATGAAGGGTATCATGCAGGCAAAGAAGAAACCGGTAGCAACTGCTGATGCTGTTGCAGTTGACAATAAGGTTTCCATAATTGAATTCAGCTTACCACCTGCAAAACAAGCCGGTATTAAGATCGAGGGGGCAGAACCCCCGGAAGCTGCGGTTCAACTGGCAGACTGGATGAAGAATACTGTAAAGGTTGAAGTAAAATAACAACTGATTAAGAATAAAGGAGGGTAATTGATGGCAGGAACATGGATATTTGTAGATCAAAAGAATGGTAATATCCGTAAGGCAACCTTTGAGATGCTCTCAGAGGCTAAAAAATTTGGTGATGAAGTAAGTGCTGTACTGTTTGGTAAGGATGTAGAAGGTTTAGTTCCCGAACTTGCTAAATATGGTGCAGATAAGGTTTATATAGCAGATGCTGATATATTTGCTGATTACAATACCGGTGCTTATGTAGCACAACTGGCAGCTATGATAAGCGAAAACAGTCCTAATGCGGTATTATTTGCTCACACTTTTAATGGCAGAGACTTTGCTTCCAGACTGGCTCAAAAACTTGAGGCAGGTTTAGCTACTGATGCTATAGCAGCAGAAATCAGTGCCGGTAAAGGGGTATTTACCAGGGCTATTTATGCCGGTAAAGCCCTTTCTAAAGTTGAAGTAACTACTAGTCCGGTTTTAGCTACAATCCGTGCCGGGGTATGGGAAGTAGTTGAGAATGGTGGTGCTGGAGAAGTAGTAAAACCAGCTGTAGCAGCAACAGATGCCGATGTTTATCAAACAATAAAAGATTTTATTCCTACGGTTTCAGCCAGACCAGATCTGACCGAAGCTGATGTAGTAGTATCAGGTGGCCGTGGTTGTAAGGGACCAGACGGGATCAAGCTGGTTGAACAGCTGGCCGATATGTTAGGGGCAGCAGTTGGCGGTTCCAGGGCATCGATTGATTCTGGCTGGTTAGGACATGAGCTGCAGGTGGGGCAGACTGGTAAGGTTGTTAATCCCAACCTGTATATAGCATGTGGTATATCAGGAGCTATTCAACATCTAGCTGGTATGTCCTCATCTAAATTTATAGCATCAATTAATACAGATACTGAAGCTCCAATCTTTAATGTATCAGATTTTGGAGTAGTTGCAGACATGTTTAAGGTTGTTCCGGTTCTAATGGACGAACTTAAGAAGTAGCAGCCAACGGGGATGGGATTACTGGATTTACTTCAATGTATATCCAGTAATCACCTATACAGGCTAGTTGAAGGAGGGAATTGAATCAATGATTTTTGGATATCATCCATTAGAGGGTGGCTATGATGTCCCAATGCGTGTAGTTGGGGCAAATATTCCCTACGAATGGCTTATTTATGTAATAATGATTATCCCTGTCGGAGTTTTTTTATTTGGTTTCTACAAGAAAATTCAGGTATGGATGCTTGCCAAAGGTGAGGTACACAGGAATGATAGAATTTTTGAAAGAATAATTTCCTGGTTTCTTTTTACTTTTGCTCAGGCAAAAGTTATTAAAAAGCCTTTAGCAGGTTGGATGCATGCTTTCTTATTTTGGGGGTTCCTGTTGCTGTTTATGGCAGCAGGTGTAGATGCTTGTCATAACTTTATTGGTTGGCCTCATTTAGAAGGGTCAATTTATATTGGTATGTCCTGGATAGTTGATGTTTTTGGTTTTCTTGCATTAATCGGGATCGTTATAATGGCTGTTGTTCGATACTGTCAAAAACCGGAACGTCTAAATGATACCAAATCTTCCGATGGATGGATTATATTATTAGTATTTGCTATTTTATTAACGGGTTATATTATTGAAGGTGCAAGAATTGCAGCCCAGATTAAATTGTCTACTACTATGTCACAAATAGCTTATGAACAGGTGGCTTCACCAATAGGATGGCTATTTGCAGGTTTATGGGCCGGAGCCAGTCTTGAATCAGCCCTTATGTGGCACCGCCTTATGTGGTGGTTCCATATGGGCATTGCTTTCCTATTTATTGCCTTGGTCCCGTTTACCAAACTTTGGCATATTTTTGGCGGTATGCT
>CAYZYO010000078.1:11247-11547 GCA_964482585.1 uncultured Syntrophomonadaceae bacterium | reverse complement strand
TATCTGATAACATAATCTGCCTTCCGGGCTAGAAAATCAGTTATTTTTCCCTTTCGTTCATCTCCCCATTGGGCCCCTACCAGAACAACAGAAGGCATTGATTCATCTCCTCAAGTTTAATTCACGGTTTTATTTTCAACCTAATATTACCAAACCCCCTATAAGGTGTCAACCCTGGCCAGGCCTTTGATTTCAATGTGTTATGTATACATTTTTGTACTCCAGTATACAACTAATTTTATAGGGTACTAGTTTTTGACTATTAGCTGAGCTTACGCGCAGCCTTTGGATAAGTAATCA
>CAYZYO010000078.1:0-11237 GCA_964482585.1 uncultured Syntrophomonadaceae bacterium | reverse complement strand
TGCTTTATAAAATACATGCTCATACGCTTCTTTTATATTTCCTATTGGTATAATATCCATTCCTTTTATTCCTGTTGGAATATCCTTGAAATTATCCTGAGGAATAATTAATTTCTTTATTCCTGCTATCCGAGCTCCATAGATTTTTTCATATAAACCTCCAACAGGTTTAACTTTACCTTGTATAGATAATTCACCAGTAATTGCAATATTCTGTAAAATAGGCCTGTTTTTTATTGCACTTAATATAGCTAGATATATTGCTGTCCCTGCTGAAGGGCCATCTACTTTACCTCCACCTATTACATTAATATGTAAGTCATAATTCTGTATTTTCTCTTTGGTCTCCTTTCTTAGAACAGATGCTGCATTAAAAACTGAATCCCTGGTCATTGAACCTGCAGTATCATTAAAACGTATATTTCCTTTGCCTGGTATTTCGGCATCAAACGCTATTGCTTCTAGTTCTATTAAAGAACCCTGGTATCCGTTTGTTCCAACTGCAAATATCTTCCCCGCTTCTATGGTCTCTGATGCCTTACTGTTAATTGTAGGCATTATTCTACTATTTTGAACCGCTTTATACACGTGATTATATCTGACTTTTATTGGTTCACTTAAGCTTTTATTTTCATTAAGCGCAATTGAATAGGCTTCAGCCAGCAACTTGTTGGCTCCCCGTCCATCATTAGTATAATCACCAATAATCTCCTGTACCCCTTCTTCTATTTTGATCCCAAGCTTCTGGGCAGATATTCTTACTATCTCTTTTATATGTTCTATCGTAAGTGGCTCAAAGAATATTTCCATACACCGGGATCTTAAGGCAGGACTTAGGTTTTCGCGGCTGCATGTTGTTGCTCCTATCAAAACAAAATCAGCCGGGACTCCTCTTTCAAATATTTGTCTAATATATTGAGGGGTTTTATTATCACTTGGATCATAATATGATGATTCAAAATAAACCCTGTTATCCTCCAGAACTTTTAGCAGTTTATTTTGTAAGAGCGGATCCATCTCGCCTATTTCATCAATAAATAAAATACCCCCATGGGCTTCTGAGACTAATCCTAGTTTAGGTTCTGGTATCCCTTCTTCTGCCAAATCTCTTTTTGCTCCTTGATAAATAGGGTCATGAACTGATCCCAATAGTGGATTAGTTGATTCCCGGGGATCCCAGCGCAGTGTAGTTCCATCTACTTCTATAAAAGGTGCTTCCGCCGCAAACGGTGTTTCCTTTCTGGCTTTAACTATTTCTAATGCCAGACGAGCACAAGAAGTTTTCCCTACTCCAGGGGGCCCATAAAGAAGAATATGCTGGGGATATGGAGTATTTAGTTTTGCAATCAGAGCCTTTAAAGCTTTATCTTGCCCAATTATTTCATTCAAGTTGGTAGGCCTGAGGATTTCTAGAACAGATCGATTGAGATTTATTCTTTCCATTTTTTCCAGCTGGCCTAATTTTTTTAAAGTCTGTGCATTATCCGAATTGGTATTTTGCTCTTTTAATATTTGAAGTTTAATCTGCTGTACATATTCACTGTATTTTTGTTCCATTTTTTCTTGAATACGTATATCTAGCTGGTCTTCAGCGGTTTTCTTGGCATAATTTTCGGCCAAAAGATTTTCTAATTGATCTACTATTTCGCTTATACTCTCTTTGTATATTAACTCATTAAGCGTAGGATCTTCTCGTAATATTTTTTGCAGAGCAAGAATTTTATCTTTAGTGTCATCCGATATCATTAATTCAATCGCATCATATTTACTTGCCTTAAGTATTAAGGCTTGTTTTCCATATATACCTTCCAATTTTTTATATAAGTGTTCTATTCTCCAATTTAAATCGATTTCTTTTTTAAATTTTTTTTTCCGTTTAACTTTTGCCTGTATCTGGTACTGTGTCACTACCTATCCTCCTAATGTTTTTCTGCAGTAACCACAACTTTTATATTTACCTGCATTGATGGGTATATTTTTATTTTTATGTTGTACTTACCCAGATGTTTTATCGGTTCCCCTATCTCTATCTTCTTTTTATCTATTGATATACTAAAGTCCTTTTGTAAAATATCGGAAATTTCCCGGGCAGTAACTGCACCAAATAACTTGTCCCCGCCACCTACTTTGGCATTTATAGTAATGGTTTTGCCTTCTAATACCTCTTTAAGTCTTTCTGCTTCTACTTTTTCTTTTTTCTCTTGCTGTTGTTTTCTTTTTTTCTTTTCTTCCGTTTCCTTTAACCTTATTTTAGTAGCTTCTAGAGCATAACCCTTGGGTATCAAATAATTTCTAGCATAACCATCTGATACTTCTGTTATTTCTCCTTCTTTTCCAAGCTTCTTAACATCTTTTATTAAAATTACCTTCATTAATCTTTAGGCCTCCTATTTTCAACATTTTTAAAGAATACGACTTAAGACTATTTTTTTTAATTCTATTCACAAGTTTTCTTAATTCTTTTTAACCTTCACTTAAGCGTACTTTTCTATAATCCAGCAGAGAATCAAACAATCCTAATAGACTTAAAAGAATTACTACCGAAAGTGGCAACATTACGGTAAGGATAATTATTGTTATTAAGATCCATTTTCTGGCTGTTTTTTGTCTTTTTATTTTATATACTGCAATTGAAGTACCATAGTATAGTGTAATCGGTACAAGTATTACAAGTATATTAGATCCAGCATAATATAGAAAGGACATTTGATCTCTGTCCCAAAGCCATAACCCCAGCCCTATAATAGCTATCCAGGTGACCTGCCACGGCATTATTTCTTTCTCAAACGGTTTTTTCCTTAATTGCTTAGTAATATGCTTAATGCTAATATAAGAGGCCAATAGAAGCATAAAAAAAACTGCCAAAATTGCTTGCAGATAAAAAAATGCAGGCAGGTGCCTGGATAGAGTAACTGCAAAATCACTAAACCCTTTTTCGATTTCATTGCGACTTATTCCCTGCTTTTCATAGAATTCTAGTAATCCTAAGGTCTGCTCGTCATCCATAGCCTCTGTTATATAGATCTCTAAATGGTCTTCCATAGCAGCAATGCCAACATCACCTGTACTATAATAAATAATTCCCAAAAACAACGATACCCCTAGAACAGCTGATACTATTCCCCATTTTTGCACTTGATAAAATTCTTCCTTAAGATTTACTAGGAAACTCATAACAAACGCAGCTAATCCAAAAAAAGTAAGATAGAAAAGTACGCTGCTGCTTTCGGCAGTCAAAGTTAATACCAACAAATTAAATCCAAATAAAATTGGCATCCAACCAGTTTTAAGATATAAACCAGCAATGATTAAACTAGTTCCCCATAGTATAGCAAGCAACAGGGTAAATGAAGGTAGTATTCCCATTATAAAACATATAAGAGAGGTCGCTAATAAAAAGATTGTAAAAGAAAGCACTTTTTCACCTCTTTTTGCTCTCTAGGTATTTTGATAGTACTGATAAGTCTTCCTGCCATTGCTCAGTTTCATGTGCCTTATTTATGCTTACATTTAATTTATCTATTATTCTCTTATCTAGAGAAGAAAAATTTACTCCTACCTTTTTGCCAAGAAGATATGTGATTATTATGATGGTAGCTAAACCATCTTCTCGATCATCATTTCTTGATTTAAGCAAGGTCTTAAATAGTTTTCCAACAGAATCTACCATTTCTGCTTTTAACCATTCAATTATTTTCAAGTTTTTTGCTATATCTATCTCCCGGGTTTTCCCGTTCATTATATACACCTCCCTCTAATAGTTTCTTCATTATTAAAAAAATTTCCTTCCCGGATAATGGCATTAAAACCATGTATAATCAACCTGCTTCCTGCTACGTTAAAAACTATTCCAAGAAAGATTTTCATATAAATTAAAACAACTTAATCTTTTTGTATAAATGCATCCCTTATTGCAAAAAAAAAGCCCTCATTAATTGAGGACCTCTTTTTATCTATTCTGACGCATATGGCAAAAGTGCCATAGTTCTAGCCCTTTTTATAGCAGCTGTTAGCTGCCTTTGATGAAGGGCACAATTCCCGGTAATTCTTCGAGGAAGAATTTTTCCTCTTTCAGTAATATACCTGCGAAGTTTTGGAATATCTTTATAATCAATGCTTTCAATCTTATCAGCACAAAAATTACACTGTTTTCTCTTTTTTCGTCTATCCCGTCTCAATAATTTTCCCTCCTCGGTTTTTTAGAAAGGTATTTCGTCATCGTCATTACTACTATCAACTAGATCAATATCTTCAAGACTAACTTCCCGCCCTAAACTATTCCAGTCTTCTTTAGGAGATTCCTGATAATTAGAATTGGTCTTACTACTCGTCCCCCGTTTGTCCAAAAATCTTACATCATCAGCTATAACTTCCGTAACCCACCGTTTTTCCCCTTCCTGGGTCTGGTAAGTTCGCACCTGCAATCTACCTTCTACTGCACAAAGGCTTCCTTTACTTAAGAAATTGGCACAGTTCTCAGCCAAACCCCTCCAGGTTACAACTGGAATAAAATCTGTTTCCTCCCGGTTGAATTTACGATTAACTGCCACCGTAAAGTTAGCTACTGCAGTCCCGTTGGGTATATACCTTAGCTCTGGGTCCCGGGTTAATCTACCAATTAAAATGACTCTGTTCAACAAGGAATCTCCCCCCTCCCTATAAACCGTTACTTATCATCTTTCCTAATAATTAGATGACGCAGAAATTTGTCCGACAATTTAATGACCCTGTCTAATTCTTGGACAGTTTCTGACCTGCCTTTGAAAAGCCATACTGAGTAAATACCTTCTAAATATTTCTCTATTTCATAAGCAAGTCTCTTTTTGCCCCAACCCTCAACCTCATTAATAAATTCACCACCAAAGTCTTCAATGATTTTCTTAATTCTTTCCTTGGTTTCAAGAATTACTTCTTCAGCTAAATCTGGTTTTAGAATAAAAATTATTTCATACGTGCGCATCGTTACACCTCCTCCCTGCGGACTAACCCCCAAATGGGTAATGGCTCCGATTATAATCGGAGCAGGGACTTCAATTGATTATATCAATATTACCAAATTGATGCAAGAGCTATCTCGTTATAAAAGGCCTTTAATTAGCAGACTTTTTAGTTCTGATACCGGTTTTTCGATAATATAAGTATCATTAAATAATGCCTTTAATACTGCAATTGGTTCAATATTGTCATCACTTTTAAAACCTATTATACAAAACCGCTCATTGTTTAGCATACTATTTACCGTGACTAAATCCCCTGTAGCAAAACCCTTTTTGGATATAGCCTTTAAGTGCATGCCCCATCCCCCCTGGATATTTATACTGTATTATATGTGCCAGGGGGAACTTTTGTTATCTATTCTCCTTCAACCTTAACCATTCGTTTTTCAAATTGTAGGCGGGGAAGCATTACTATTCTACCACAACCTTGACATTTTATTTTAATGTCTGCTCCCATACGAATAATCTTCCAATGATAGCTGCCACAGGGATGCTGTTTTTTCATTTTCACAATATCCCCCATTTGGAATTTTTTTCGCTCCATATACATTCCCCCTTCCTTCAACTTTACAAATATGTTAAATAACATCTATATTTTTTTAATTATAATTCCCTTTTTATTATCACTTAGTACCCTTCCTATCATAAAACAGGTGCTTTTTCTGTTTTCCATAGCTTTTATTAAGTCATGGGCTTTACTTTCGTTTACCGAGATCAATAACCCTCCTGCTGTTTCCGGTGAAAATAGAAGGTCGCTTAAGGTAGTATCAATTTCTTCTACATAATTAATCTTTTCAACCAGATAATTACGATTGGAATACGCCCCACCAGGAATTAGACCCAGGTCAGCATATTCTAAAGCCCCTGTCATAAATCTTACTTTATCTGCATAGATTTCAACCTGAACATTGCTTCCTTTAGCCATTTCATATAAATGCCCGACCAACCCGAAACCCGTAATGTCAGTTGCTGCATTGATACCTACTTCCTGCATAACCTCACATGCTTCTCTATTAAGCATTGACATCCATTTAATAGCCTCATCGTAAGATTCCCGCGAAGCCATCTCTGCTTTAATTGCAGTAGATATTATCCCATTTCCCAGAGGTTTAGTTAAAAATAACAAATCCCCTTTACATGCACCACTATTGTCAATCACTTTTTCGGGATGAACCAGCCCGCTTACTGAAAGGCCATACTTGGGCTCATTATCATCGACTGTATGTCCACCTACTAGTAATGCTCCCGCTTCTTTAATTTTTGTCAGCCCTCCCCCAAGTATCTGTCGCAAAACATTCATATCTCCGCATTGAGGATAACAGACCAGGTTCATTGCCAGGAGAGGTTTTCCCCCCATTGCATAGACATCATTAATAGCATTAGCTGCAGCTATCTGTCCAAAAACAAATGGATCATCTACCATGGGAGTAAAAAAGTCTATTGTTTGTATTAGAGCTAATTCCTCGTTTAATCTAAATACCCCGGCATCATCCCTGGTTTCAATTCCTACTAGTAAATCGGGATGTTTAGGTACATTAAAATCCTGCAATATTTCTTCAAGGACCCCCGGCCCCATTTTTGCTGCTCACCCTGCGGCTCTAACCATCTGGGTTAACCTGACTTTATTCATGGGCTCCTCCAAGTTTTTATTATTACCAGACAAAATTATTTGCATTACTAATTATTATACCACATATTCCCCCAAATATTTTCTAAAGTAGTAAGTTTAATATAATTGCAAAAAGGCTTTATAAGCCTTGTATGCCATATATACATCTGCTTTGCTTACTACCTCAAATGGCGAATGCATTCCGAGAACTGCTACTCCACAGTCTACTACTTCTATGCCATACCGGGCTAAATACTGGGCTACAGTACCGCCACCTCCGATATCTACTTTTCCCAGTTCACCTATCTGCCAGGTTACTTCATTACTATCAAATAGCTGCCTAATTTTCCCAATAAACTCCGGGTTAGCATCATTTGATTCAACTTTCCCCCTGGATCCGGTGAATTTTGTTAGTACTACTCCATTAGATAATAAGCTGCAATTCATTTTCTCAAATACCTCTGAATAAGTCGGGTCAACAGCAGCATTTACATCTGCTGATAAAGCACTAGAATTTAACAAGCACTTGCGAACACTATAATAATCACCTTGTCCAGTTTTATGAAGGATCTCTACTATAAGATTTTCAATTATTAACGACTGTAATCCGGTGTTTCCAGTACTTCCTATTTCCTCCTTATCCACGAAAAGACATACCGCGGTTTTCGTTGGCTGCTCAATATCCAAAATTGCCCTTAAAGAAGTATAAGCACTTACTCTGTCATCCTGTCCATAAGCACCTATCATACTCTGGTCAAAACCGACTTCTCTGGCCTTAAAAGCAGGAACTAATTCTAATTCTGCACTTGTAAAATCATCTTCTTCAATACTGTATTTCTCCTTTAAAATTTTTAGGATGTGTTTTTTTACTGGCTCATTTTCAACCCCTTTAAGTGGTTGGCTTCCTATAAGTACATTTAAATCTTCTCCCTTTATTGCCTCGGACATTTTCTTTTCCATCTGATTCTTTGCCAGATGTGGTAAAAGATCGGCTATTGTAAATACAAATTCCTCTTCTTTTTCTCCTATACGTATGTTTATTATATGACCATTTTTCTTAACCACTACCCCATGTAATGCTAGTGGTAATGCTGTCCATTGATACTTTTTTATACCCCCATAATAATGAGTTTTAAATAGTGCCAAATTATCAGCCTCATAAACTGGCCTGGCTTTTAAATCAATTCTAGGAGAATCGATATGAGAAACCACCATATTAACTCCATCTATAAGCGGTTGGGTCCCGATTACAATTAGTGCACAAACTTTATTTTTTTGTTTTAATACTATTTTTTGCCCTGATTTGACCATATCAATCGTGTCCATGCTGACAAATCCCTGCTTAACTGCGATAGAAGAAATATATTCTACCGCTTCCCGTTCTGTTTTAACCCGGTTTAAAAAATGGAGGTATTCTTGATTAATATTGTTGCTCTCATTTATTGAGTCCTCTTCCATCTTTGCCCAGGCATTACGGCTTATATCATTTTTGTTATCTGTCATCTATTTATTCCTCCCTTTTAACATTTAAAATATCTTTTCCTTTTACCACCATCACCTATTCATCCCTAATAAATCTTTACAGATATTAAATATATTTAAAATATCTCCAAATAAATATGATTCCTGCATATATTTATTTGCTATTATTGCTCCATCCCAACCTATTTGTGCCGCAGTCTGTATTGCTGGATGAATAAT
Organism: uncultured Syntrophomonadaceae bacterium; assembly: GCA_964482585.1. Lineage (GTDB taxonomy): Bacteria > Bacillota > Syntrophomonadia > Syntrophomonadales > Syntrophomonadaceae > CAYZYO01. Next base: position 2,930 of record CAYZYO010000078.1, on the reverse strand, counting down.
GCCTGCTATTATAGCAATAATTACCAGGTTTTTGCCGACTATAAGCAGCATCCCTAAAATTTTGTTTATCCCTCCCAGGGGCCCCCAAGAAAACAGTTTATTTAAAAGGCTAAATATTAATCTAATAAACCAACTTATAATAATTAGACTGAGTAAGAACACACCTATCAGGATAATTAAATAAGCTAATTGATTTGCTGTGTCTACAAAGTCCTGGCTCGAATTAAAAAGTCCTATAACCCCATTATTTGTAGAAAATGCTGTTACCGGGGCTTTTTCTCTTATGTAATCAGATAATAGACTAGTTAATCCATACTGTTGTTCAAGATAGCATATACAATTATCATAGTATAATACAGCTATAACAATCGCTGCCAGTATACCCGTTATTCTTCCTAATGCATCAATTAAACCCTTCCGCAATCCGACCAAAGCACTGACTAACAATATGCCCAAAATTAAATAATCAAGTAAATTAAAGTGCATAATAATCACCTTTTTATTTTTTCTGCCATTAATTATACCATAGTGGGTTCTTAGATTATGCTAGTTACCTGAGATAAAAGACCTCATGATTTACTCAATAATAATATAAATAATTGTTATTTACCCCTATCATGTTGATATTTCCCGGGAAATATTTTATTAAGTCTAATAAATGAAAATAACGTAAAAAAAAACACTTTGACATTCACCAAAGTGCTCTTTTGTGTAATTTTGGCGGAAGCGTGTGAGAATCGAACTCACCAACGCCAGGATCGCTGACGCTCAAACTGGATTTGAAGTCCAGGCGATCCACCAGGACCGATCCGCTTCCAAATTAAAAACTCCGTAAACTAGTATATTAACGATTTGCTTTATTGTCAAATAAGCAATTATTACGCAGCTTTCGGATTATAAGTAAGCAGTCCTTCTTAGATACTACTATATATAAATTCTGCGGTTTCAAAAAGATAGAAATCCTATTTTTTAGATAGCTTGTAGTTCCCATTTTCCGCAGCGGTCACCCCATCTGGCAATAAGTTTATCATTTTCAAAAAACTGTACTACTTCACAAGCATTAGCACATCCTTGACACTCAAAACTGGTAGTCTTAAATATGATTTCTTTTATATCAAATCCCTTAAATCTTGTTCTCCCTTTTTTCATGGTAACATCCCTGGCCAGCAATGCTACTCCTATTGCTCCCATAACTCCATACTCGGGTGGTACTATAACTTCCACTTCCAGGTACTTATTAAAAGCCCTTACAAGTCCTTTATTAGCCGCTACCCCTCCTTGGAACATAACCGGTGCTAGTATTTGTTTACCTTTCCCCACGTTATTCATATAGTTTCTTACCAATGCTTCACACAGCCCTGCTATAATATCTTCTGTATTATAACCTAACTGCTGTTTATGTATCATATCAGACTCAGCAAATACCGCACACCGCCCTGCTATTCTTACCGGATTCCTAGCTTTTAGAGCATAATCTCCAAAATCTTCAATAGCTATACATAACCGGTTGGCCTGCTGATCTAAAAAAGAACCGGTTCCTGCTGCACATACTGTATTCATAGCAAAATCGGTTACCACTCCATCGCGGATAATTATTATCTTAGAGTCTTGTCCGCCAACTTCAATTATGGTTTTTACTTCTGGGACTACTTTTGATGATGCAATAGCATGAGCAGTAATTTCATTCTTTACTACATCAGCCCCAACTATCATACTCGTCAAGAATCTAGCACTGCCCGTGGTTCCTGCTCCTAAAATCTGAACGTCTTTTTTCAGTTCCTGCCCTATTTCATATATGCCCTGCTGTACAACGTGAATTGGTTTCCCGTTTGTTCTAAGATACTTGCCTATAATAATTTTCCCGGTTTTGTCAAGTACTACAATATTAGTGCTTACTGAACCTACATCAACTCCTAAATATCCTTTTATCATATAACCAACCTCTCAACTTTTTGTTTTACTTCTCTCCTTTTTTCTAGTAAATCAACAAACGCCTCAAGCCGTGTTTGTACTCCTGCTTTTCCTGTCTGTTCATCAATAAATAAAGTCAATACAGGAATATTAAAATCCCTGCTTACGGTTGGAATTATACTTTTGGCAACAATCTCTGGTATACAGGCAAACGGTGCTAACTGAACTACTCCATCAAACCCATGTCTGGAATATAAAATAGTCTCACCAATACTATTTACTCCATGTCCTCCTATTGGCGCCTCATTTAAATAAGGCTTGGCTACTTGAAAAATATCCCCTTCAAGATTAACAATAGTATTCTTACGGGTATAAGATGTGAGATATATTGATCTATCAGTCTCGACTCCCATTTCTCCTAACATAATCTGAATATAATGATTAGCGGCAGGTTCTAGAACAACATAAATTTCGCCTATAATCCCAATTTTCAAGGGCTCTTTACTGATATCTTGAGATATTTTACTTAATGCTTTTAAGCCTTCATTTCTGGCTTCTTTTATTTCGTCTACACTATCCGCCTTATCCAACATGTTTAAGGTTTTCCATAAAGATCTGGTAGTATCTCCACGATTAATCTCATATGGGCGAATTTTATGAGAATGCATTTCAACATCGTCTATGGCTTTAATCTTTTCCCAGGTTATCTTTATTATATTAATAAACTCTTTAACTGATAGTCCTCCAGAAACCCTTATCCAATTCAGTTTTTTCCAAAAATCCTTGAGATCACAAAGCGGTGGTTCTAAGGCAATTACTTTTAGATCTTTTCCCAGTTCTTCAAGCAGGTATTGATGCATTACCCAATAATAACCTGCTCTACATGGACCCATACCTCCTGAAGTTAATATCACTTCAGCTCCCTTTTCAGCAACTTCAAGATAGGTTCCCAGAAGTATTTTGAAAGGAATACAACTAAATTCAGGTGAATAACGTACTCCTAAATCTAATGTTTTCTT
>CAYZYO010000077.1:0-12067 GCA_964482585.1 uncultured Syntrophomonadaceae bacterium | reverse complement strand
AGAACTGAAATAATGGTTAGTTTTTTAGTGTTAGCCAAGTTTTCATCTCCTAATGTGAGATAGCATCCACCGGGTTTTTGTCGGCTAATAATTTTATTATCACCCTATTGGGAATACATGCAATTACCTGACCCGATCGATTAATCCAACCGGTATTCATGCAGTGATGATCAGGACAAGGAGAGAATTTCATCCGTATGGCACCCGGTTTAACTTCAATTATACTGTTTCCAAGGGGACCGGGTATATTTATAATCCTATCGGAAGGAGGATTATTTAAATCTATTTTAGTAATCACAGATCCGTTAACTGAGATTTCGGCTAATAAAGAGGAAGCATCTTGGTTAACAATACAAAAAATCAGATAACCCAGGAGAGAAAATATAAGCACTATACCAATTAAAATTTTATCGTGTTTAGTCATGTTAAAACCCTTTTTAAAATTATGCAAACTCTCAATCAACCGTTATAAAACAAATAAACCCTGTAGTATGGATAGTGTTAATAAGAATGATTAAAGTCTATTACACTGTATTAATATTGACAATAAGCAAGATTAATCTCATTTAAGTTAGTCCCGGGCAGAACTCTGTTTTCAATGATACCAAACTACACCTTATAGATAATGAGAGGCGAATAGAAATGGACAAGTATTCTTTTTTAGTGGAAAAAAACTGTGCAGTAAAGATTATAGGTATAGAAAAAATGTTCAGCAGGCGTAATCAAGTATATCTTCTTAATACTGTTGCCGGGGGGAATAGACCGGTAAAATACCTGGCTAAAGTCGGTATAGAATCCAGGGCAGCAAAAGAATCGGCTAGGTTGCGTGAGCTGAAGGCTCTTGGAATTAATGTACCTACGGTAGTATGGAGCAACCAGCAGATTATAGTAATGGAATATATTGACGGTATTTTGCTTGCTGATCTTATGGAAAATAAAGAGCTTATGATGCAGAAACAATGGTTAAAACATCTGGTTGTATGGCTTGCAGGGCTGCATTCTATTCAAAATGTAGAACAGAAGGTGTTCTGTGTTCCTGACCTTAATCTGAGAAACTTCATTTATACAGGCAGGGGAATAGTAGGTATAGATTATGAAAAAACCGTATGGGATAGGCCTGAACGAGATCTAGGGGGGATATTGGCTTTTATTCTAAATAGCAATCCCATGTTTACCCCGGAGAAATACGAGGTGATTTATCAATTATTATTAATGTATAGGGAAATAAGGGAAATTAATCTCGATATGGTAGAAGAATACTTTTTTATTGAAATGGAAAAGGCAGCTAAACGCAGAAAAAAACAGCGGGAATATTTGCTGACTAAAATAAGTGAATTAAAAGAAAACGGTTTCTTAAATAGTACTAATTTGAGAGATTTTGCATAATAGCCTTTTTATACAATAGAACCTTGCATCCATAGAGAAGATTTTTGTTTCTAGCTTAACTGTTATCTATTACATCCCGGTATAAGTTGGGAAGAACGTAGAGAAGACTTCAGTCTCCGGCTTGATTATCAGCCTGGGCGAACAAAAGAGTTAAAGATTTTTCGCTGAAGCTCAGAACATGGTTTTGAATAATGCAAGACTATTTTTGAATGAATCAAACCTGGCATAGTGATTTTTTCCTATGACAGGGTTAAAAATATAAGTTTCTCCAGATTAAACGGTCATATGAACATAAAGTTTATTTAATAACTCCGTAAACTAAAGGATCACATTATCCGCAAAGGTGGAAGATTATGAGTATTTGGCAAAAGCTTTTAGACCGGTTTTCCCTCTATGATTTAATTATAATAGCCTTAATGGGGGCTATGGGAATTGCTACTAAACCAATAATTGTTCCTTTAGCTCATATTATTACCGGTCCGTTATTTATTCCTTCAGGGGCGGTATCAGGTGGATTATACATAATGTGGATAGTCTTAGGGTTTGGTATCACTGGGAAAAGGGGAACCATGATTCTGATCTGCCTGGTTCAGGCCATCCTGGTAATGGCTACTGGGATAGTTGGGTCCCATGGAGCATTGAGTATACTTACCTATACCATGCCGGGTATTTTAGGAGAACTCGGATTGCTTATAATCAGACACCGGGTTTGCTGTTTACCCTGCGCTTTTTTGGCTGGAATGCTGTGTAATATTGGCGGCACTATCATGGTAAATTTGGTATATTTCCGTCTGCCAGTGGTCCCTCTAGTATTAAGCTTGAGTATAGCTGCCCTATCCGGGGGATTAGGAGGAATTATAGCTTTTAAAATTTTACAGCAGATAATGTATTTTAAAAATCAAGATTTAAATAATGTCCACAGATAACATTTTTCATTTATGGTTATCCCTTTTAGGCATGGTAAGTGCTACAGTAAAGAACCCTAATTCTTATATGTAGAGGACACTTTGGTCTCCGGGTAGCTAATAACAGTATTTAGAGAAGACTGAAGTCTTCCCAACTAACCAATTAATTAATATAAAGGATGGTAAATTACGTAATGAAAACAATAGTAGTTGAAAATCTATCCTTTCAATACCAGCCGGATAGTGATTTGGTATTAAACAATATAAATTTTCATATAAATCAGGGGGAAGCAGCTGTAATAACCGGTTTAACCGGCTGTGGGAAGAGTACTCTATGTCTCTGTATAAGCGGTGCTATCCGGCATAAACGAGATGGGGTTGTGACTGGAGAGGTTATGGTAAATGGTAAAAACATCCGGGAAATCAGCCGGGGACGGTTGGCCCTGGAAGTCGGTATAGTATTTCAGGATCCTGATACCCAGCTTTTTTTACCCACAGTAGAGGACGAAATTGCATTTGCTCCAGAAAACCTGTGCCTGGAGCCCGATTCTATTAAAACAAGGATCAATAATGTTCTTGAACTTTTAGGAATTACTGCTCTAAGAGATGAAAATCCCTGTAATCTTTCCGGTGGAGAAAAGCAGTTGGTAGCCTTGGGAGCAGTTCTGGCTCTTGACCCCCCGGTATTAATCCTGGATGAAGTCATGTCTCAGCTTGATATTGAAGGCAAAAAAAGGGTTGTATCCACTTTAAAAAATCTCCGGGATAAGGGAAAAAGCATAATCATGGTAGAACACGATATACAGGCTGTAGAATTTTCTGATCGACTGATGGTAATGGAACAAGGGAGAATCATTCGCTTTGATGAGACTGATTGTTTTGGCAGATCGGCATTTTGGGATAGATATGAAACGTGAGGACAGCAGATGGCATTTATAGAACTCAGTCAGGTAACCTTTTCCTATGGGAAAAAAAAACCGGCTGTAAAAAACATTAATTTAGCTTTAGATAAAAGAGGTATAACTGCTATTGTTGGGCCCAACGGCAGTGGAAAAACTACCTTGACTAAACTAATAATGGGGATTTTGCAGCCAAATGAAGGAATAATCCGTCTGCAGGGACGGTTAATAGCAGAATATACCCTGGCCGAGATAGGACGTTGCATCGGCTATGTTTTTCAAAACCCTGATTTGCAGCTCTTCTGTACTACGGTCGCAGAAGAAATTGGCTTTGGATTAGTTAATCAAGGCTGCGACCCGGCAATAGTAACCAAAAAAGTGGATTTCTATCTGAAATATTTTGAATTGGCAGTCTACCGGAACGTTTTTCCCCTGCATTTAAGCCAGGGGGAAAAACAGCGATTGGCAATAGCTGCTGTACTGGCCAATGATCCGGAGTTTCTTATCCTGGATGAGCCTACTATTGGTTTGGATGCCTACCACAAAGGACTTTTAGGGAGCATTTTACATCAAGCAGTCGGATTGGATAAAGGCATACTCCTGGTAAGTCACGATGAGGTATTTGTTAATAAGCTGGCAGAACGAATTATTAGTATGCAAAATGGTGTAATTCAATCAGATTGCAGGAAAGGGGAGAATACTGGTGGTGCTTGATCCCCGCAGTAAAATGGTGTTAGTCTTCTGTCTTTCCAGTTTAGCCTTATTGTATAATACTCCCGGTAAGCTTCTCATCCTGCTTGCAGCTACCATAATACTATTATTGGTTTTTCGCTTTAATCTTACTGCTGTTTGGGGTTATTTAACCCCCTTTTTATCTCTAATGCTATTTCTTTTTGTAATGCACAGCATTTTTTCACCCGGAAAGACGGTACTATTAAATGTAGGACCGGTTTCTCTTATAACCGCTGAAGGCCTTTTATCCGGGGCCAGTGTAGTTTTGCGGATTATGGTGGTCACTGCTTCGGCGATGCTCTTAACTACATTTAATTCCAGGGACTTTATCCTGGGTTTGGTGCAGTGGAGAATTCCTTATGAACTGGTCTTTATGGTTTCCATTGCTTTAAGATTCCTGCCTGTTTTTAGAGATGAATTTGTTAATGTAATTAGGGCTATACAATTGAGAGGAGTCGAGCTTAAGAAGATACCCTGGGGCAAAAAGATTGCCCTGTATCGTCGTTTATTATTTCCGGCAATATACAGGGCTATGCTAAAGGGGGAGAAATTAGCAGTAGTTATGGAGAGCCGGGGATTTAGGGCTTACCCTCGGCGTACCTACCACAGGAGACTGTATTTTAAAAACCTTGATTATGCGGTAATAATACTCTCTTTAGGTGCCACTGCTTTACTTATTGTGCAGGAAATAATTTAATTGCTTAAAAGCTTTGCCGGATTCTTAGTTTACAGCACAGGCAGACAGGTTGTTGGTACCAGATTAATACTGATACCTGCATTCTTCAAGAGATTAAGCCACAATGTTAAAGGAGTCGACTAGATGAAAGGTATAATAACCGGTCAGTATATTACTGGTGATTCTATCATCCACCAGCTAGACCCCCGCACCAAAATAATCGGCTGTTTTATTTTAATCTTTGCGGCTGCCTGGCCCCACCATCAAATACCTATACTGCTTTTTAATATCGGCTGTATTATCATATTTGCATGTATTTCTCAGGTAGGAACTAATAGGTTGCTGCGGGGATTAGTGTCCCTGCGGATGTTTTTCCTGCTAACATTTATCTGCCAGGTTCTTCTTACCCGTGAGGGCCTTATTCTTTTCAGCTGGGGAGCAATAAATATTACCAATGAAGGTATCCTTGCAGGAGTATCTATATTTTTACGCCTGGTAATGTTGTACCTGGCGGCCAGCCTGTTGACTATGACTACATCACCTCTAAAATTAGCCAAGGGGATTGAATCACTGCTGTACCCACTAAACTACCTGCGGGTTCCTGCAGATAAAATATCAATGATTATAAACATTTCCCTGCGATTCGTACCACTTGTTCTTGAACAGGCAGACATCATAATCAAGGCCCAGAAATCCAGGGGCGCCTGCTTTGACTCTGGTCCCTTGCTTTTACGGCTTAAAAACGTTCTGGCGGTACTTATTCCCTTATTGGCGGCTTCATTACAGAGAGCTTTTGACCTGGCCATGGCTATGGAAAGCAGATGCTATACAGGTAGGAGCACCAATAATATAAGAACTGGTAGGCTGTACTTTACCTGGAGGGATTGGGCAGCTATAGGAGCGGCCTTAATTGTTTTTCTTTTGCCTGTTATATTAACAGATATACTATTGAGAGTTTTTGTATAAAACACACCATTTTAGTTTGCCCTAAGGATAACATTAGGCCGGAGACTAAAGTCTTTATCAAGAGTCATAATGATATAAAAATACCTGTATGCAAAATCTATATTATTAAAGATCTTAAGGAAGTTCGTCTGAACCAAGCCAAAGGATATAAAGATTCTTCGCTGAACTTAGAAAATTTTTTTGAATTATGCCAAATTTCCAATTAGAAAATATTGCATATCAATACTATTGATTTTTACACAACACCGCTTTAATGCTGAAGTAGGTAATATCTTCCGGCAGAGCATCTTTTATTGTTCTCAGTGTCTCTTTGCCAACCTTCTGCACCGTCTCCAGGATAATCTTTTCTTCCTCCTGATTAATAAAATCTTCCCAGTTAACGGTTTTTCCTTCCTTAGCACAGCGAAGGATATGCTCCTGTACTGTCTGCAGCTTGATTTCCCGCTCCCGGGCAATCTCCGGCAGGGAATCTCCTTTTTGGTACAGTTCCCAGGTAATTAAGTGGCTGGGGGTTTTATCTTTTTTAGCTGGAGCAGCTGGAGTATTTAATATATCAGAAGAAGGTTTTTGTGCCGGTGCTGCTCCCCCCGGTGCTACCACCAGTGTTGACCCCGGTCCTGCCCCATAAGGGGGTTGAGTTTCCGTGCATAAGCGGTTGATAAGATCAAGAAACTGCTGGCCGTATTTCTTCATTTTATTTTCACCTACACCATTTACCATAAGCATAGACTCATAGTCAACAGGCATCTGAATGCTCATATCCCTTAAGGTCCGGTCGTGGAAGATGACATAAGGAGGCACCTGTTCCTTCTGGGCAATTTCTAGTCGCAGTGATTTCAATGCCAGGAATAGACTGCTGTCTGCTTCTACTTCCTGCTTGCGGGGCATTCTAAGTATCACCCGGGCTTCACTTCTTAAAACCGGCCATGCCTTCTGGTTAAGGTGGATAACCGGATACTGTCCACCGGTGGTACTGAGATAGTCTTCAGCAATCAATATATTTATTAATTCACCTATGGCCGGGATGCTCATATCAGCCATTATCCCATAGGTGGATAAACGGTTAAATCCCAGGCTTTTTATCCGCTTGCTTTTTGATCCTTTGAGTACTGAAGCCACCAGTGCGGTTCCAAACCTTTCTCTCATCCTTTTTATACAGGAGAAAATCTTCTGGGCCTCTAGCGTAATATCCTTTAACTCATAATCCTGATTGCAGTTAGCGCAATTCTCGCAGGAATCCGGGACATTTTTCTGGCCAAAGTATTCCAGTATGGTTTGGCGCAGACAGCGCGTACTGTGGCAGTAATCTACCATTTGCTGCAGTTTCAGGTATTCTTTTTGTTTTCTTGATTCTGACATTACGGTCTGTTCTATTAAGAACTTCTGGATTTGAATATCGGCCGGGCTAAATAGGAGAATACACTCACCAGGTTCACCGTCCCGCCCTGCACGGCCTGCTTCCTGGTAATAATTCTCCAGGCTGCGCGGCATATTATGATGAATTACAAAACGAACATTAGATTTATCTATACCCAGACCGAAGGCATTGGTTGCTACTATAACTGGAATCTCATCATAGATAAAGGCCTCCTGGGTGTAGGTTCTCTCAGCGGCAGTCAATCCGGCATGATACCTTCCTGCTTTATAGCCGCGGGTTTTCAGATGTTGATATAGAGTGTCAACATCATTGCGGGTTGCTGCATAAATAATACCTGACTGCTGAGAGTGTTCTTTAAGGTACTGATCTATATAGCGGGTTCTATCCAGTCCTTTAACTACCATAAAATAAAGGTTTTCCCGGTCAAAACCGGTTAAGTAAATGTCCGGTCGGTTTAATGAGAGCAGTTTCACAATATCTCTGCGCACCTGGGCAGTAGCTGTGGCAGTAAATGCAGTAACAACCGGCCGGCAGGGAATTGATTCAATCCAGGAACCTATTGCTCTATAACTGGGGCGAAAGTCATGACCCCACTGGGATACACAGTGGGCTTCATCAATGGCGATAAGCGATATTGTAATAGCCTCCGCTAAGCTGGTCATATAATCTGAGGTTAGCCTTTCCGGGGCTACATAGAGTATCTTGTATATACCCCGGGAAGCATTTACCAGCCGATCCCGTATTTCCTTCGGGGTCAGGGTGCTGCTGATATAGGCCGCCGGTACTCCCAGGGTGTTTAAGCTGTCAACCTGATCTTTCATAAGGGCAATCAAGGGTGATATTACTATAGTTGTTCCCGGCATGACTAAAGCAGGTACCTGGTAGCATAAGGATTTGCCTCCGCCGGTAGGCATGATTCCTACCGTATCCAGTCCCTGCAGAATACTGTTAATAATTGTTTCCTGTCCCGGTTTAAAGGTGCTGTAACCGAAGTATTTTTTTAATACCTGCTGTATTTTTTCCTCCAAAATATCCCTTCTAAACAAAATCATTTTAGATTATTATAACAGACAACTATTTGATAGTTGGGCATAATTGACTCAACCGGTTAATAAAGATCTTAATAAGATAATAACTGCTTAGTACAACCACCTTACTGGATAGAACTATAGATAGAACCGTAGAAACGACTTCAGTCACTGCCTGAATCCTGAATTCCAGCTGCCCTGAGACTGAACTCTCCTCTACGATACAATATAAGAATTAGATTAACTGCAGAATTAAAGGTAAAATATTATAAATGGTTTCAGATACTTATCAAAACAAAAAAATCTACGTGAATCTGTGTTCATCTGTGGTTAATTTTCATCGGTGGGGGTGCCTTCTGGGCATGGGTAGTTAAATAAAAAATAACAGCTATATCTAACCAGGTAACCCGGCTAGATTAGCTGTCACTAAATAATTATTTACTTATATCACTCTATGTTAGAGATTGGTAGGTTTTTTATGCTGGCCTTAATTTCGGGCAAAATGTGATTTTATAAAATCAGGGGCCGTTTTTAGAGAAATACCTCCAGTTATGGAGTCCCCGTTTTTCAGAACAAATATAATGCTGTAATCCTTTTCTATATGATCATGAGTATAATTTTCCAGGCAGGTTTCCAGCTGTTCAGAATCGGTAATTCTTAGATAGTCCTGCTTAAGCCCGAGAACTGCCAGGTATTCTTCGATATTAAGAGCAGAATTTCTCCCATAGGCTTTTTGGTCGTTATCATCTTGAATAAACACTACCGCATACTCGATATCTGACGGCAGTATGCGCGCATTATCATATTCGCCTATACTCTTTAACCATTCACCAAATTCCTCATCAGACTTATCCCAGCTGATATTAATCCGGTTTTCATTATCCAGTAACATCCGGACCGACGCCCATACCGGTTTATTGGAGGTCATTTGTTCATAGGTATGATTAACTGCATCAGTTTTCAGTGCACCCACCGCCTGCTTTATGAGAACCGGATCGGTTATCTTGACACTTTTGTTAACATTATCGGCATTAATTTCGATTAAATCAACATTTTCCGGTTTTACACCAAGGATTATGTAGTGCTGGTTTTTGTATTCCAGTGATTCATAAATAGGCTTCAAACTGGCAGCATAATCTTCAATATTAATGCGATACTCCCGGTAAAACATCCTGTCGCTTTTTAACCTATAGGCCAGGCAGATATTGCGCTCGTTAGTGTTATAATTGTATAATCTATTCTTTTCCAGTTTTTTGTTGGCAATTAATTCCTGGTGCAGTCTATATATTCTTTCAATATTATCTTTTTCATTATACATTTTACTCGTTTGCTGGAAATAATCCTCGTTGATTACATCTGCCGCCTGCTCACCAGAATTAACAGGTCTATTCAGATTATAAAAAGAATGATCAAAATAAACCTCCTCTACATCTGCTAAATCAGGCAGTCTTTTTTCAAATCCGGTTAAATCATAGTTCAAGCCACCTATAAGCAGTACTACTATCAGGGCAAAAACAACATACCCTTTAGCAATCGCAAATTTAAAAACATAAAAGGATTTCTTAATAAGAATTTCAGCCAAAAAATACCCCAGTAATGAACCGGTCAGATAACCGAAATAAGTCCAGCCAATACCGTATTGAGCCGCACTGAAATAACTGCCGAACAGCAGCATACTGCAAAAAGTCAATCCATATTTAAAAACCGGGGATAACAGGTTAAAAGCTATAGCATTACCGGCCATTTCCAGCTGGCGGTGCCGGTATAAATACCTGCCTATAAGATAAAAAGCCAGGGTTATTAGCAGATAGATTAATACTTCAACAGTAGTAATCGGTTCATAAGATAATTCTACAATACGACTGAGTGGAGATAGAATGTAAGCACGGATATTGGAATAAATATAGGCAAAGCCATAGAGGTATAATTTCATATTATGCAGCAGTAAAACAGTAAGACCGGCAGGCAGGAAAAGAAGGATATAGGTTAAGACTCCCTGCATGGATGACATACCGGTAAACATGCCGACAGCTGCACTGCACATAAATAAAAGGAGATTCATAAGCAGGCTGATACCTGTCCAGATTAAAATATCTCCAGTATGTACATATGCTATCCCCAGTCCATTGATAATTACCCAGGACACCAGGGCAGTTATGATTATAGGTACCAGCAGGAGAATACTACCGGCTAACAAATGGGTATTGTACAGGGTTTCGCGTTTAATCGGCAGGGTATGTATCATATCTGCCGCTTTGCCTGATTGCAGATAGCGAAATAACAGCAGGCCTGTAATTACCGGTACCAAAAGGGTCAATAATAAATGGTACTCTGAGTTGAAGTTGAATATACGTATGTAAGGGTTATTTAATATATCATAATTAAACGTAAAGGCTTTTTCCTGGCTGAAAAGCATTAATATTTTTACCGGGACGGTTAAGAGCAATCCTAAAAGGTATACCAGCCCGATCCAGATAAAGCGCTTAATGTCGTTTTGCAGTATACCTTTATTAATAAATGATGTTTTGGATTTCATATCCATTATCCCCCATTTCATAAATAAAGATTTCTTCCAGGGTAAGTGGCAGGACATCAAGAATAGCCGGACTATAAGAATGCATCTGGCTGATTATATCCTTATATTTGCCTCGGATAATAAAAATGGATACACTGCCTCTCTTTTCCTGATAAACTGCATGGATATCATCATATAGTGATTCCGGCACACCCCCGGCGAAGGCTACCTGAATTTTATGAACATCTGCTTTAAGATCATCCAGTTCTTTTTGGATAATCATTTTGCCTTCATGTAAAATACCGATATAATCGCAGATGTCTTCCAGTTCCCGCAGGTTATGCGAAGATACGATCACGGTCATTTGCCGGTCTGCTACATCCTGGACAATAAGCTTTTTTACCTTCTGACGCATAACCGGGTCCAATCCGTCTAAGGGTTCATCCAATATCATTAATTCCGGCACCAGGGCAAAACCTAACCAGAAGGCAACCTGGCGCTGCATTCCTTTAGAAAGGGTTTTTATCCGTCGTTTAACATCAATATTAAAAACTTCTTTTAGCTTTAAGTAGCGTTCCTGGTTCCAGTCCGGGTAGATTTGGCTATAAAAGTCAGCCATATCCTGGATAGTATAATTAGAAAAATAGTACAGCTGGTCGGGAATAAACAATACCTGGTTTTTTATTTCTATATTTTCAAAAACCGGTGAGGAATGAATCGAAATACTGCCATTGTCCTGCTGGTAAATTCCAGCCAGAAGTTTTAATAGAGTAGTTTTTCCTGCACCATTAGAACCTACCAGGCCATAAATCGATCCTTTGTTAACAGATAAACTGACATCATTTATTGCCATTAAGTCAGCAAAGCTTTTGCAGACATTCATAACCTCAATCACTATTTGCTCCTCCTTTTTCCTTTGATAATGCACCTTTGATAATAGGGATTATGTCGTCTTCTTTCATCCCCAAAAAATGCATTTCTAAAATAATGCTTACCAGTTGGTGTTTTAGATTTTCCAGCCTGATAGACTGTTTTTCAGGAATAGCCGGCATAACAAAATTTCCCTTACCGGGTACCGAATAAATATAGCCCCGGTGTTCCAGTTCCCGGTAAGCCTTCTGGATAGTATTGGGATTAACCGTTAATTGACCTGCCAGAACCCGTACAGGAGGTAATTGTTCATCCGGTTTTAAAACATTACTGATAATCAGCTGTTTAAACTTATCAACCAGTTGTTCATAGATGGGCTGTCTGCTGCGAAAATCCAGTTCAAGCATTAAATCCCTCCCTTCGTATTAACTGTATTATAACATATGATACAGTTAATGCAGCTATTGATTATAAATTTTAAAATAATTGTTGCCAAAACATGTTTTTGAATTATGTAAAACCTACTGTAAAAATAAGTCTTTTAGCATAATCCTTAAATAGTAAGTAGGTGACATCTGGCAAATAAATGCGAATATCAGCCGTTGTTACTACATAAATTATAGTAAATAGTCACGTTGACTACGGTGACTATAATGAATATAATAAAGGAAGTGATAACGTGCCTGAAAAGGGGGCAAAACAGATGACATCC
>CAYZYO010000076.1:0-12403 GCA_964482585.1 uncultured Syntrophomonadaceae bacterium | reverse complement strand
AGCCTTTTTCAGGCTTCCCAATGCTTTTTCTTCTATTCAACTGTCAAAGACCCGGCTATAGAGCAAATAGCGAGGGAACAGTTGGGTATGGTGAAAGATGGAGAAAAACACCTTATACCTTTTACGAATAATTGACACCCATGCAAGAAAATGTAAGTTAAATTAAGTTTTTATTGACTACATCACCGGCATTATATACAATGAATCTAGTAGATATTGAGGAGGATCTTAATTTATATGCCTATTGAACAAACAAATATTATACCGGGGAACCTGGTAGAGGGTAAGGTGCAGGGTATTACCAGATTTGGAGCATTTATTGAACTGCCGGGTGGAGTGGTTGGCCTTGTTCACATCTCTGAAATAGCTGATACTTATGTAAAGGATGTAAAGGATTTTATTAAAGAGGGTGACAGTGTCAAAGTTAAAGTGCTTAATGTTGCTGGCAAAAAGGTTGGTTTATCCATAAAACAAGCAGTACCTTCTGCAAATGAGAAGAATGTTTCGGCTGAGTATAATCATAGAGAGAGCAATTATCGTGGTTCATATGGCAAAAATAACCGGAATACTTATGACAAAAAAGCAGTAAAAAATGGGGGTAAAAGAGGTAGTTCAGAACAAATAAGCCTTGATGATAAAATAGCCAAATTTTTAAAAGAAAGTGACGAAAGAATGCAGCCGCTTAAAAATAAAATTGAACCTAGAAGGCGTAATAAATATAACAAACAAAGTCTGTAAAGAGCTGGTAAAGTAAAGAGCACTTCAAATTTGGAGTGCTTTTTTGTTTGAAAGGAGATATATATGAGATATGCTGCTGTAGATATTGGTACCTATTCATGTCGATTATTAATAGCAGATATTAATAATAATAAACTCACACCTGTTCACCGGGAAATAGAGACTACTCGACTAGGCCAAAAAATGAGCAGTAATGGACATATTGGAGGAATGGCCATGGCTAAGACCTGTAGAGCCCTGTATAATTTTCGCTATAGAATGGGAGAGTTTGGGGTGAGTTCTTATAGAGTTGTGGCTACCGATGTTGTTCGCCAGGCAGTTAACCGGGAGGAATTTATTACCCTGGCTGAACAGGAGTGCAGGTGTCAGGTAGAGGTGATTACCGAAAAAGATGAAGCAAGATTAAGCTATACCGGGGTAAAAAGAGGGCTGGAGATTGAGGATGTACCTCTGGTAGTAGATTTGGGTGGAGGAAGTACCGAGTTTATCAAGGACAATGGAGACAATTTTATGCTGTCCCTGCCAATTGGAGCAGTAAAGGCCGTGGATATGTCAACAATCGAAATAGCGAAAATGATGTCACCGCTATCCAGAAAAAAAGAAGATTTCAACAGCAACCCTTTGGTTTTTGTTGGGGGTACAGCTACCACTCTGGTAGCAATGAAATTATCGTTAGAGGTATACCTGCCTGATCTGGTACATGGGCAGGTGTTAACCCGTAGAGAAGTCGCTGATATTTATAATATGTTGGAATTAATGCCTTTGCACCTGCGAAAAAGGCTTCCTGGACTGCAGCCAGAAAGAGCGGATATAATCCCTAAAGGTACACTAATAGTATTGCTGGTAATGGAATCCCTGGGCAAAAATGAAATAACTGTAAGTGAGAGCGATCTCCTGGAAGGCATAATATGGAAGATGCAGGATTTAAACCAATAAAAGAGAATCATTAATTGCTGAAATAAAGAAATCCGGAGACTTCCGGATTTCTTTTAATGGTCAATAAGGCTAAATTAAGGTTGTTTCAGCTGCATTGGACAGCCAGGTGATCATTTGCTTATTTATATATAGATATTAAACCGGAGTAACCCTTTTTGCCCGCTCGGAAAATATCCCCAGATCAGGATAGTTCTTAATCTTATCGAGACTATTGTCACCGTTGATATTAATAGTATAGGTTATACCATGCCCTTCTTCATGGACATTATGAAGATCTACCATAAGCCCGAAGATCAGAAGTTTATGATTATTAACCAGATCAGCAACTGCATAATTGGACAACAAATACTGAATCTGCATATCGACATTCAATTCTGCTAACTGGGTAATACGTAATTGACTATCGCCGTCAAGCTGAATCCCTGTCTTACGCTGGGCATCTTCCAGGGAATTCTTTACTATAGATACTTCATGTCTGATTGCCAGGGGTTCATCGATAAAATTTGATTTGGCAGCCTTTATAGCACCACAGTCAGTATGGCCGGCTATAATCATTATGGGGGTGTGTAAGTGGAGTAAGCCGTATAGAATTGAGCCCTCATTGGTTTTGACCTGATTACCAATGTTTTCAATGGAAAATATCCGGTTAAAAATCTCCCCGTAAATATTAACCGGCATACGCGCATCAGAACAGGTAAGCAGGGTAATACCTGGAAATTGTCTAAAATTATTCTTGCGAAAACCTTCCAGGGGAAAATTAGTTTCAAAACCCCGTATACTATCTTCGAGATTTTTGATAATATCTGATCTAATAGGCTTATCTGAAATTTGGGGCATAAAACCCACCTCCATTATAATAATATGTTATAGAAGCAATTAATATTAAGCATAAACAATTCGCGTTCGCAGGTATTTACTGCTTAATGTAGAAATAAACTTTTTGGAGAGAACATTTGGCACTAAGTGTAATATTCTGTTGAATAACTTGTTTACATATTTTATTTTACCATTTATTGTAGAAATGATAAATATGCTTGGCTAAAACCTGCTAAATGCTTAATAAAAAAAAGGAAACTAATCTAGGCATAACGTATGGATAGGGGTGTGCCCAGATTGAAATAGGAGCTGTTTAAGGTTGGCAGTATCCGTAATAGATGGGAAAGGAGGGTTAGAATAGGGGGGTTTTGAAGCAAAATACAACATATAAACCTAATAATTATTGAGGGAGAGTGAATTAGAACATGAATTTTCTGACTCCAGCAGAAATTGCTGCAGCTGCTGCTAATGGCGGCAAAGCAAAAGCTGAATTGCCATTTGCCAAAATGGTTGTTTTAGGTCTTTTAGCAGGGGCCTACATTGGATTTGGAGCTAATCTGGCAACAAAGATTGGAGCGGCGACTGATGCAGGGTCCTCCGGAAACATATTCCTGTTTGGTGCAGTCTTCTCCGTAGGCCTGATGTTAGTTGTTATTGCCGGGGCAGAGCTTTTTACCGGCAACAATATGGCTTGCTTTATTTCAGCATGTAATGGACAGGCCAGTTGGGGTGGTTTGCTATATAACTGGGTAGTAGTATTCATAGCAAACTTTATAGGTTCTGTTGCACTTGTTTATATTATTTATTATGGTAGTTATTGGGGGGATGCAACTGCTTTGACTGCCATGGGTGCCAATGCGGTTGCTATAGCGAAAGGCAAAATGAGTCTTTCCTGGGGGGCTGCATTCTGCCGGGGTATATGCTGTAACTGGTTGGTCTGCTTGGCTGTATGGCTAGCTTTTGCCAGTAAAGATGTTATCGGAAAAATATTCGGTATATTCTTCCCCATCATGGCTTTCGTATCCAGCGGCTTTGAACATAGTGTTGCCAACATGTTTTTTATTCCTATGGGGATTACGGTAGCTAATTCAGCGCCTGCTGCAGTAGCCCAGAATTTTGCTATGGCACCTGAAGCCGTAACATCGTTTTTCACCTATGGAACATTTATTATGAATAACCTGATCCCGGTTACTCTAGGAAATATCGTTGGTGGAGCATTGTTTACCGGTGGCATTTACTGGTTCTGCTACCTTAAAAAATAATATGTGGATTTTTTAAATAGAAAGAACACGAGGGGACAGTTTCCTGGGGCCTACAAAGGTCCAGTCAGCTGTCTCCTTGTGTTATGTTCTTGTTGAAGAATTATTTAATTTAGGAATTCTCCTTTCTTATGAGTGAATTTTGTATTAATAAAAATTCAACTGCATCCCCCTAATGACAAATTTTACCAGGCTATCCTGCTATAATTATTGGACAGCCCCGGACACCGGATTTTAAAAAGGTGCTGCAAGGCTGTTTAATATTTACTGGTATTTTTCAAGTACTGGATAGGGTGGGGGGATACGATTGTTAGAAAGACTTGAAGTTTATCCTTATCAACGGGTGGCAGAGCCTAAGGCTCGCAATAGGCGAAATATTAAAAGAGAGTTAAGTGATGCTCTAAAGAAAAGGTTTTATAACAGGGAGGGTTTTTCCAATAGCAGCTTAATTGATTTTATTAAAGCTATTACTGCATTAGATACTCTCTTACTTGGAATGGGAGTTCTGATAATGTCCCGGGCTTTTGTTTTAGGAGAATTACTGCCATTTGTTTTTGCTTATGTAACCGCATTTGGATACCGGAATAAAACCCGTTCTATATTTTTGGTGCTTTGTGCAGCAGCAGGATTCTTAACCGTGTTAAACGGGGTTCAACTGTGGACTAATATATTAGTTTTATGCTTTTTGACCGGGATAATAAGCTATATTAATATACCGGAGGAGAAAATTTGGTGGAGACTACCTGTTTTAACGATTTCTATAATACTTGCAGCCAAAAGTCTAGTTGTAGTTATAAATGGAGTTTCTTTTTATGCTGAAATGGTGGTTATTTTTGAAGCCTTAATTTCAGGAATCCTTACCTTAGTTTTCATCGTTGCCAATGATGTGGTAAAACAAAGAAAGCACCTGGTTAATTTTTGCTTCGAAGATATCGCCGCCTTTTTAGTCCTTGGTGTAGGAATAGTAATGGGCTTAAGTGGTATTCATTTTATAGGATTGAGCATTAGCAGTATACTGTGCAGATTTGGGATATTAATAGCTGCATTCCTGTGGGGGAGCGGGGGTGGCTGTATGGTTGGAGTAATGTGTGGCATTATTCCTTCGATATCATCCCCTATTTTTGTTCCCAGCCTCGGGATGTACGCGTTATCCGGAATTCTGGCGGGACTCTTTAAAAATTTTAGTCGACTGGGAGTAATAATAGGTTTTATGCTGGGAACCCTAGCATTTTCCATGTTTATTTCAGAAACTCAGGAGGCGATACTGGGGATTTGGGAAACGGGAATAGCCTGTTTGGCATTTTGTCTGCTCCCTGGGAATTTAATAGACAAGGTTCCAGTGCAATCACTGGGGCCAATAACTAATTTAAAAGAAGCCGATTTGCAGAACATAGATACCCGCATCCGAGAAACCGCCCGCAGTCGTATTAAACACCTGGCAGATGTTTTTGAAGAATTGAGTTGTACCTTTACTGATGAAACAAAGTTAAGATCTAAAGCTCATGAAACCGCATATTTAAATTACTTATATAATGAAATTTCATATGGTTTTTGTGAAAGTTGTTCCCGTTATGATATTTGCTGGGGACAGAACTGTTACCAGACTTCCCAGGAAATAATGGATATATTTACCATTGCCGAAACGTCAGGTGCGGTTAGTTTTGAAGAATGTCCAGCTGATTTTAAAAGGAACTGTATTTATGGAAGAGAGATGGTAACAACTATAAATTACCTTTTTGATAATCTGCGAATTAATGAATACTGGCTTGAGAAATTAGATGAATCACGCGACCTGGTGGGCAAGCAGTTAAAAGGTGCTGGAAAGATAATAAAAGAGCTGGCTGATGAAATAAATATAAAAGCAGCAATAGA
Source organism: uncultured Syntrophomonadaceae bacterium (assembly GCA_964482585.1). Taxonomy (GTDB): domain Bacteria; phylum Bacillota; class Syntrophomonadia; order Syntrophomonadales; family Syntrophomonadaceae; genus CAYZYO01. Next base: position 6,782 of record CAYZYO010000076.1, on the reverse strand, counting down.
TTTTACGGTACGGGATAAATTGATTGCCGGGATTAAACGCATGGGCCTTAATATTAAAGAAATAACTCCGGTTAAAACGAATGGAGAACAATTGTATATTAATGTCGTAACTGATTCATGTCCAAGTGGAAACAACTGTGATATTAATATAGCACCGGCTATTTCTTCACTGGTAGGGGAGAACCTGGAGGTTTGTGATAAAAAGTGTCCCTGCTCCAAGGGAAAGGGACAATGTGAATTTACCCTGACCAAGGTGTTTACTTATAGAGTAGCAAGTGGGGCTGCCCAGGTAGGAAAGGAACAGATTTGTGGAGATAGTTTTACTATTTCCACTTTAAAAGAAGGAAAGGAATTAATAGCATTAAGTGATGGAATGGGGGTAGGAGAAAAGGCATGTTCGGAAAGCCAGGCAGCAGTAAGGCTTTTAGAAAACCTGCTTAATAGTGGATTTCAGAGCCGGGTGGCGTTAAACACCATAAATTCTGTTCTCATGTTAAAATCGACATCTGATACCTTTGCTACTATAGATATGGTGATGATTGACCTTTATACTGCTGAAGTAGATTTTATTAAAATTGGAAGTGCTCCTTCATTTATCAAGCGAGGGAAAAGGGTAGGGGTTATAACCTCTAATTCCCTTCCAATTGGAATTCTGGACAATATTGACATAGTTAGTGAAAAAAGAGCGCTTTGTGCTAAAGATATGCTGGTATTAGTAAGTGACGGCGTATTAGAAATTTCTCGGGGAGTTAATGATAGTGACTGGATACCCGGGTTTTTAGAGGCAATCGATGAAAAGGATCCCCAGTTGGTAGCTGAAATGATACTTAATAAAGCACTTATTCTTTGTAATGGAAAACCTAATGACGATATGACTGTTATCTGTATAAATATTGATTATGCTTGAAAAAGAACGATAGTTGAACGATAGCTGAAGATAGTTGAGCAATAGTTAAGCAATAGTTAAACTATCGTATACCGCAGCTGCGGTTTCAGCTGCGGCAGATTTACTCTATTTAGCCATGGGAGGTTCCAGTCTCCGGCATTAGCCGGTCTGAATCCGCCTCGACGTGGGGGGGCGAAACATTTGCCTGACCAACCGACCAACTTCCCATTGTAGTGAATATCATAATTTAACTATTAAACCAAAAATAAAGTATTGGCAGGATCCAATACTTTATTTTGGGTTTGACTTTGGGGTAAACTTGGGTAGCATATAATATATACTATTTTGGAGATTTATAATGCTAAAAAAGGTAAACGATTTCATTAAAGAGCATCAATTAACTCGTCCTGGAGAGCTAATAATTATCGGGGTATCAGGTGGTCCTGATTCTATGGCTTTACTTCATATTATGAACCAGCTTAAAAAAGAGCTGAGTTTTAGTATTGCTGCTGTTCATTTAAATCATGGATTACGCGAGGAAGCCCAAGATGAAGAAGACTTCGTAAGGGAGTCCTGTCATAATATGAGTGTACCTTTTTATTTTCAAAGAGTAGACATTATGGAAATGGCATTGCAGGAAAAGAAATCAATTGAGGAGATGGGGCGGGATTATCGCTACCAGTATTTTTATCAATTAATGCATGATATAAGAGCTGACCGTATTGCTACTGCTCATCACCAGGATGATGTTGCGGAAACAGTTTTGCTGCATTTGTTACGAGGTGCCGGGATTAAAGGATTAAGAGGGATTATGCCGTTAAAGGGCAGAATTATCAGACCGCTGCTTAGTCTTTCTAAAAACGATATAATAGCCTATTTGGGAAATAATAATATAGGATATTGTATTGATAAAAGCAATTATGACTCGACCTATCTTCGCAACCGGGTTCGACATAGTTTATTGCCACAATTACAGGAGAATTTTAATCCTAGAATTGTGGAGAATTTAAACCAGCTGGCTAACATTGCCCGGGAAGAGAATGAAGTAATGCAAGGAGAAACAGATAACTTATGGAAAAAGGTCGCTATAAAGGAGGATAAAAACCTCATTATCCTGAATAAAGAAATATTAAACACTTTACCTCCGGCTTACCAGCGTAGGTTAATTATAAAAGCTCTTAGCAGTCTAAAAGGAGAATCCGGGTGGACTATGAAGGATATCCAGAGCATAAGGCAGCTTGCTAGAAAAGAAGGTTCATCCAAAAAGTTACATTTGCAAAAAGGAATACTGGTTAAACTAGCTTACAATGAACTGATATTTTCCGATCATCAAGCTCAAAGCGTCTTTTTTAATTACCAGGTTTCTATTCCCGGGCAGTTAACTGTACCGGAAATTGGAGAGACCTTTGTATTTAAACTGGTAAATAAGGAACATTTTGCACCAAAAGATAATGCAATAATTTTGGATTATGATAAACTTGGTAAAGATATTTGTATTCGTTCCCGGAGACCAGGGGATTTCTTTCGTCCCAGGGGATTAGATGGCCGAAAGAGAATAAAAGAGTTTTTTATTGATATTAAACTGCCAGAAGCCCAGCGAGATAAGATACCTCTGTTGGCATCTGATAATGAAATATACATAATATTCGGGTTAAGAATTTCCCATTCAGTTTCTATAAGTCAAAAGACTAAAAGATTTTTAATGATTAAAAGAGAAAAAAGATAATTAGCAGGCTTTTTACTATATTTATGATATATTTAAGTAATATTAAAAATAAAAAAAAGATGCAGCTTTTTGTAATCTCTTTGAACCAGGGGATATTGAAAATCGGGGGTTGTTATGCTAAAATATAGTGAATTTTTTCATGCTTGCAAAGGGGAGGAAAGATATTGGATAAACGTCTTAAAAATTTTGCCATATATGTTTTGATAGTCATGCTTGCCCTATTTGCAATGAAATTGACTTCTACTCCGGAGGAGCAGATTACCGATATTACTTATCCTGAGTTCTATAATTATGTGGAACAGGAAAAAGTTAAAACGGTTCAGGTAGAGGTAGACGAGCTTGTATATAATATACAAGGTGAATTAAAAGATGGAACTTTATTTAAAACTACAGCTGCCAAAGAAACCGATATAGTTAAACTGCTGCAGGAAAAAAATGTTGATTTTACAACTGAGCCTGTACCACCACCGCCCTGGTGGACATCGTTTTTGACTACTTTAATTCCGTTCTTGATCTTGATCTTTGTCCTGTTTTTTATTTTAAACCAGAGCCAGGGTGGAGGAAGCAAAGTTATGCAGTTTGGCAAAAGCAAAGCCCGGCTGATGACCGGAGAGGAAGTTAACGTCACTTTCCAGGATGTTGCTGGAGCTGATGAAGCGAAAGAGGAGATGCAGGAAGTTGTAGAGTTTTTGAAAAAACCCGATAAGTTTATTGAGATAGGGGCCAAAATTCCTAAGGGGGTTTTATTATATGGTGCTCCAGGTACAGGTAAAACTCTAATGGCTAGAGCTGTTGCCGGAGAGGCCGGAGTTCCGTTCTTTTCTATAAGTGGATCCGATTTTGTAGAAATGTTTGTTGGAGTTGGTGCTGCCAGGGTCAGGGATTTATTTGAGCAGGCCAAAAAGAATGCGCCATGTATAGTATTTATTGATGAAATAGATGCAGTTGGCAGGCAGCGGGGAGCGGGCCTGGGTGGCGGCCATGATGAAAGAGAGCAGACACTAAACCAACTGCTGGTGGAAATGGATGGGTTTAGCACCAATGTAGGAATAATAGTAATGGCGTCTACCAACCGGCCTGATATCTTAGATCCTGCTCTATTAAGACCGGGAAGATTTGACCGGCATATTCTTATTGATAAACCGGATGTAAAAGGCAGAGAGGCTATCCTGCAGGTCCATATTAAAGAAAAACCTACTGCAGAAGATGTAAACCTGGCGATACTGGCCAAACGCACACCAGGATTTACAGGAGCGGATTTAGCCAATATGGTTAATGAAGCAGCTCTGCTGACAGCCCGCAAAGATAAATTAAAGATTAATATGGAAGAACTGGAAGAGTCAATTGAAAGGGTAATAGCTGGGCCGGAAAAGAAGACCCGGGTGATATCCGAAAAGGAGAAACGGCTGGTAGCCTATCATGAGGCAGGACATGCAATTGTAGGATATTTTTTACCCTATACTGATAAATTGCATAAAATATCCATTATTCCCCGTGGGCGAGCAGGCGGTTATACTCTCCTGCTTCCAGAAGAAGATCGCAACTATATTACCAAGGCGTATCTTCTCGATGAAGTTACTATGTTACTAGGAGGCCGGGTTGCCGAGGCATTAGTTCTAAATGATATAAGTACCGGTGCCCAAAATGACCTGGAAAGGGCAAGTGGGATAGTGCGTAAGATGATCACCGAGTACGGGATGTCTGAAGAATTAGGACCGCTTACTTTCGGGCACAAGAGTGAAGAGGTGTTCCTGGGGCGAGATATTTCTAAGGATCGTAATTACTCGGATGCTATAGCCTATGCTATAGATAAAGAAGCAAGTATGTGCATGGAAAATAGTTATAAAAAGGCAGAAGAAATATTAACCACGAAGATGGATAAACTACACCAGGTGGCAGCCAGGCTTATGGAAAAAGAGACTATCGAAGCCGACGAATTTGAGGAGATAATATCTGACAAGGAAATAACTGAAAAAACCGGACAGCACGATTATCAGCCTGAGAGTGTTGATATTTAAAAAGATTAAACATAATGGAGCACTCTAATCGAAATAATACTAATTAAGAGACTTTAAAATTATTTGTGGAGGCATATAATTGGAAAAGACTTTTATAATGGTAAAACCAGATGGAGTACAGCGAGGTTTAATCGGAGAAGTTATAAATAAGATTGAGAAAAAAGGTTTTAAGCTCCTGGGATTAAAATTAATCTGGATAACGGAAGAATTAGCATTTAAGCATTATGCTGAACACCAGGAAAAGCCTTTCTTTAAAGATCTAGTATCTTTTATAACTTCGGGACCGGTTGTTGGTATGGTATGGCAGGGAACTAATGTTATTTCATCTATGCGGCTTTTATTAGGGAAGACTAATCCCATTGAAGCATTACCGGGAACTATAAGAGGAGACCGGGCAGTTAATATGGGGCACAATGTTGTCCATGGGTCGGACTCTCCTGAGGCTGCAGAACGGGAAATAACTCTTTTTTTTCACGAATCAGAGATCTTAAACTACCAAAGAGATATAGACAAGTGGATTTTAAATTAAACCGGGCAAATTCCCGGTTTAATTTTTTTAAGGTATATTTTAAAGAAAAAAGTAAAAATATTGAGGTTTAATGTAAACCTAGAAGAAAACACAACTTAAGACATAAAAGTATCCCATATAATAAAATAGAATAGTTAATATACATAAAATAATAGCTATTAAGAAGGATTTTTAACCGTTTTGTTTAATATAATTACTACAAATATTGGCTGTTTTCTCGACCAATATATGAGAAGAGTAATATTAGCAAGGACATGTCTTTGGGGGGAAGATTATCCGGGCTGATTCTATATCCAGTTCTGCCAGTGCGATTTTCTACAATATTGTAAGATCAGGGCCCAAAAAACGCCTATAATCTTGTTAATGCCATAAAATAATAGTAAGTTAATATAATAAGAGTAAGATAACATCTATCTCTTCAACTATAGATTGTTTGCACTATTTTGCCGGAGGTAAGTAATGCAGGGTCATCATGCAGTTTTAATTCAGGATCAAGAAGAAGCCAGAATGGTTTTAAAAGAGATTGGAGTAGATCCAGGAGCTTATAAATACATGGTGCCTAAAGCGGTGTACCGGTGTATTAAGCTCAAAAGGGTTAATGCCATAGCTGCTAATATATTAAAACAGGAGATGCTGTCTAAAGGAGGAGAAGCAGCTGTTAAAAGGGAAGCCCTTTTATTAGAAGGGGATACAGATGTATTATTAATGGGAAGCCTTAAACAGTATAGATTACTGCTAGATAAATTAAGAGACCAACCTTTTGGTTTAGATAAAATTGCTATTGAAATACAAGATTTACTGGATACTCTTGAAAATGGAAAAAGCAGAGTTAAGCTGGCTAATGGGAGAACCTTAGATATTGGTTGTAGAACCTTAATAATGGGGATATTAAACCTTACCCCGGATTCCTTTTATGATGGGAATAGGTATTCCAGTCCAGATATGGCAGTAAAAAGAGCTTTCGAGATGGTAGAAGAGGGGGCCGATATAATTGATATTGGTGGTGCTTCCTCTCGACCAGGATCAGTTATGATTGAAGAAAACCGGGAAATAGAACGAATACTGCCAATAATAAAGAGACTGGAGAATAAAGGGATAGTTATATCGGTTGATACATTTCGTACTGAAGTTGCCAGAGTATGCCTGGATAATGGAGTTAATTTAATAAACGATATTGGAAGGCTTAAACTGAATACCGGTTTATTACCGGTACTGGTTAAAAATCAATCACCGGTTATCCTGATGCACAACAGGTTACAATTTGATCAGGGAAAACCCTATAAAGATCTTATATCTGATATTATACTTGAATTAAAGGAATCGATTAAAACTGCATCTGATGCTGGATTAGACGAAGATAAGATTATAGTAGATCCTGGGTTAGGCTTTGGCAAAAATGCCAGCGAAAACCGGTTAATAGTTAAAAGATTATGGGAATTTAAAAGCCTGGGGAAGCCTTTATTAGCAGGTGCTTCAAGGAAATCCTTTATAGGACAAACCCTGGGCATTGAAGTAGATAAACGGTTAGAAGGAAGTCTGGCAGTAGCTGCTATGGCTATTGTAAATGGGGCTGACATAATCAGGGTACACGATGTTAAGGAGACTAAGAAGGTAGCATTAATG